>NZ_BAAAIF010000027.1:0-43441 GCF_039525925.1 Streptomyces javensis | reverse complement strand
CTGAGCCGCCCACCAGGGGCATCCCTGAGCCGCCCACCAGGGGCGTCCGTGAGACGCCCACCGGGGGCCCGGCTCGGCCGTACGGCCCCGCGGCCGCAGGTCAGCCGTACAGCTCCCGCAGCCGTACCGACAGGCAGGTCACACAGCCCTCCATCTTCTCGAATTCGCTGATGTCCACCGGCACCGGCTCATAACCGAGGTCGGCGAACAGCTCGGCGCTGCGCGGCGCGCTCGCCGCCATCAGCAGCTTGCCGCCGCCGAGCAGCACCACATGGGCGCCGGACTCCTCGGGGACGGGGAGGAACCGGGGGAACGCGGCCGGGTCCTCGACGAGCGGCGGATAGCCGATGACGGTGCCGTCCGGCAGCGCGGTGACCGCCGACTTCAGGTGGAGCACCTTGCTGACCGGTACGGCCACCACCCGCGCGCCCAGCGGCTCCAGCGCGGCGCGCAACTGGCGGATGCCGTCGCCGTTGGTGCGTCCGCCGCGTCCCACGTAGAGGGTGTCGCCGATCTTCAGGACGTCCCCGCCGTCCAGCGTCCCCGGCTCGCGGATCCGGTTCAGCGAGCAGCCGAGGCCGGTCACGGCCTCCTCGGCGGTCGCGGTCTCGGGCCTGCGGGACTCGGCTCCGGGGCGGCCGATCACCGCGACGTTCCGGTGGACGACCATGGTGTCCTCGACGAACACCCCGTCCGGGCAGTCGTCCAGCGCGGGCAGCTCGACCGTCTCCCAACCGTGCGCGCGCAGCGCCACGACGTAGACCTCCCACTGCCGCAGGGCCAGCGCGGGGTCGACCGGGGTGCGGTCGATATGGGTGACGAGCCCATCGGCGAGGCGGGGGCTGGGGCGCCGGACGAGGGCTTTGCGGCTGGTCGTACGGCCGGTCATGGGGTTGGGCAGCGCGCTGGTCATGGGGGACAGCATGTCAGGCCACGTCACAGGCGGAGCCGCCCCGGCCGCGTCACAGGCGGAGCCACCACGGCCACGTCACCGCCGGAGCCACCCCGGCCGCGTCACTCGGAGTCGCCGTAGACCGCGCGCAGGGCGTCCTCGACGGTGGCGAGGGCGGCCGCGCGGTCCAGGCCCAGCCGCCGCACCCGCTGGGCGTAGGTCTGGGCGGCCTCGGCGGCCCGGCGCAGGGTCGCGTCGCCCGCCGCCGCGATGAAGGTGCCGTGGCGGCCGCGGGTCTCGATCACACCGTCCGCCTCCAGGGCCCGGTACGCCTTGGCGACGGTGTTCGCGGCCAGCCCCAGCTCCTCGGCGAAGCCGCGTACGGTGGGCAGCTTGTAGCCGACGGGAAGCGCGCCGGAGCGGGCCAGCTCGGCGATCTGCGCGCGGATCTGCTCGAAGGGGGCGGTCGCCGTGTCCTGGTCGACGGTGATCTGCAAGGCCACGTTGGGGCTCCTGGGAAATGGGTGCGGGACGGTGTTTGTGGCACCCATTGTGTGTCAGGCATAGGGGAACCGCGTGCCGGGCGGAGAGGAACCGCGTGCCGGGCCGAGGGGAACCGGTGTGCCGGGCCGAGAGGAACCGCACGGCCTCGGTGATCTAGCCCACGAGCTGCGGAAATTGGGGGGCGAGCCGGGCTGACAGGCCGTAACCTGCGCAACCATGACCATGACTGTGCGCGATTTCCGGGCCACCGACGCGGAGGCCGTGGCGGCGGCGCGGCGCTCCGCCTTCCCCTATCTGGTGACCACGCCCCGGACGGTGGTCTGGCAGTCGGACAACGCGCCCGTCGAACAGCACTACCGGCTGCTGGTCGCCGAGGCGGACGGGCAGGTGGTGGGCTCGAGCGAGATGGGCGTCTTCCACGACAGCGACGAGCCGGGGCTGGCCTTCGCCAATACGTCGGTGATCGCGGGGGCGCGCGGGCGGGGCGCGGGTTCGGCGCTGGTGACCGCGGCGGAGGAGTATCTGTCCGGGCTGGGCACCGCCAAGATCTTCGTCTGGACGCTGGACGAGCCGTCTTCGGTGACCTTCGCCGAGCGGCGCGGTTACCGGCGCAGCCGCTCCTCCCGTGTGCAGCGGCTGGACCTGACGGCGGCGGCGCTGCCGCCGCTGAGCGCGGGCGGTCTCCCGGACGGGGTGGAGCTGCGTACGGCGGCGGACTTCGCGGACGATCCGCGTCCGCTGTACGAGGCGGACGCGGAGTGCACGGTGGACGAGCCGGGCGACGTGGACATGGCCGCGCCGCCGTACGCCGAGTGGCTGGCCCGGTACTGGGAGCACCCCGCGCTGGACCGCGAGCTGACGTCGGTGGCGGTGGTGGACGGCGCGGTGGCCGCCTTCAGCGTGGCCCACACCGATGGCCGGGGCCGCTACTGGTCCGGGATGACCGGCACCCGCCGCGCCTTCCGCGGCCGCGGCCTGGCCAAGCTGGCCAAGAACGACTCGCTCCACCGCGCCCGGTCCGCGGGCTGCCGGGAGGCGTTCACCGGCAACGACGGCGACAACGGGCCGATGCTGGCGGTGAACAAGTGGTTCGGCTACGAACTGGCGGCCACGGAGTGGCGCTACGTACGGGAGCTCTCGACGTAACGGCGTAACCGCGTCAGCGCAACCGCGTCAGCGCATCTGCGTCAGCGCAACCGCGTCAGCGCATCTGCGTCAGCGCATCTGCGTCAGCGCATCTGCGTCAGCGCATAACCACGCCCGGGACGGCGAGCACCTCAGCGCGATTGGCGTAGCCCCGAGATGAGCAGCCCGACGAGGTGGCGTGCGTCGTAGCGGGGGTTGTCGCCGGCGCCCGCGCAGAGGCTGCCGACGCCGCGCATCAGCTCATAGGCGTCCTGGCCGGAGCGGATCTCGCCCGAGGCGACGGCGGCGTCGAGCAGCTGGTCGCAGATGGGCAGGAGCCGGTCGATGAAGTACGAGTGCAGGGGGTCGAAGCAGGGGTCGTCGGACTGGAACACGGCGGCGAGGCCGTGCTTGGTGACCAGGAAGTCGACAAAGAGGTCGATCCACTGACCCAGTGCGGTGTGCGGGGTCTCGCCGCTCGCCAGCAGCGCGGGACCGGCCTCGGCGAGGGCCTCGACCTGGTGCCGGTATACGGCGACGATGAGGTCGGCCCGGGTCGGGAAGTGGCGGTAGATCGTGGCCGTCCCGACCCCGGCCTTGGCCGCGATGTCACGTATCGGCGCTTCCACGCCCGAGCTGACGAACACCGCGGCGGCGGCCTCGAGCAGCGCCTGCTCATTGCGCCGCGCGTCCGCCCGCTTGGGCCGGGCCGCGCGCTCCGCGTCTCGGTCGTCGTCGTTCACCACACCCTCCCTTCGCGCTCGAGTCTAGCTAACCGGGACAACGTCCCAGAACCTCCGACCATCAGAGCGGGGTCAGCCGGTCGGGCCCCTCGGGGGCGTAGGCGATGGAGTCGTCCGACTCATGCCAGTGGAGGGCGAAGCGGTGCCCCGCGCGATACGCCTCGAGGCCCGCGCGGCAGTACGCCACCATGTCGTCCGGCAGCGCGTCCAGCGGGAACCAGCCCAGCTCGGAACACTTCTCCGGCTCCCGATTGACGGGCTCAAGCCCGCCCTCGCCCCTCTCCCCCAGCTCCGCCTCGAAGAACCACCCCGTACGGGCGTCCCCGGTCGGCGCCTTGTGCTGGAGCACGAGCACGACCCGCACATCGTCCGGACCGAGGCCGACCCCGATCTCCTCGGCCGCCTCCCGAACCATCGCGGCCCGCACGTCCTCGCCGTCCTCGACATGCCCGGACGGCGCGTGCAGCAGCCCGTCCGCATACCCCGTGTTCGCCCGGCGCGCGAGCAGGACGTCGCCGCCCCGGCGCAGGATCAGATGCACATCGACGATCTCTCGATGCCGCCGAACCGGCGCGAGGTCCGCCACCAGGGCATACCGCTCGTCGCGCACGGCCCGGCCCCACAGCGCCGCGTCCGGCCCGAGCTCCTCGACCGACAGCCGCTCCGTCAACGGCCCGACCATCGCCGACAGCTCGGCGGCGGTCAGCCCGACGGGCTCGGACTCGCCCCACCGCCCCTCGATCAGCACCAGCCGACCACCCGGCCGCAGCAGCCGCACCCAACGCCGCAGCACCGCCCGCTGGTCCGGCAGCATCCACAGCAGATGCCGCACCAGCACGACATCGAACCGCCCGTCCCCCACGGGCGGCTCCGCCGCGTCCCCCACGAGCACACCGGCCCCCGTCCCGGCCAGCTTCGCCCGCGCCAGCTCGACCATGCGCGGCGACCGGTCCACCCCCGTCACCCGATGCCCCCACTCGGCCGCGAGCGACGCGAGGCTCCCCGTGCCGCACCCGAGGTCGAGCACATCCACGGCCCGCCCGGGCAACCACCCCCGCAGCCGCCCGGCCCACGCCTCCCGCACGGCCGGGTCCCGCAGCCCATGATCCGGCTCATCGTCGAAGCCCGCGGCGGCGGCGTCCCAGTAGGCGTTGGTCGAGCTCTCTGCACTCATGCCGAGATGGTCGCATCGACCACTGACAGCGCCCGGTTCAGGGACTCCGTCGCAGCACGAGCGTGACGAAGCCCAGCGTGCCGCGGTAGCCGGACAGCCACTGGGAGCGGTGTTCGGCGGCGGCCTTGTACGCGTCCAGGGCGTCGGGTTCGTCGCGGTGGTCCAGGGCCCAGCGGGAGAGGGAGCCGGTCCAGGACCACTCGTAGTCGTCCCACTCCCCGGCCGTGCTGACATGGCCGTAGACCGGCGTCCAGCCGTCCGCCACGACGCGGTCCACGGTCGTCGCGAGGTCCGCGTAGTCGTCCCATGCGGCGCCCAGCGCGGAGAGGGCGGCGGCGTCGGGCTCGCGCTCCCAGAAGCCGTCGCCCACGAGGACATGGCCGTCCGGGGCGAGGAGTTCGCGCGCCGCCGCGAGCGTGGGCAGCAGGCCGCCGAAGGCGTGCGCGGCGCCAACGCTCAGCACCACGTCGAAGCGGTGCGCCGAGGCGAAGACCGCGGCGTCCATCTCGTGCAGGACCAGCCGGTCCGCGACCTCGGACTCCTCCGCGCCCTCGCGCGCCTGCTCCAGGGCCGCGGTGTGGATGTCCACCCCCTCGGCACGCATCCACGGATAGCGGACCAGCAGCCGCCGCAGCCATTCGCCGCCTCCGCAGCCGAGGTCGAGGGCGCGGTCGGCCTCGTCCGCCACCGCCCGGTCGAGCAGCCGGGCCACCGAGTCGTCGGCGATCGGGGCGGCGATCGGATGGTCGGCGTGCGCGAGTTGGGATCTCCGTTGACGGTCCATCCGCACAGCGTCGCAAGACCCGTCCCGGTCCGCAGGTGGTTTTCCGGGCTCGGTTCCGGCGGGCGGAGCCCCCGGTAACGGGAAGGGGCGGGGAGGGGAACGAACCGCCGGCCCCCGCAGCGCCCCGGCCAACCGCCGCCAAACGCCCTTGACGGCCCGCATGTTAGCGGTAACACTCCCCCTCGTGGACTCCTTGGAGCAGCCAACGAGCACCCCCTCACCCCCACCTCCCCACCAACTCTTCAGCCGCGCCGCCGTGGCCGCCTCCTGCGTCGGCTTCGTCCTCATCGGCGCGCTCCAGGCGCTCTACGGGCCGTCGATCCCCGCCCTGCGCGACACCTACGGGCTGTCGCCTTCGGCGGCCGGGATGGGTCTGAGCGCGCATTTCATCGGCGCGGTGGCGGGTGTCCTCGTCTTCGACCGGCTCTTCGGCCGGATCGGCAACCGCCGCCTCCTGGGCTGGTCCTACCTGCTCATGGCGGGTGGCGCCGCCGGGTTCGCGCTCGCGCCCAGCTGGCCGCTCGCCCTGGGGCTCGCGCTCCTCGCGGGGCTGGGCTTCGGCGGGATCGACTACGGGCTGAACCAGCTGTTCGCCGTCGGCTTCGGGCACCGTAGCGCCGCCATGCTCAACATCCTCAACGCCCACTTCGGCATCGGCGCCGTCCTCGGCCCGGCCCTCATCGGCCTGGTCGGGTCCGCCCACTACCCCGCCGTCTTCCTCGGCTTCGCCGCGCTCACGCTGCCGCTTCTGCTGTGCCTGGCCGGGGTGCGCGACGAGGCCCCGCCGCGCGGCGGGGACACCGGGGCGAGCGAGGACACGGCCGCGGACACCGGCGCACGCCGCCGCGTCCGCGCCCGCGGCCTCGCCACCGTCCTCGGCGCCTTCGTCGTCCTCTACGTCCTCCACGTCGGCATCGAGTCCGGCGTCGGCGGCTGGGAGCCGACCCACCTGGAGGCCATCGGTTACGAGGCGACCGCCGCCGCCTCCGCGACCTCCGCCTTCTGGCTGATGATGACGGTCGGCCGCTTCCTCGTGGCCCCGCTCGCCCTCCGCTGGTCCGCGCAGACGATCATCGCCGTGAGCTGCGCGGGGATGACGGGGTGTCTGCTGCTGGCCGCGATCCCCGCCGCGGCCCCGTACGCCTACGCGGGCGCCGGGCTGTTCATCGCGCCGATCTTCCCCACCGGACTCCCCTGGCTGCTCCGGGCGGCGCCGCGCGCCCACCGGGCCGGGGCGCTGGTCATGGCGGCCTCGATGGTCGGCGGGGTCGCCGCACCGCCCGCGCTCGGCAAGGCGATCGAACTCGCGGGCGTCCGCGCCGTACCGCTGATCCTCTGCGCCATCTCCGCGGTGTGCCTGATCACCACCGGATGGCTGATCCGCGCCGCGTCCCCGTCCGTACTACCGACGTCATCACCCGCATCCGCACCCGCACCCGCACCCGCACCCGCCGCCGAAAGGACCCCCTGACGCCCATGCCCGCCGTCCCGCCCGCCCTGACGCTCTCCGACGACGGCTTTCTGCTGCACGGCGAGCCCTTCCGGATCCTCTCCGGCGCCCTCCACTACTTCCGCACCCACCCCGACCAGTGGGCCGACCGGCTGCGCAAGGCGCGGCTGCTGGGACTCAACACCGTGGAGACCTACGTCCCGTGGAACCTCCACCAGCCCGCCCCCGGCACCCTGGACCTCGACGGCCTGCTGGACCTCCCCCGCTTCCTCGAGCTGGCCCACGCCGAGGGACTGCGCGTACTGCTCCGCCCCGGGCCGTACATCTGCGCCGAGTGGGAGGGCGGCGGGCTGCCCTCCTGGCTGACCGCCCAGCCGGCCCTGCGCCCGCGCAGCCGGGACCCCCGCTTCACCGCCGCCGTGGACGCGTACCTCGATCTGCTGCTGCCGCCCCTCGCCCCACACATGGCGGCGCGCGGCGGTCCGGTGATCGCCGTACAGGTGGAGAACGAGTACGGGGCGTACGGCGACGACACCGCCTATCTCGCCCAGCTGGCCGACGCGCTGCGCACCCGTGGCGTCGAGGAGCTGCTGTTCACCTGCGACCAGGCGGACAAGTCGAAGCTGGCGGCCGGGAGCCTGCCCGGAGTGCTCGCCACCGGCACCTTCGGCGGCCGGATCGCTGACTCGCTGGAGGTGCTGCGCACCCACCAGGAGAGCGGGCCGCTGATGTGCGCGGAGTTCTGGATCGGCTGGTTCGACCACTGGGGCGAGCCGCACCACATACGGGCGGCGGACGACGCGGCGGCTGACCTGGACACACTCCTGTCGGCGGGCGCTTCGGTGAACATCTACATGTTCCACGGCGGCACCAACTTCGGCTTCACGGCCGGCGCCAACCACGACCACGCCTACACCCCCGCCGTCACCTCCTACGACTACGACGCGGTGCTCACCGAATGCGGCGACCCGGGCCCCAAGTACGCCGCGTTCCGCGATGTCATCGCCCGCCACGCCGCCGTCCCCGACGAGCCCGTACCGGAGCCCTCGCCCAAGCTGCCGCCGACCGACGTCACGCTGACGGACTCGGCCAACGCCCTGGTCTGCGCCGAATTCCTGTCCCCCGGCGAGCGGTTCACCGACCCGCCCACCATGGAGCGGCTGGGCCAGGCGTACGGCTTCGTCCTCTACGGCACGGAGCTGCCCGCGCTCGGCGACCGCGTCCTGCGCTTCACCGGCGGGGTGGGCGACCGGGCGCAGGTCTTCGTCAACGGCGCCCCGGCGGGCGTCCTGGAGCGCGAGCGCCATGAGGACACGCTGCACGTACGGAGCCCGGAGTACGGGGCCCGGCTGGACGTCCTGGTCGAGAACATGGGCCGGGCGAACTACGGCCCGCGCATCGGCGACCCCAAGGGCATCACCGGCCCGGTCACCCTCGACGGCGAGCCCCTGGAGAACTGGACCTGCCACCCGCTCCCCCTGGACCGCCTCCCCGAACTGCCCTTCCGTGGCACGGACACCCCCGTCGCCGGTCCGTCCTTCCACCGTGGCACCTTTACGGTGGACACCCCCGCCGACGCGTTCCTCGCCCTGCCCGGCTGGACCAAGGGCGTGGCCTGGATCAACGGCTTCAACCTCGGCCGCTACTGGTCGCGCGGCCCGCAGCGCCGCCTCTATGTGCCCGCGCCGGTGCTGCGGCCGGGGACGAACGAGCTGGTCCTGCTGGAGCTCCACGCGGCGACGACGCGGACGGTAAGGCTGACGGACGAACCGGACCTGGGCTGGACGGACGAGGGCTGAGACGGACGAGGCCGAGCTGGACGAGGCCGAGATGGACGAGGGGACGCACATGGGCGAGCCGGAGCCGGAGCCGGAGCCAGGAGCAGGCGGGCCCCAGCGCGTCCGGCGGCGCCGGGCCACGGCGGGCGGCGGGGCCGTGATGGCCGACGTCGCCCGCCGCGCCGGGGTCTCCGGCCAGACCGTCTCCCGCGTCCTCAACGACCACCCCCGGGTCCGCCCCGAGACCCGCGAACGCGTCCGCGCCGCCATGCGCGAACTGGGCTACCGCCCCACCGCCAGCGCCCGCACCCTGGCCAGTGGCCGCAGCCGGACGCTTGGCGTGATCTCCTTCGACGCGGCCCGCTTCGGCCCGGCCGCCACCCTGGCGGGCATCAACGAGGCCGCGCAGGAGGCCGGTTACCTGGTCAGCACGATCGCGCTCACCGCCGCCGACCAGGCGGCGGTGCGGGGCGCGGTCGACCGGCTGCTCGGCCAGGGCGCGGACGGCATCATCGCGATCGCCCCGCAGCGCTCGGTGGGCGAGGCCCTGGTCGAGGCCGACCACGGCAGGCCCATGGTCACGCTGGACAAGAGCTTCGGCGCCCGCTTCCCCGTCGTCGCGGGCGACTCCGCGTCCGGCGCCCGCCAGGCCACGGAACACCTGCTGCGCCTCGGCCACCGCACGGTCCGCCATATCGCGGGCCCGGTGGGCTGGATCGCCGCCGAGGCCCGGGTGGACGGCTGGCGGGCCGCCCTCAGGGACGCGGGCGCGGCGGCGCACGAGCCGCTCTTCGGCGACTGGAGCGCGGATTCGGGCTACGACCTAGGCCGCAGCGTCGCCCACGACCCGGACGCCACGGCGGTGTTCGTCTCCAACGACCAGATGGCGGTGGGCGTCCTCCGCGCCCTCCACGAGGCGGGCCGCCGGGTCCCCGAGGACGTCGGCGTGATCGGCTACGACGACATCCCCGAGGCCGCGCATCTGCTCCCGCCGCTCACCACGGTCCGTACGGACTTCACGGAGATCGGCCGCCGCTGTCTGAGCCTGATGCTCGACCAGCTGGAACGCACCCCCGAACCGGGGGTGCGCGTCACCATCCCCACCGAGCTGGTCGTGCGCGAGAGCTGTGGCCACCTGTTCCGGGGTTCTGCCCGGCAGACTCAGGGGTAGAGCCCGGCCCGGAAGGTGAACGAGACGAGTTGCGCCCGATCACGCGCGCCGACCTTCGTCATGGCCCGCACCGCATGCGTCTTCACGGTGAACGGCGACACGGACATCTGGGCCGCGATCTCATCGTTGCCGAGACCGCTCGCGACGAGAACGACCACGTCGCGTTCCCTGGGTGTCAGGGCGTCGAAGCGGCGCAGCAGTTCCCGGTCGATCACCGGGGGCGGACTGTCGGTCATATGGCCGATGAGCGCCGCCGTCGCGGCGGCCGACAGCGCACCGCCACCGGCGACGACCTCATTGATCCCGGCGACGAGTTCAGCAGGGCTCACGGTCTTGCTCAGAAAGCCGTTGGCGCCCGCGCGAAGAGCGGCGAGAACGATGTCGTCCTGGTCAAAAGTGGTCAGCACGATCACCCGCAGCTTCTCGGGTGGGTGCTCCTTGCGGATCCGGCGAGTGGCTTCGACACCGTCGATGCCGGGCATCCGGATGTCCATCAGGACCAGGTCGACGGGGTGGTCCCGGAGGAAGGGCACGACCTGGAGCCCATCGGAGAGATCACCCGCGACAACGAGACCCGGGTCGAGCATGAGCATCGTCCGGATGCCCGCCCTCATGTCGTCCTGGTCGTCGACGATCAGAATCTGCGTCATCAGACGACGGCTCCCAGGGGGCTGAACTCCGCATGGACCCGGAACCGTCCGTCGTCACTGTCGATCGTCAGCCGCCCGCTGGAGGACTCGACGCGTTCGCGCATCCCCACGAGTCCGAGTCCGCTGCCCGCGTGGGAGCCGCGGAGTGAATGCGAATGTGAATGACCGACGCGGTTCTCCACGGTGACGCAGATCCTGCCGTCGCGCTCGCGCACCTCCACCGTCGCCGTCCCCTCCCCATGCCGGTAGGCATTGGTGAGTGCTTCCTGAACGACCCGGTAGACCGTCACGCCGACACTGGGCTCCACGAAACCGGTGGGGATGTCGATGGCGGGCTGGACGTCGAGGCCGATGCTCTCGAAGGAGGCGATCAGTCCTTCCAGCCCGCTGAGCGACGGGGTCGGCCGGAGCGCCTCGTCGCCGGAAGCGTCGCCTTCGAGGCGGAGGAGCGCGAGGATCCGTTGCGTTTCGACAACGACGGTACGGGCGCTGGACCTGGCCGAGACGAGGGCCTGCCGGGAAGCTTCGGCGTCCTCGGGCAGCCCTATCTCCGCGGCACCGAGATGCAGGCTCAGCATCGCGACTTGATGGCCGATGACGTCATGGAGGTCCCGGGCGATGCGGAGCCGTTCTTCGGTCACGCGTCGGATGGCCTCGATCTCGCGGGTGGCGATGGCGCTTTCGGCCCGTTCCTCCAGGATCCACCAGTGGTCCCGATGAATGCGGAGCGCGGCCCCTGTCGCACCTCCCGCTATCGCCGAGAAGAGGGCGGCGGCTCCCACGATCGCGCCGCCGCGGAATCCTCCCAGCGTCATGAACGCCCCCAGGAAGAACGCCGCGACGACGCCGGTTCCGACCAGCGGCTGCTTTCCCCTGAGGGTGACCGAGAACAGCACGAGCACGGCCATCATCCACACCGAGAGGGGGTCGTGGCCCACCGCCGTGACGGCGAAGGAGGCCGCGCTCGTCACGACCAGCCCGGCCCACGGCTTCCACCAGGAGAGGGCGACACCGCCACCGGCGAGGAACACGGAGAGGGCCGTCGGCCCATCCGACCCTCTCAGTACCACGGCCACGATCTGTCCGGTGAACACGAGCGCGGCCACGGAATAGGCGGCTCGGTGCAGCACCTCGGGGCGGCGGACCCACAGGGGTGCCACGGGCCCGTCTTGATCGTTCCGCGCCTTGACCATGGCCTGATTCTCGTTCCCAAGTGCTGCGGCCGTGTACTTCGAACGAAGTACACGGCGAATCTGCTTCGGCCGATGGAGACGGCAGAACTCATGTCGATCGAAATGGATGGCAGAAGTACTTCGATCGAAGTACGCGGCCCCTCCCGAGGCGGCTGAGACTCCTCATCGAGGCGACCGCCTCACCCCATCTCGATCACAACGGGACGCCCGATGACTCAGACCACGGTAACTCCGACCACGACGACGGCCACGACGACGCCCACGCCCTCCGGGCTCCGATCGCTCTACCTGATCCGGATCGCCTTCTCCCTGATCTGGGTGGCGCTCCTCTTCACGACCTCCGCCTCGCTCGTAGCGAAGGACAAGCCCTCGGCGATCTCGGCCGTGCTGCTCATCGTCTACCCCCTGTGGGACGTCATCGCCACGCTGCTCGAGCGTCGTATGGCGGGCACCGGCTCCGCCACGAACCGCGTCAGCTCCATCAACATGGCTCTCGGCCTCGCCACCACCATCGGAATGATCACCGCCGTCTTCTCCACGATCGGGAGGGCCCTTCTCGTGTTCGGCATCTGGGCCCTCGCCGCCGGAGCGGTCCAGCTCATCGTGGCGGTCCGGCGCCGGCGCGCGGTCGGCGCCCAGTGGCCCATGGTCATCAGCGGCGGCCAGTCCGTCCTCGCCGGTGCCACCATCGCCGCCACGTCCGCCTCGGCGACGAGCGGCCTGTCCACCGTCGCCGGATACTCGGCCTTCGGTGCCTTCTGGTTCCTCGTCTCCGTCATCGCCCTGAGCATGCGCGGCCGACGAGCCGTGGGACTGGGTGCGTGACGCGGCCGCGTCACAGGTCCGCACAGTCTCAGAAACGTGCGTCGAACGTCTCGACTTCACACCGCCCCGCACCACTTTTGCTGATCCTGGCATCACTGGTGATCAACGGGACACCCAGGCTTTCGGCAAGCGCGACGTACTGGGCGTCATAGGCGGACAGGTTGCTCGACAGACCCTTGACCCGCTCCCACAGGATCAGCGTTTCATGCCGGTCGATCGGCAGGTCCCGATACGTCGCCACGGCCTTGCGGAGCTGCTTCTCGCCCAGCTTGGGATCACCACCGCGTCGCCCGCGCGCCAGGCCGAGCAACGCGGACATGATCTCGTAGTCGAGCAGGTGGGGTGCGGCGAGCCGATCCTCCTTCGCGACACGTTCACGCACCCCGTGCCCGGTGGGCCCCTCGTCCGTCAGGAAGAAGACGAGCGCGGAGCAATCGATGACGATCAACGGCCCGCCCTTGCGTCGTCGATAGCGGTCAGCACGTCCGACGCGCTCAGGCTGGCACTGGCCTCGGCTTCGGCACGAGCCGCGACCTCGGCAAGGGTGGGCCTGGAGGCTTCGCCGACGAGGACGTCCAGCGCATACGCCTGGAGTGACTTGCCAGCCTGCGCGGCGCGGGCCTTCAGCGTGGCGAGGGCGTCGTCCGGTACATCGCGGATGGTCAGAGCAGTCATGTGCTGCATTTTAGCAGCGCCGCATGCATAATGCAGCTGCATCACAGGTCCGCGGTGTCGCGGTGGCGCGGGCAGCGGCAGGGCGGGAACTGGCTGGACCGCAAGGGTTCGAGCTTGTCCTTGACCACGACGACCACCCTGCCGAGCTCCTGCGTGACGACGGCACCGTCCGGCGAGACGCGGTAGACGCGCATCGTCATCCGTGGAGCGGTGGATTCGGTGTGTGAGAACACGTTGACCTGTCTTTCCGGTCGGTCAATTACGTTGAGTGCACATACCGTTGCGTTCCGGCGCGTAGGCTGGAAAGAGGCGATACGTCCCAGCCAAGATCGCGGGACAAGAGGGGATCCACGATGCCGTTCCAGCCGCGTGAACTGTTTCCGGACCGCTCCGCACGAGACCTCTTCGGCGCGGAGATCCGCCGCCACCGAGAGAAGGCGGACATGTCGTTACGGCGACTGTCCGAGGTGCTGAACTACAGCAAATCGCATCTGGCGCGGATCGAGGCGGCGGAGTCCCTGCCGTACGACGACCTTCCGGCGAAGTTGGATGCGTGCTTTGGGACGGATGGGATGTTCGCGCGGTTGTATGCACTGGCGAAGAATGAGCCGTTCAAGTCCAAGTACCGGGAACGCATGGAGATTGAGAAGCGCGCGGTGACTATTGAGGAGTACACCTGCGCCACGATCCCCGGTCTGCTTCAGACCCCCGAACACGCGAGGGCGTCTCTACGAATCGGGAACCGATACGCACCCGAGGCGGAGATCGACGCGATGACGAAGGCCAGGATCGACCGGCAAGCCCGGCTGCACCAAGTCCAGCCGCCTGACTGTTGGTTCATCGTGGACGAGGCGGCGTTGTACCGCGTCGCCGGAGAGCCAGAGGTAATGCGCCACCAGTTGATGTCTCTGATCGAGCGCGGGACACAACCGCACGTGACCATCCAGGTTCTGCCTTTCAGCGCAGGTCAGCACCCGGTGGCGGGCGGCTCTTTGATGCTCTTCACGCTGCCGAACGAGCCATTGCTGGCCTACGAAGAAGGCAGCCGCTCCGGGGCTTTCATCGAGGAGCGGGATCAGGTTGCGAAGCATCGGAGGAACTACGATCTGCTCAGGGCCATGGCCCTCTCGCCACGGGACTCCGAGGCGATGATCCGAGCCGTGATGAAGGACTTGACCTCATGGGAACCGCCCCAGATCTGAGAACCGCTTCGTGGCGCAAGAGCAGCTACAGCAACAACGACGGCGGCGGTTGCGTCGAGGTCGCCGACAACCTCCCCGGCATCGTTCCCGTACGTGACTCCAAGGACCCCGACGGGCCCGTCCTCATATTCGCCAACAACTCGTGGAGCACGTTCATAGCCAGCCTGAAGAAGAAGGCAGCGATGTGAGCCGCCTCCTCGTCGTCCGCAACGCGGACCGCAGTGGGCCGGGGCGGTTGCGGCCGTGGTGGGAGGAGATGGGGCTGACGGTCGTCGAAACCGATGGCGCGTCGGCCCCCGCGTCCCCGGAGGGTTTCGACGCGGTGGTCCTGCTCGGTGGTGGCTTCCTGCCGGACGCCGACACGTACGCGCCCTGGCTACCGGCCGAACGGGAACTCACCCGGCGCGCCATCGCCGAGGGCGTCCCGTTGCTGGGGATCTGTCTGGGGGCTCAAGTGCTCGCCGTCGCGGCGGGTGGGACAGTGCTCGGCGATCACGGTCGGCCCGAACGGGGCTCATGTGCCGTCCAGTTGCGGCCCGAGGCCGACGCCGACGCGCTGTTCGCCGGGGTACCGCGTGAGTTCCGGGCCATTCAGAACCATCGTGACCAGATCACCGCGCTTCCCCCCGGCGCCGTATGGCTCGCATCGACGACCGCCTGTCCGGTGCAGGCGTTCCGGATGGGCGAGCGGGCCTGGGGAGTGCAGTTTCATCCGGAGGTGGGGGCGGACCGCCTCGACGGCTGGGACGAAGCCGCCCTGGCCGACGCGGGCCTGGATCTGCGCGCGCTTCGGGCCGAGACCGAGCGGGTCGAGCCGGAGTCCGTGCGTACGGCGCGGCGGCTGGCGGCGAACTTCGCCGATGTGGTCCGTGGGGCTCAGCGCAGCAGCAGCTGAAGTCCGCCCAGCACCGTCGCCGCGATCACCAGCCGTTCGAAGAGCTTCTGGTTGATCCGGTCCACACACGCCTTACCGATGTACGCACCGGGCAGGACGAAGAGCGCCAGCAGCGCGTCCAGCAGCAGGGAGCGGCCGTCGATCAGGCCGAGGCTGACGCTGAAGGGCACCTTGGCGACGTTGACGATCAGGAAGAACCATGCCGAGGTGCCAAGGAAGCCGAGCTTCCGGAAACCGGCGGAGAGCAGGTAGAGCGACATCACGGGGCCGCCCGCGTTGGCCACCATCGTGGTGAAGCCACCGAGCACCCCGTACGAACCGGCCTTGAGCCGTGCGCCCGCCCCGTCGGCGGCATCGGCGGCCGGGACCTCCGGGGCCGCCGCCCGGGCGGCCGCGCGGCGCCGCCATAGGGTGACCCCCGCCATCAGCAGCAGGATCGCGCCGATGGACGTCCGCACCTCCGCGTCCCCGGCCCACAGCATGAACACCGTCCCCACCACGACCCCGACCGCGACGGCGGGGAACAGCCGGAGCAGGGTCCCCCAGTGCGCGTGACGACGGTAGGTGCCCACGGCGAGCACATCGCCGACGATCAGCAGGGGCAGCAGCACACCGGTCGACTCCCGGGCCGGAAGCACGGCGGCGAAGATCGCGAGGCTGACGGTATTGGCGCCGCTGACGGCGGTCTTCGAGAAGCCGACGAGTATGGATGCCGCCGCGAGCGCGGCGAACTCCCAGAGGGTAACGGTGTACATGCCACCGAATGATTCCAGGCCACCGTGGACCCGCCGCAGCCAGGGACCTATGGGGTGCCCGGCGGATCGTGACGCCTGCGGCGGGCTGTTCCCCTCCCCGCCCCTTCCCGCAGCATCGATATGCGGCTCCGCCGCGTGGCAACGGCTCCGCCCCTGGACCCCGGAGTCTGGGGCGGAGCCCCGCCTTCCAGCCCCTCCAGGGGGCACCTCCCAGCGGTAGCTGGGGGAGTTTGAGGAGCGGGGGCTGGGGCGGAGCCTCAGTTTCGGGAAGGGGCGGGGAGGGGAGCAGCCCGCCGCAGGCGTCGGACCCGCTGTCGGAGGGGCGGGTGATACTGGGCGCATGAGCGGCAGCCAGGAGTTCGTGCGGGCCGGGGCCGGGCTCGGGCATGGGCTCGGGGGGATGGTGGTGTCCGCCGTCGGGTATCGCTCCCAGGGGGTACCGCCCGCGCTGCACAGGGGGCTGCCGTCCCCCTACCTGACGCTGATCTTTTCCCTCGACGGGCCCGTCGTCGGCGGCGGCACACCCGAGCAGGCGCAAGGGCCCGACGCCTCGCGGTCCGAGATCGTCGTGGGCGGGCTGCACCAGCGACCGGCCTACATCGTCCAGCCCGGCCGCGAGGCCGGAGTGCAGCTCGCGGTGCATCCACTGGCGGCGCGCACGCTGCTGGGGCTTCCGGCCGGGGCGCTCACCTCCGACGACGACCTGGTCACCTCCGGGGCCGACGTGCTGGGCAAGCGGGCCGCCGACATCCGCGAGCGGCTGTGTGAGCGCCAGTCGTGGGAGGACCGGTTCGCCACGCTCGGCGCCTATCTGCGGGAGCGCGCGGCCGAGGGCGAGGACGGAACGCCGGTGCGGAGCGAGGTCGGCGAGGCGTGGGCCTGGCTGGCCCGGCATCGCGGGGCCGGGACGCTGACCGGCCTCGCCGAGCATGTGTCGCTCAGCCCGCGCCGGCTGACCAGCGTGTTCCAGGCCGAGACGGGGCTGAGCCCCAAGCAGGCGGCCCGGCTGATGCGCTTCCAGCACGCCAGGAACACGGTCGTCCGGGCCGTCGCGGCGGACCGGGCGCCCGACCTGGCCCGGGTCGCCGCCCACTGCGGCTACTTCGACCACTCCCACTTGGTGCGCGACTTCCGTCAGTACACCGGGGTGAGCCCGACCGCCTGGCTGGCCGAAGAGTGCCGGAATATCCAAGCCGGGGGCCACCTCTACGGCGAAGAGTAGAGCACATGAACACCGCACCGGATCAGCAGCAGACACAGCAGAAGCAACCGCGTGATCCCGCCATCTGGCCCACGCTCCAGGCCCATGACGCCCCCGCCCTGATCGACTTCCTCGTCGATACGGTGGGCTTCCTGCGCACGGCCGTCTACCGGGACGGGAACCGCGTCGCCCACGCCCAGCTCGACTGGCCCGAGGGCGGCGGCATCATGCTCGGCTCGTACGACCCGGAGACCAAGACCTGGTGCCTGGAGCCGGGCACGTTCGGGGCGTACGTCGTCACCGACCACGTCGACGCGCTGTACGAGCGCCTCACGGCGGCCGGTGTGCGGGTGCTCCGGCCGATCGAGGACCAGGAGTACGGCAGTCGGGACTTCGCCATCGCCGACCCGGAGGGCAACAAGTGGTCCTTCGGTACCTATCGCGGTGAGCCCCGGCCCGCCGACGGCTGACGCGCGGCTATTCCTCCAGGTAGTGGAAGCCCGGCCGGGGGTGCATCAGGAAGTCGTGGTGCGAGATGTTCCACGCGTACGCACCCGCCATCGCGAAGGCCACCCGGTCCCCCACCCGTAGCTCCGCGACCGGGATCCGGCTGGCCAGCACGTCCTTCGGGGTGCACAGCTGGCCGACCAGCGTGACCGGCTCGTCCCGTGCGGCCGGGCGCGGCCACGGCCGGGTCCAGGCGGTGTCCGTGGGGAGCACCTGGAACGGCTGGTCGTGCTGTTTGGTGGCGGGGGTGCGGATGTGGTGGGTGCCGCCGCGCACCACCGCGAACGCCTCGCCGCCGCTGTGCTTGATGTCCAGCACCTCGGTGACGTACCAGCCGCAGTAGACCGTCAGCGCCCGGCCGGGCTCGATCCGCAGGGTGAGACCGGGATGGCGCAGGGCGAGGTCAGCCATGCCCCGGCCGTACGCGGCCCAGTCGAAACGGCGGTCGGGGCGGGCGTAGTCCACGCCCATCCCGCCGCCGACGTTCACCTCGGTGATCCCCAGGCCGTGGCGTTCGGACAGCTTCCGCGCCCAGTCGGCGACCGCTGCGGCCACTGCCACCTGGGTGGGGGCGTCGAGGCCGCTGGCGAGGTGGGCGTGGATGCCGCGCAGCCGGAGGGGGCCGCCCACGCCGCCCGGGGAGAACTGGGGGAGGCAGCGTTCCAGTCCCTCGGGGTCGAGCCCGAAGGGGCTGGGGCGGCCGCCCATGGCGAGCGCCGCGCCGCCCAGCGCAGCGCCGAGCGACCCTCCGCCGCCCGCGCCAAGCGGCCCCCCACCGCCCGCGCCAAGCGACCCCCCGCCGACCGGTTCGTCACCGGCCAGTGGGAGGTTGACGCGCAGGAGGACGTCCACGGTGTCGATCCCCGCGTCCTGCGCAGCCACCGCCAGCAGCCGCAGTTCCTGCTCGCTCTCCACGTGGAACCGCTCCACGCCCAGCGCCAGCGCCCGCCGCAGCTCCCCCTCGGTCTTGCCCGGCCCGCCGAAGGCCAGCGGCGCCCCGGGCACGGCCGCGCGGACGTGCTCCACCTCACCGCCGGAGGCGACCTCGTAGCCGGTGACGTGGGGCGCGAGCGCCCGGAGGACGGCGGGCGCCGGGTTGGCCTTCGCGGCGTAGTACAGCTCCAGGCCCGGCGGCAGCGCCTCCCGTACGGCCCGCGTGTGTGCGCGGAGCGCGGCCAGGTCGTAGACGTAGGCGGGCAGGTCGTCGCCGGTGAGCTCCGTGGCGAGGGTACGGACGGCGGAGGTGATCAACGGCTGCTCCCGGGACGCATGACGTGGGCCGCCTCGGACAGCAGGGCGGAGGCGAGCGGACTGGCGATACGGACATAGCCCGCGTGGCGGTCGGCCCGACGGCCCCAGCGGGTGAGGAGGTTGGCCTTGGCGGGCAGCGGCACGCCCGCTACGAGGGCGCGCAGCGCGGGCGGGTGGTCATGGGCCGCCGAGTGCTCGCACAGCACCCGGCGGACCGCCGACCACAGCTCGGGCTCAAGATCCGGGCAGCGGTCGGCGAGGACGGCCACCATCTCGGCGACGTGGTTGACCAGCAGGCAGTACACCACCCGGTCCCAGCCGCGCTCCCGCTCGTATGTCAGCGGGCGGGCCACCGCCTCGGGGAGCGCGGCGAGGGCGGCGGTGTGGTGCTCGGGCACCAGCTTGGTGCCCTCCAGATCGCGGAAGAGCACCTGACGCGGGGTGCCGTCGGCGGGGTCGACGCCGATGACGACGTTCTGGAGGTGGGGTTCGAGGACCACGCCGTGGTCGAAGTAGGCGGCGAGTACGGGCGGTACGAGAAGGTCCAGATACGCCTGCCACCAGGCGGAGAGCCGATCGGGGCCGGCGTCGGGGAGGAGCCGGGAGATCTGGGCGCCGCTGGTCGGGTACTCATCGGCGACGGCCGCCGCGAGCAGCGCGGTCAGGCCGGGCCGCAGCCGGGCGGCCAGGCCCTCGCGGACGATCACCCCGAAGCCCTCGGTCAGCTGCCGGTCGCCGCCGTCGGCACCGCCGTTGACGTCCTTGCCGGCCAGGTCCAGCGTCCGGTACGCGGGTTCGCGCAGCAGCTCACAGCCGGGGAAGCGGGCGGCGAGATCGGTGGCGACCGGCTCCAGCAGCCGGGTCAGGGCGACCGCGCCGGACAGCTCGTAGTCGGCGTTCTTGCGCAGACAGTTGGTGATCCGCACGTTCAGGCTGAACTTGAGGAAGTCCCGGCCGTCGTAGAGCGTGCGGACGGACGCGGTCGGCGCGAACTCCGCGCCGCCCGGCCCGAGGTCCAGCACCTCGCCCCGGGCGATGGCCGCCCGCAGCAGCCGGTGCTCGCGCAGCATCGCGTACTGCCAGGGGTGCGCGGGCAGCAGCCGGTACCCGTCGGGGACGGCGCCCTGCCGGTCCAGCGCGGCGAGCGCCCCGGGCCGCGCGGACTCCTCGCGGACGTACTCCTGGCGTACGGCGAGGTGGTGCAGCGGGAAGCGCGCCCCGGCCTCGGGGGCGAACCGCGACCAGGAGTCGGCGCTGCCGGTGCGGGCCTTGGGGGTGGGGTGGAAGCGGTGGCCGAAGAGGAGGGACTGCTCGGAGGCGAGGTAGAGGTCCTGGGCGAGGTCGGTGCTGTCGGCGGTGTCACTCACGGTGCTCCGGTCCGCCACGGTGCTCTGATCCGCCACGGTGCTCCGGTCCACTACGGTGCCCCGGGCCGCCACGGTGCCCCCGTCCTCCATGGCCTCCATGGCCTCCATGGCCTCCAGAACCTCCAGGGCGGCCGTCATCCCCGCGTGGCTGGAGGCGACCTGGCCCAGGAACTCGTCGTTGTGCACCCCCGTGCGCAGCTGGAGCTCCCGGTGGATCCGCTCGGCCAGCCCGCGCCAGGACACCTCGGCCCAGGTGCCGTCGCGCTCCTCGCTGACCGGCCCGGTGAAGCGGTGCGCCCCGATGAGGGAGGTGCGCCGCAGCCCGACGCGCAGCAGCACCCCGCAGCGCGGCAGCCTCAGCCGCAGCCATCCATCGGCCACGACGGTCTGGTGCTCCGGTCCCGACACCTCACGGAGCAGACAGTTGAGGAGGGTGTGGGCGGTGGCGTGGTCGGCGGAGGCCACGGTCGCGGCGGGCGAGGAGGTCATGGGCATGGGGCGGCTCCAACGGGTGCGGAGGAGAGAGGTACGGAGGGAAGTGGGGCTTCGAGGGTTCCGGGAAGGCGGGCCGATGGAGCACGGCGGTCATCTGCCGCTTTCCCGCAGCAGATAGTTGGGCCCGGTGACGTAGTGCTTGTTGATGTCGGCCGCGCCCGAGCGCTCCTTGGTGAACAAGGTGCCGGCGGTGACCATCGCCTTGACCGGCAGCCGGTCCGCGTCCAGCACCCGCCTGCGCAGCAGCGCGGCGGCCGCGCCGGGCCGGGTGACGGCGAGCCGGTCGACGGCGTCGGTGAGCCGGTCGCGCAGCCGCCGCAGCAGGGTGTCGAGCGGGGCCCGGCCGAGGCGGGCGAGCTCGAAGAGGGGGGCGGCGGCGCAGAGGTGGAGGGTGATGGTGGTGAACACATCGGTCACCGGCCCGTCGCCGGACGTCAGGATCCTGCGGTCGTCGAAGCCGCACAGATCGGCGGCCGGTCCTCCGCCGACCATGGCGGCGAGGCGTATCGCGTGGACGCGGGGGCCGTCGTGGTCCTTGATGAGCAGCCGGAGCCGGGGCACCGCACCGCCGTTCCCGCTGCCGTCCTCGAAGACCAGCGAGGTGTTCTGCTGATGGGACTCCAGCGCGATGCCGTACGCGAAGAGGGTGGTGTGGAAGTCGAACAGCAGCGTGAGGTAGTCGTCGAGCAGGGCGAGGACATCGCCGCCGTAGTGGCGTTCGGCGAGCCCGTCGATGACGAGCGTGCCGTCCGGGGCGGAGGCGTCCGGGGCGGGGGCATCCGGGGCGGGGGCATCCGGGGCGGGGGCGAGCAGCCCGGCCAGCGGCACGATGGTGGCGTTCTCCAGGCCGGGCGGGTAGCGGCGGACGAGCGTGGCGAGCAGTTCGTGTCCGGCGTGGAGGTGGGTCGTCTCGTCGGCGAGCAGCACCGTGGCGCCGAACCTCGGCTCGCGCTCGATCACGGCCTCCACGAGCCGCTGCGCCACCTCGCCGTCGATCAGGGTGCCGGGTTTGACGGACCGCCGGTTGCGCTGCCCCAGGGTGGCGGTGGTGAGCGGCAGTTTGAGGTGGACGAGGGGATCGGCGGCGAGGTCGTCGGCCACGGCCACGGTCCGCATGGAGAGGGTGGGCCGTACGTCCAGCAGGGGGCGCTCGGCGAGCCGGGCGACGGCGTGGAGCCCGGCCGCGCGGAGGGCGTTCTCCAGCGGGGGGCCGAGGGTGAGCGGATGCACGGGGAGGGCGAGGTGGCCGTCGCTCGGCCCTGGCCCGAGGTCCCCGGGCGCGGGCCACCAGCCGGGCAGCCGCGCCGGGTCCCCGGACACCGCCTCGCGGGGAAGGACGAGCCAGCGCAGCGGGAAGGTGGGGTGGAACTCGGGTGCGTGGGCGCGTAATTGCTCCTCGCTGAAGACGGACCGCCCCCGGCTGGTGGGATAGACGGGATGGTCGCGGAAGGCGGCGAGCGTGTCATACGCGAGGGCTCCGCCCATCCCGCCCCACCGCTCCCCGTACCGCGCGCCCAACTCGGCGACGACGCGGGGCCGCACGCGGGTGTGCAGCCGCATGGCGTCGAGCGCCTGCCGACATTCGTCCACGAAGGCGTCGTAGAGCGCCCGGTCCTCGTCGGGCACGGCCCCCCGCAGCCGTCCCAGGACGGCATCGAGCCCGGTGAGCACGGCGCGGCGCGGACGACCGGCTGAGCCACCGGGACCCGGACCGGGTACGGACAGCGACTCGGCGCCGCCCGCACCGTCCCGGGGCCGGACCCGGCGGTCCCCGCCGACGACGCCCGATGCCGCCCCTGCGACACACGGGCGGCCGGGCACGGCCGACGTCCCGTGAGCGCCCGAGCCCGGGTGGTCCTCAGCGGAGCCGGGGCCGGGCGGGCCAGGCTCGGCGCCGCCCGGCGGGGCAAGGGCCTGCTCGGCGGCGGCCGGTTCCCGCTCGCCGTGCGCGGGCACACAGAGCAGCCGGGGCGGGCGGCGGGCGCGGATGTCGCACTGGAAGCCTTCGGGTTCCACCGGCAGCAGCACGCTTTCGCCCCCCTCGAACCCCTCAGCCCCCTCGAGCTGCTTGAGCTCCTCGAACTCCTCGAGCGCGATGCGCAGCCAGTCGCCGTCGGCGCGCCGCACCGGGACGGCGTGGCTGCGCAGCCCGTAGGCGTCCTCCCGGAGGAGCGTGTCGAGCACCCGTCCGAGAAGCTCCTCTTCCTCTGTCACACGATCTCCCATCGGTGGGCCGCGAGGAACCGCGCCACCGCAGCGTCGATCAGCCCCTGGTCGGTCCCGGTGGCCCGGAGTACGCCGAGGAAGTCGCGGTTGGTGCGGTGGAGCGGGTGCTCCTCGCCGATTCCGCGCAGCGGCCGGTAGTCCAGCCGTACGCCGTCGTGCTCGGTCACACCGGCCGGAGGAGCGGCGGCGAGCCGCCCGGCGCGATCGGCCAGGACGTACTCCATGCGAACCCTGCCGTCGGTGCGCGCGCCGAGGTCGTCCGGCAGCGGCTCGCCCATGTGCGTACGCAGGATGTACTCGAAAAGGGGGATGCCGAGGAGTTCGGCGAGGACGAGGTCGCACTGGTCGCCTATGGCACGGTAGTTGACCTCGACGAGGCGGGCCCGGTCCCCCTGGACGACGTACTCGGTGTGGCACACGCCGAAGCCGACGCCCAGCGCGCGCAGCTGCGCCAGCACCTGGTCGGTGTGCGGCTGCGGTGGCGGGGCGGGCAGCAGGTGCAGCCGTTCCTCGATGAAGTGCGGGGGCGGCGAGAGCTCGGTGCGGAAGGCGCCGAGGACGTGGAGGGTGCGGCCGTCGCCGAGGGTTTCGAGGGTGCGCAGCTCGCCGTCGAGGAACTCCTCGACGACCAGGGCCGCGCCCGGCCGTCGCTCCCGTATCTCGGCGCAGCGCCGGAGGAGCTCGTCCGCGTCGGCGACGAGGACGACGTCCTCACTGGCGACGCCCTCGCGCGGCTTGAGCACGCAGGGGTAGGGCGCCGCGTCGAATCCGGCGAGGGTGGCGGGGTCCTGTCCGGTGGCGAGTTCGGCGGACCAGACGGGGTCGGCGACGTCCGGGCCCGCGGCGGCGAGGGCGCGGCGCAGCTCGGCCTTGTTCTTGGTGCGCAGGGCGGCGCGCCAGTCCTTGCCCGGGAGGCCGAAGTACTGGGCGGCGAGGGCGGCCTGGGCCTGGAGGTGGTCGCTGTTGGTGAAGACGGCGCGGGGGCGGGGGCCGTCGGCGGCGATACGGCTGATGACCTCGGCGTAGTCCCGTACGTCACAGGGGACGATGTCGAGGGCGGGAAAGGGGTGCGGGGCGGCGCCGTCTCCCTCCCGTCGGCCGTAGGCGCGCTCGTGGGCCTCGGGCTGGTCGGTGAGGAGGGTGACCGCCAGGCCGAGCCGGGCCGCCGCGGGGAGGAAGCCCTCGGTGACGGAGTCGGTGGGGTTGCGGGCGAGGAGGTGGAGACGGGGCGGCCGCGGGGCGGCCGAGAGGCCGCCGAGGGCAGGGGAGGAGAACGGCCGTGACGCCGCATCGAGATCATTCTCGTTCACGGCCCGAGATTAGGTTAGGCATGCCTAAGACCGCTAATTCGGCGTTCCGGTCCGCCCGTTTGGCCCTGATTAGCCGTCAAGATCGTCAACGCTCGGCGTCAACGGGACAGCCCGATACGGCGATGCCGGGCACGGCGCGCGGCGAGCCGCTGGCCCGGGTCCTGGGCGCGGAGGGCGGCGAGTTCGGCACCGAGGAGTTGGCCGAGGCGTCCGAGGAAGGCATCGGGCGCGCGAGAGTAGTCCTCGGCCTTGGGGGCGTCCCCGGCCGCGGGGGCGTCCCCGGCCGCGGGGACGGCCCCGGCCGCGGGGACGGCCCCGGGCCCGGAGGCACCCCCGGGCTCGGAGGCACCCCCGGGCTCGGAGGCACCCCCGGGCTCGGAGACATCCCCGGCTGCGGGGCCGGTTGCGGGGGCACCCCCGGCTGCGGGGGCCTTCCCGGTCGCGGGGGCACCCCCGGCAGCGCGGGAGTCGTCCTCGGCCTTGGGGGCGGCCCCGGCCCCAGAGGCGTCCCCGGGCCCGGGGGCATCCCCGGCTGCGGGAGCATTCCCGGTCGCGGGGGCACCCCCGGCTGCGGGAGCATTCCCGGTCGCGGGGGCACCCCCGGCAGCGCGGGAGTCGTCCTCGGCCTTGGGGGCGGCCCCGGCCGCGGAGACATCCCCAGCCCCGGAGGCACCCCCGGGCCCGGGGACATCCCCAGCCCCGAAGGCGTCCTCCTCCACGATGCGGTCGACGATGCCCTGGGCGAGGAGGTCGGCGGAGCGTACGCCCTGCCGGGCGGCGACCTCGTAGGCTCGCTCGGTGGTGCGGTGGAGGATCGCGGACGCGCCCTCGGGCGGCAGCGGCGACAGCCAGGCGTGGCGTGCCGCCACGACCCGGTCGGCGGGCAGCAGCGCGAGCGCGGCGCCACCGGCGCCCTGGCCGAGCAGCAGACAGAGGGTGGGCGCGGGCAGGGTCACCATGTCGGCGAGACACCGCGCTATCTCCGCCGCGAGCCCGCCCTCCTCGGCCTCGCGGCTGAGCGCCGCGCCCGCGGTATCGATGACGGTGAGCAGCGGCAGCCCGAGCTCGGCGGCGATACCCATCCCGCGCCGAGCGGTCCGCAACCCGGCCGGCCCCAGCGCCTGCCCCTCCCCCGGCCCCTCGGCGGTCTCGCCCTTACGGGCGCTGCGCCGGTTGTGCCCGAGAACGACGCAGGGCGTCCCCCCGACCCGGGCGAGCGCGAGCAACAACCCGGGATCGTGCTCCCCGGCCCCCGTCCCACTGAGCGGACTCACATCGTCGGCGGCCACCCGCAACAAATCCCGCACCCCGGGCCGCTCCACCCGCCGAGAAGCCCGTATCGACGCTTCCGCCGCAGGCGCGGACCCGGAGGCCGTCGCGGGCCCGGACCCGGAAGCCGGAGCGGGCCCGGGCCCAGAGGCCGTCGCGGGCGCGGACCCGGAAGCCGGAGCGGGCGCGGGCCCAGAGGCCGGAGCGGGCCCGGACCCGGAAGCCGGAGCGGGCGCGGGCCCAGAGGCCGGAGCGGGCGCGGACCCGGAGGCCGTCGCGGGCCCGGAGGCCGTCGTCGGTGCGGGCACCGCATCGCCCGCGCAGAGGACCCGCAACACCCGGGCGGCCACGCCCGATAGGCGGCTCAGGGGGAGGACCGCGTCGATCAGCCCGTGGTTCATCAGGTTCTCGGCGTTCTGGACGCCGGGTGGGAACTCCTCGCCGTACAGGGCCTCGTGCACCCGTGGGCCCATGAAGCCGATGAGGGCGCCCGGCTCGGCGGCCGTGACGTGGCCCAGGGAGCCCCAGGAGGCGAGGACGCCGCCGGTGGTGGGGTGGCGGAGGTGGACGAGGTACGGCAGGCCCGCGGCCTTGTGGTCCGTGATCGCCGCGGCCACCTTGACCATCTGGAGGAACGCGACCGTACCCTCCTGCATCCGGGTGCCGCCCGACGCCGGTGCCGCCAGCAGCGGCAGCCGCTCCGCCGTGGCCCGCTCCACGGCCCGTACCAGCCGCTCCCCCGCGGCCACGCCTATCGAACCGGCCAGGAAGCGGAACTCGCAGGCGATCAGCGCCACCCTGCGTCCCTCGATACGGCCCTCGCCGGTGATGACCGACTCGTCCAGCCCGGTGCGCTCCCGTGCCCGCTCCAGGTCGGCCCGGTACTCGGGGTCGTCCGTCGTGATCTCCACCGGTTCGTCCCAGCCGTGCCAGCTGCCGGGGTCGACGATGGCCTCGATCAGCTCACGGGCCGACGGGCGGGAGGCGCGGGAGGCGCCAGAGGCGCGGGAGGCACCCTGGACGCCAGGGGCGCCCGTGGCGCGGGGCGAGTTCGTACCGGTCATATGTTTCACCCTTCCACGCCATCGACCCCCCGCAATCATCGGCGATCACGTCAGGTGGATCACCTCGGACACCCCCGTGGCCCGCCCAGTCTCAGCTCCGCCTGAGCTGCTCCTTAACGGCGCCATAAGACCGGCGAGAAGGCCCGTGGGCGGGGCTAGCGTGCTGCGCGTCACCCCCACGGAAACCGCGTGTCACCCCCCACCGAAGGAGTCCCCGACGATGACCGCTCGTGCGACCGTCTCCCGCGGAACCGCCCGTATCGCCGTGCTCGGCATGGTGCCGCTCGCCCTCACCGCGCTGAGCGCGGACCCGGCCTCCGCGCACGGTTCGATGACGGACCCGGTCAGCCGGGTGTCGGCGTGTTTCGCGGAGGGGCCGGAGAGCCCGGACTCGGCGGCCTGCAAGGCGGCCGTCGCGGCAGGCGGCACCCAGGCGCTCTACGACTGGAACGAGGTCAACATCCCGGACGCCGCCGGGCGCCACAAGCAGATCATCCCGGACGGAAAGCTGTGCAGCGCGGGCCGCGACAAGTACAAGGGCCTGGACCTGCCGCGCGCCGACTGGCCCGCCACCGCCATGACGGCCGGTGAGCACACCTTCGCCTACCGGGCCACCGCGCCCCACCGGGGCAGCTTCGAGCTGTACATCACCAAGGACGGCTATGACCCCACGAAGCCGCTGACCTGGGCTGACCTGGAGGCGGAGCCGTTCGCCAAGGTCACCGACCCCACGCTGAAGGACGGGAGCTACGTCTTCTCGGGGAAGGTGCCGGGCAAGTCGGGACGCCATCTGATCTACAGCGTCTGGCAGCGCTCGGACAGCCCCGAGGCGTTCTACACCTGCTCGGACGTGACCTTCGGCGGAGGGGCCGCCGCGGCCAAGGGCGCCGGGACGAAGGCGGGTTCCGCACCCACCGCCACCGCGCCCGATGACGCCCAGATAGCGGCGGGCGCCGAGAAGTCCACGGTCGATCACCACGGCCACGGCGGTGACAGCGGCGCCGAGGCCAACCACCAGCCGAAGGCGGCGGACGAGAAGGGGGCGGAGGGCGCGGAGGGCACGGAGGGCGCGGAGGGGAACCACCCCGAGGCCAAGAACGCCGAGGTCCTGGCCGCGAACAGCGGGCCGGAGGGCGCGCAGGACGCGCAGGACGGGAGCGCCGCCGACGGGCAGCACCTCGCCGAGACCGGTGGCGACGGGTCCACCGGCCCCATGGCCATCGGCGGCGCCGCGGTCCTCGCCACTGGCGCGGCCGTGCTGTTCGCCGTCGCCAACCGCCGCAAGACCGTACGGCGCGGCCGCGGCTGAGGCCGTGGGGCGTCCGCCGCGTGGCAGGGGCTTCGCCCCTGGGCCCCTGGACCCCTGGGCCACCCCTCGGCCCCTAGACCCCTGGACCCCTGGGCCACCCCTCGGCTCCGGGGTCTGGGGCGGAGCCCCAGTTGAGGGAAGGGGCGGGGAGGGGAACAGCCCGCCGCAGGCGCCAAGGAGCCACCGGACACCCAGGGCGCCGCTGACGCCATAGGCGTCCGCGGCCGATCGGACTGAGTCGGTTCCGGGGAGGATGACGGCACCCCCCGGGACCGGCTCGCCTACGCGTCGGCCGTCCGCGCGGACGGTACGTGCCAGGCGGCGAGGACGGCGTCCGCCGCCGCGTGCAGATCCCGGGCGGGCGTGCCGTCGCACACCTGCGTGGAGACGCCGAGCAGAAAGCCGTGGACCATGGAGGTGAAACCGTCCACGTCGGTCTCCTCGGCGAGTTCACCCGTCGCGACGCCACGGACGACGCACTCCCTGATACGCGCCCGGTCCATGGCACGGCGCGCCGCGATCGTCCGGCGCACCGCGGCTTCGTCGTCCCCGGGCGCCCGGACGGTGCCCGACAGGGCTACGAGGCAGCCGCGCGGGTGGGAGGTGTCGGTCTGCATGTCGATGGATCCGTGCAGCATCCGGGCGACGGCCTCGCGCGGGCTCAGAGCTTCGTCGCCGACGACGTCGGTAACGCTGCCCGGCCCGGCGAGGTAGTGCTCCACCGCCCGTTCGAAGAGCCCCTGTTTCGAACCGAACGCCCCGTACAGGCTTGCCGAGGACAGGCCGGTGGCCTCCCGGAGCTGGGCCATCGATGTCGCTTCATAGCCCTGTTCCCAGAACAGCCGCATCGCGGCTTCCAGGACGCCCTCCATGGCGAAGGCGCGGGGGCGGCCGGCGGGGGACACGACGTACCTCCTCGATAAAGGAACGATCAATCCAGTTTAGTGGGCGGGGACGCCCGCATCGTTCCAGGGGCGCCAGCGGCCGGAGGCGTCGACGGTTCCCAGCTGCTGGTCGGCGAAGTGGACGCCGAAGCCGTAGACCCCGTCCCGGGCCAGGTGGTCCACGAGCCGGCGCCGTGACCGTTCGGCCTCGTCCCGGTCGGTGTCGAGAACGACCTCCCAGTCCGGGTGCTGGACCTGCACCGGCGAGTGCATGGCGTCGCCGAAGGCCACGACCTCCCGGCCGTCGCCGGTGTCGAGGATCCAGGCGGTGTGCCCGGGGGTGTGTCCGGGCAGGGACCACGCGCGGACGCCGTCCGCGATCTCGGTCCCGTCGGTCACGACCACGGTGCGTTCGTCCTGGCCGGCCAGTATCGGGCCGGTCCCGGGCGGAACGCTCTCCAGCTCGCCCTTCCCGACCATCCAGCGCGCCTTCGTGAAGAGGCTACGCGGATCCCCGACCGCGTCGGGCCGGGCCCACCCGGTGTGGTCGCCGTGGAAGTGGGTGAAGGCCACCGTCTCCAGCTCGGCCGGGTCCACACCGAGGGCCGTCAGTGACTCGGGCAGGTCCCGCACATGGCCGAAGGCATGCTGGAAGTGCGCCAGTTCCTCGCCCGATATGCGGCCATGACCGGCGTCGATGAGCAGGCGAGCGCCGCCCCGCTCGACGAGCAGCGCCCCGCATCCCATGGGCAGATGGCCCGCCTCGGTCATATGCGCGCGGTGCGCGTGCCAGTCCTCCTCGGCGGAGGCCGGGTAGACCCGGGTCGGGATCATGTCGACGCCCGCGTCGGGAACGTAGCTCAAGGTGAGTTCGCCCAGGGTGCGGGTCCAGATGGCAGGGAGCCGGAATCCCGAACCGTCGCCGTCCGCGACGCTTTTCGTCGCGATGTGCCGCTCATGCGTTGCCACTGGTGGTGCCTTTCGTGTTCCTGTGTGCCGTACGGGGTGGTGGGGCCGGGATCGTCAGCACGACGCCGAGGCGGGCGTCGCGCGGATCACGGTCGGCGGTTCGGCGGGGCTGGGGTGGACCAACTCCAGAATCCAGACGCCGGCCCCGGCCAGCGCGATGACCAGGCCGAGCCCGCACACGCCCGGCCACCCCACGATGGGGTACAGCGCCGCGGTCAGCGCCGAGGCGACGGTGGCCCCGGCGAACGCGGACACCATGAGGGCCGTCGTCACGCGGCTCCGAGCGTGCGGGACCCGGCGGTAGATCGCACTCTGGTGGCTGATCAACAGGGCCTGCTGGGCGAGGTTGAGCGCGATGATCCCGGCGATCAGGGCGATCAGACCGCTCGGCCCGCCCACTCCGGCGACGGCGAGCACGGGCCAGCTGACCGCCAGCAGGACCAGTCCGCCCGTGGTCACCCGACGGCCGTGTCCGCGGTCGGCGAGCCGGCCGGCCTTCGCCGCCGCAGCGGCCCCGACGACCCCGGCCAGGCCGAACAGACCGATGACGGCGGGGCCGAACTCGTACCGCGGACCGGCCAGCAGGAACGACGACGCGGTCCACAGGACGGTGAAGCAGCCCATGCCGACCGCCGCCAGGGCCATGCGCCTGCGCAGCAGGGACTCGCCGCGCACCAGCGCCAGGACCGAGCGCAGCAGCTGGGGGTAGGCGCCGCCCTCCGACCGCGGAACAGGGCGCAGCACCAGGCGCAGAGTGACCGCCAGGACCGCCATCAGGACCGCGGCGAAGACGAACACCAGCCGCCAGTCACCGATCTGGGCGAGCACCCCGGCGACGGTACGCGCGATCATGATCCCGATCAGCAGTCCGCTCATCACCGTGCCCACCGCCGACCCGCGCTGGTGGTCCGGCGCCAGCGACGCGGCCATGGGCACCACGATCTGCGCCACCGCGGAGGTCGCCCCGACCACCGCGATCGCGACGAGCAGCAGCCCGAGCGACGGGGACGCCGCCGCACCGAGCAGCGCGAAGGCGCTCAGGCCCAGCAGCACGGTCACCAGGCGGCGCCGTTCCAGTACGTCCCCCAGGGGCACCAGCAGCGCCAGCGAGAGCGCGTAGCCGATCTGGGAGACGGTGATCACCAGGCCACCGGCTCCCTGGGAGACCCCGAGCGCCCGCGATATCACGGGCAGCAGTGGCTGGGCGTAGTAGATGTTCGCCACCGCCGCGCCACACACCACGGCCAGCAGCAGCACCGTCGCCCGGCTCAGGGCCGGAGGACCGGTACCGGGCCCGTCGGCGGGCACTGCGCGAGGGCGAGCGGGCGCCGTACGAGGGTGAGCGGGCGCCGTGCGAGGGCGAACCGCGCCGCTCGCGACGAATTGTGGATCGTTCATGCCGTAATTCGTACTCCCGGCGCCGCGCGAACGTCAATGAATTACGGATCGAACGATCCAAATTTGGGGCAGTTCACCTTTCCACCGGCCTCGCACCGGCCTCGCACCGGCCTCCCACCGGCCTCCCACCGGCCCCTCACCGACCTCTCACCGGAAGAGGTCCAGGTTGTCGGCGACCCAGCGGCGGAACGGACGACCGGGGCGGCCGGTCAGCCGCTCGGTGGAGCGTGCCGCCTCGTGGTGCTCGGTGGGCAGCGCGGCCCAGTAGTCCAGGACGGACTCGACCAACGGCGCGGGCACATGGGCGCTCAAGTGCGCCGCCGCCCTGTCCCGGGTGGGTTCGCGCAGCTCGATCGGACGGTTGAGCAGCTGTCCCAGAATCCGGGCCTGATCGCGGAAGCTGAGCACCTCCGGGCCGCCGAGGCTGATGGTCTCACCGTCCAGTTGGTCGCCGGTGAGCGCCAGTTCTGCGACGTCGACGATGTCATCGGGATGGATGACATCGAGCCGGGCGTCCGGATACGCCTGCTCGACCGGTCGGCCGGCGCGGACGGACTCGGCCCAGTGCCGCGCCATCGTGGCGAACCCGCCCGGGCGCAGCACGGTCGCCGTCAGCGGTGTGGCCCGTAGCGCCCGTTCCACCCGCAGGTGGTGGCGGGCCAGCGCGTCGCGCTCCGCGTCGGGGCGGGCCGCCGAGTCCGATGAGAGCAGTACGACCCGCCGCACCCCGGCCGGGATGGCGGCGGACAGCAGCGCTTCGATTCCGGCCGGTTCGGCGTAGAGGAAGACATCGGTGACTCCGGCCAGCGCGGGGGCGAACATCGTCGGGTCCGCGAGATCGAGGGGGACGGCGGATACACCGGCGGGCAGCTCGAGCCTTTCCGGGGCGCGGCTGGCCGCCCGGACCCGGTGCCCGGATTCGCGCAGCCGGTGGAGCAGGCCGGCGCCTATGCCGCCACGGGCTCCGGTGATCAAGAGGGTCATGTGTTCCGCTCCTCGCGATGACTGGGATGCGGCCCGCGAACGGGGCCGCCACCAGCCTGCGGCGGCCTCGCCATCGAGTCCAACGAAGATTGGCGATGACATCCATCGGTGACTGCTATGAATAGGAGAGTGGAACTACGTCAGCTGGAATGCTTCGTCGCCGTCGCGGAGGAACGCAGCTTCACCCGCGCCGCGGCCCGGTTGCACCTCGTGCAGTCCACCGTGTCTGCCACGATCGCCGCCCTGGAGAAGGAGCTGGCCGCCCCGCTGCTGGTGCGCACGACCCGGCGGGTCAGCCTCACCGATGCCGGGCTCGAACTCCTCCCCAAGGCCCGAGTGGCGCTCGACGCCGTCCGGGACGCCCGCGATGTCGTCCATGCCGTCCAGGGCGGACTGCGCGGCACCCTGCGCATCGGAACCATGAGCTCACTCGGGCTGATCGACCTTCCCGCCCTGCTGGGCCGCTTCCATCGCGATCACCCCGAGGTGTCCGTGCGCCTGGCGACGGCGGCGTCCTGCGGCGGATCGCCGGAGCTCATCACGGCACTGGCCGAAGGCCGGCTCGACCTCGCCTTCGTCTCGATCCCCGGGCAGGGCCCGGCCGCCGCGCGGCTGCGCCACCTGACCTCGACACGGCTCGACCTCGTGGTGCCACGGGAGCACCCCCTGGCCGGTCGTGGCACGGCGGCGATCTCGGACCTGGCCGACGAGCCCTTCATCGACTTCCCGTCCGGTTACGGGAACCGGGCCGTGACCGATCGCGCCTTCACCGCCGCCGGACTCCGGCGGCACGTGACCATCGAGATCACCGACATCGCCGCCGGTGTGGACTTCGTCCGCAACCGCCTCGGCCTGGCGCTGCTGCCCCGCGGTGCCGTCGGCCCCGACGACGATCTCACCACTCTCGATATCGCCGACGCCGACCTGGACTGGCCCATCTCCCTCGCCACCCCGGCGGAACGCACCCCCTCAGCGGCGGCGCGCGCGTTCGAGCGGCTCGTTGACCGCCACCTCGCGGAGCGCTCCTGAAGCGTTCCTGATCACCCTTCGTCGGCCAGCGCCGCGTCCAGGGCCGCCGTCAGCCGCCGGACCCGCGCCTGGAGCTCCACCGCCTCCTTCAGGTCGAGGCCGCTTGCCTCCATCGCCGCCAGGGGGACGCCCTGGGCCCGCTCCTTCAGCGCCGCCCCCTCCGCCGTGGGCCGGACCGTCACCGAGCGCTCGTCGTGCGCGCTGCGCTCGCGCTGGACGAGTCCGGCCGACTGCATCCGCTTGAGCAGCGGCGAGAGGGTGCCGGAGTCCAGCCGCAGGTGCTCCCCCAGCCGCTTGACCGGCATCTCCCCGTACTCCCAGAGCACCAGCATGGCCAGGTACTGCGGATAGGTCAGCCCCGTGTCGCGCAGCACCCGGCGGTAGAGGCCGTCGAAGGCGCGGGAGGCGGCGTGCAGGGTGAAGCAGAGCTGCCGGTCGAGCCGGAGCAGTTCGTCGGAGGGCCGCGGCGCAGGGGTGGTGGTGGGGTCGGCGGTGCTGTCGGTGGTGCGGTCGGGCTGGTGTGACATGCCACCAGCGTACCCTTTAGTTGTGCACAACTTAATTGTGTGCTCTACTTCTGCCGGAGGCGGGGCACCCCGAGCCCCCACCTCCCTCCGACTGCCGGAACACGAAAGGGATGGTCTTCATGGACGCGCTCTACACCGCGGTGGCCACGGCGAACGGACGCGACGGCCGGGCCGTGAGCTCCGACGGACAGCTCGACCTGCCGCTGGCCATGCCGCCCGCCCTCGGCGGCAACGGCAAGGGCACCAACCCCGAGCAGCTGTTCGCCGCGGGCTACGCCGCCTGCTTCGCCTCCGCGCTCGGCCTCGTCGGCCGCCAGGCCAAGGTCGACACCAAGGACATCTCCGTCACCGCCGAGGTCGGCATCGGCAAGGACGCGGCGGACGACGGCTTCGGGCTCAAGGTGACCCTGCGCGTCGAGCTGCCGGGCGAGCTGGAGAACGAGACCGGCCGCAAGCTGGTCGAGCAGGCGCACCAGGTGTGCCCGTACTCCAAGGCGACGCGGGGCAACATCGAGGTCGAGCTCATCGCCGAGTAAGTCGAGCTCGCCCGTCAGCCCGTCCATCAGCCGCCGCCGGGTGGCGCCGACCCGCTCCGCCACGGCGGCGTGGCCGTCGGCGCCGGGGCGGTCGAGGCCGGGCTGGTGCGGCGGGAGGCGGACCAGCCCGACGGGCGACGCGCCCTGCTCGTGAGGACCGAGGCAGGGCGCGCCCTGACGGAGGAGGTGTCCGCCCGCTGTCAAGCGTCAGTCGTCCGACGCACACGTCGTCGGCGTGGCGTGTTCCGGATCGAGGGCGTTGACGGCCTCGTGGAAGGCCAGACCGTCGGTCAGCCCGATGGTCACGTGCTCGGAGATGTCGGTCGCGCACAGGTCCTGGATCACCACGTTCTTGACGTTCGGACCGGAGAGGAACTGTGCCCGGTAGGGCGTGGCGACCTCGTCGTACTTGGTCGAGATGACGGTGTAGCGCACTCCGGGGACGGTGTCACCGCCCTCGTTGAGGCGCCGCAGGAAGTCCGAGCCGACCACCTGGTCCATCAGCCCCGGGGCACCCTTGGCGATGATGTCGCCGACCCCGGGGAAGTAGTCCAGCAGCTTCGTCAGCCCGGACAGGGTGGTTCCGTGGTTGGTGGGGGCGATGCCGACCAGGGCGTTCACCTTCGGCGCGCCACCGAGGAACTTGAGGTAGTAGCGGGGCATCATCCCGCCCTGCGAATGTCCGACCATGTCGACCTTGGCGGCGCCGGTGGCGGCGAGCACCCGGTCCACATAGGAGGACAGCTGCTTGGCCGACTGGTCGATCGGCCCCAGACCGTGGAACAGCGGCACGAGGGGCAGTTGGCCGTAGTCGAGGGAGAAGACGCAGTAACCGCGCTGGACCAGGTAGGGGGCGAAGCCCAGCCAGTTGTCGACGGAGTTGCCGAAGGTGCCGTGCACCAGGACGACGGGGCGCGGGTGTTGGGCCGACGGCTTGCAGGAGTAGTCGTTCCAGCCGCTGCTCACCGCCTCCGACGCGGTGTCCGTGGCGAGCGCGGCGGTGGGGGTGGCCGCGGTCGCCGCGACCGCGAGGGCCAGGGCGGGCAGTAAGGTGCGGGTCTGGGTCTTCCGGATTCGCCGGATACGCCTCCAGGGCAGCATCACATGAACTCCTCGCTGGTGGGGGAGAGAGTTGCGCTGACGGTGCGCTTGCGCTGCGCCCTGCGATCCGGATCACAAGAGTGGTGCGCTCACTCGAAATTACGCGCGAGTAGCAAAGCCATCCAGCCATCCGTCAGTGAAGGAACGTTCACACGATTTTCACGTGACGTCCAGGAATGCGCCGGGTTACCCGAAGCGGGGAAAACCAGTGGGAGTGCGGAAAACCAGTGGGACTGGTGGGACTTGCGGCTTACGCGACCGAGAGCCGCGGCCTACGCGACGTCGAGGAACCCGGCGGGCCGGACCGCGGAGACCCCGAAGCGGGCGCGGGCCCGGTCGGCGGCGGCCTCCAGCCGGCGTGACTTCTCGTCCACGGGGTCGAACGTCAGCTGGTGGGAGGCGAGTCCGGCGTCCGCCAGCCCCTCGACGCGCAGCGCCACGGACCGCACCCGGGCCCGCTGGAGCCCGAGTGCGTCATGCAGCGCGTACGCGGCGGCGGTCAGCGCCGGGGTGTGGGCGGTCGGCTCGGTCAGGGTGCGGGTGCGGGTGGTCGTGGAGCGGTCGGCGTAGCGGACGGTGAGGCTGATCGCGGCCGCCACCTGCCCGCTCGTCCGCAGCCGGACGCCGAGCCCGTCGGCGAGGGTGAGCAGCGCGCGGCGACGGCGTACGGGATCCAACTCGTCGTGGCGGAAGCGGTGTTCGGCGCCCATCGCACGGGCGGGTGCGTTCGGGGTGACCGGCGCCGGGTCGATACCGCGCGCCCAGGCGTGGACGGGCAGCGCGGTCGCCGCGCCGAGGATCCGCTGGAGGGTGGAGAGCGGCGCGGCGGCGATCCGCGCGGCGCTGTCCAGCCCGTACGTGCTCAGGGTGCGCGCGGTCGCGGGCCCCACCCCGGGCAGGGCGATGGCCGGCTTACGGGCCAGGAACGCGGCGACGGCGTCCGGATCGCCGGGAACGGTACGGACGGCGCCGGGCTCCTGAGCGCCCCGGGCCTCCTGGGCCTCGTGGGCCGCCATGCGCGCGAGCAGGGGGTTGGCGGCGACGCCGACGGTGCAGTCCACGCCGTACCGGGCCAGCGCACGGACCCGTACGATCTCGGCCAGCCCCGCCGCGTCCCGCCCGAAGTACCGCAGCGCGCCCCGCACATCCGCGAGCGCGGCGTCGGGCGGCAGCGCCTCGACGACCGGCGTCACCTCGCCGAGCAGGGTGAGCAGCCCCTGGTAGACGTCCTCCCCGGGCGCGGGGTGGAACCGCACGTACAGCACATGCGGCACCTCGCCCGCCCGCTCCGGGCCCACGGTCCGGCCGCCGCCCGGCAGGGCCGTGCCCATCAGGCGGGTCGGGAAGGGGGGCCGGTCGGCGGTCATCCCGCGCTCCCCGGGCTGGAGTGCCACAGTTTGCGGCCGGTGGCGGCCTGGTCGCCCGCGGGCCGGAGGTCGGCCCAGGGGTGCATGGCGTAGCCGGTGGGCATCTCGATGCGGCGGCCGGAGTCCGCTTCGGCCGCCTCCGGGCCCGTTCCCGCCAGTTCGGCGGCGACCGCCGCGAGGCCGCCCTCCTTCCTGAGCCGGGCCAGTTCGGCGAGGTTCCACACGGCCGAGCCGACGATGCTGAGGCTGCGCGGGCCGCGCCGCTGGACCACGCCGCGGACGAGCAGCAGCCAGGAGTGGAAGACGGTGTGCGCGCACGCCGCGTGGCTGTCGTCGAAGAAGGCGCAGTCGACCAGCCCCGTACCATCGTCGAGCGTGGTGAAGATGACCCGGCGCCCGGAGCGGATCGGCGGGGTCTGGGTGGCGGCCTTGGCGCCGGCGACGAGCACGACCTCCCCGTGCGGCGCGTCGCGCAGCCGCTTCGCGGGGATCGCGCCCAGCTCCGCCAGGAAGTCCCGGTGGTCGCCCATCAGATGGCGGGAGACGTCCATGCCGAGGATGCCGAGCTCGGCGCCGAGGCGCTCGTCCGCGTCGAGGTCGGGGAGCCCGGCGGGGGCGGCGGGACCGGTTTCGGCCAGCGGAAGCTGGCCCTCCGCGTTGTGCCGGGCGGCGCCCCGCTGCTGCCGGTGGAGTTCGGCGATCTGGAGCAGCAGGTCGCGGCGGCTCGTGCCGAACGCGTCCAACGCGCCGACCTGGGCCAGCCGTTCGGCGACCGGCCGCCCGGGGTGGGCGCGCAGCCACAGGTCCTGGAGCGAGGAGTACGGCTGTCCGGCCGCGATCCGCTCGGTCTCGGCCTCGCTGATGCCATGGACGTCGCTCAGCGCCAGCCGGATACCGGCGTCCGCTTTATGACGGCCGTCGCGTTCATCACGGCTGTCACGAGATTCACCAGACGTCAGTTCGATTCGATAGGCGGCCCCCGACCGGTTCACGTCCAGCGGCAGGATCGGCACCCCGCGCCGCCGCGCGTCCGCCAGCAGCAGCCGCTTCGGGTACATCCCGGGGTCATGGGTGAGCAGCCCGGCGTAGAAGGCGGCCGGATAGTGCGCCTTGAGCCAGGCGGACTGATACGTCGGGACCGCGAAGGCGACGGCATGCGCCTTGCAGAAGCCGTACGAGCCGAACGCCTCGACGATCTCCCAGGTGCGCGTCAGCACCTCCGGCGCATAGCCCCGCTTCTCCGCCTCCGCGTGGAACCAGGCCCGCACCCGCCCCTGCCGCTCGGGGTCGGACAGGGCGCGCCGGGCCTCGTCGGCGAGGTCCCGCTCACATCCGGTCATGATCGACACGATCTTGATGATCTGCTCATGGAAGACCACGACCCCGTATGTCTCGCGCAGCGCGTCCTCCAGATCCGGATGCGGATAGCGCGGGGGCTTGCGGCCGTGCCGGGCGTCGATGAAGGGCCGGACCATGTCGGCGGCGACCGGACCGGGCCGGAAGAGCGATATGTCGACCACGAGATCGTGGAAGGAGGTGGGCTGGAGCCGGCCGAGGAGATCGCGCTGGCCGGGCGATTCGATCTGGAAGCAGCCGAGGGTCTCGGTGGAGCGGATCAGGTCGTAGGTGGCCGAATCGCCGGGCCGCACCTGCTCGGGGTCGTCGATGTCCACGACACGCCCGGTGGCCCGCCGGATCTCCGCCACCGCGTGCGCCATCGCGGACTGCATCCGCACCCCGAGGACATCCAGCTTGAGCAGTCCGAGCTCCTCCACGTCGTCCTTGTCGAACTGCGACATGGGGAAGCCCTCGCCGCTGGTCGGCACGATGGGCGTACGGGCCAGCAGCCCGGCGTCCGAGAGCAGCACCCCACAGGGGTGCATGGCGATGCCACGGGGCAGCCCGTCGAGCGCCTCGACCAGCTCCCAGAACCTGCCGAAACGTTCCTGCTCGGCGGTCGCCTCCCGTAGCTCCCGCAGCTCGGGCAGTTCCGCGAGCGCCGCACGGGCATCGCGGGCGCGGATGTGCGGGAAGGACTTGGCGAGCCGGTCCACCTCGGCCGGGTCCATGCCGAGCGCCGCGCCCACGTCCCGTACGGCGTGGCGCACCCGGTAGGTCTCGGGCATCGAGACGGTCGCGACCCGCTCCGCCCCGAACCGCTCGAAGATCGCGCGATAGACGTCGAGCCGGCGCGCCGACTCCACATCGATGTCGATATCGGGCAGCGCGGCGCGCCGCACCGACAGGAAGCGCTCCATCAGCAGACCGTTGGCCACGGGGTCGGCATGGGCGATGCCCAGCAGGTGGTTGACGAACGATCCGGCGCCGGAGCCCCGGGCGGCCACCCGGATGCCCAGCTCCCGGGTGTCGTCGACGACCTGCGCGACGGTGAGGAAGTACGAGGCGAAGCCGAGCCGTTCGATGGTGCGCAGCTCGTCCTCCAGCCGCTCCCAGCGCGCCCGGTCGCGGTCGTACCCCCGCAGCACCATGGCGGCGGCGCAGCGCGACCGCAGCACCCGCTCGGCGCTCCGCCGCCCGGCCCCGACCAGCCGGGGTTCGGGGAAGTGGACGCTGCCCAGGCCGATGTGGTCCTCGGGGTCGACCAGACACCCGGCGGCGGTGCGGTGGGTCTCCTCCAGCAGCCGGTGCGCGGCGTCCCGCCGCATCCCGGCCGCCTCCACGATCCGCTCGGCCGCCTTCGCCATGTCCCGGGGGCCCTTGAGCCAGCGCTCGCCGCTGTCGAGCGCCCCGGGGGTGCGCGGGTCGATGGGGACGAGCCGGCGGGCCGCGTCCAGGACGTCGGCGACCGGCCCCTCCCCCGGGTCGGCGTAGCGGACGGCGTTGCTCAGCACGGCCGGGACGCCCTGCTCGGCGGCGAAGCCGACGGTGCGGGCGGCGAGCCGCAGCGAGCCCGGGCCGGTGCCGGTGCGGCCGTGCCACACGGCCTCCAGCCGCAGCGCGTCGCCGAAGAGTTCGCGCCAGGGGGCGATCAGCCGGGCGGCCCGGTCGGGGCGTCCGGCGGCCAGGGCCCGGCCGACGTCGGAGTCCGGGCCGAGCAGCGCGGTCAGCGGGGCGAGCGCGCCGGGGTCGCTCACCAGATCGCGCCAGTGCAGCAGGGGCGGTCCTTCGCCGTTCGTCCGGGCGGTTCCGGGGTGGGCGAGCCCCGCGTGGGCGGCGGAGACCAGTCCGCACAGCGCGGCCCAGCCGGGCGCGCCGTCCCGGGCGAGGAAGACCACCCGGGGCGCGGACTCGTCGATGAACGCCCCGCCGCGCACCGGCGTACGGCGCCGGGCGGTGCGCCCCGGCTCCGGGGCCTCCTCCCGTACGGCGAGGTCCACTCCGAACAGCGGCCGCACCCCCGCGCGCTCACACGCCCGGGCGAACCGCACCGCTCCGGCGAGGCTGTCGCGGTCGGTCAGCGCGATCGCGTCCATGCCGCGCTCGGCGGCACGCTGCGCCAGCCGCTCCGGATGCGCGGCGCCGTACCGCATGGAGAACCCGGACGCGGTGTGCAGATGCGTAAAGCCTGGCATCCGCACCTCCCGCTGCTCACACCCCCTGACCGATCCCACATGTCCCACGCCCCACCATAACCCCATTCTCGAACACGCGTACGAGTCGGTTTGGGTGGCACTTCCCTCTCACTCCTCTCTCCACCATAGGCACCCAAAACACCCTTTAACCCCGCGTGTCGCCTTGTGAACGCGGCACGCGGAAGCGGGTGGGACGAATCGGTAGGCGGGCCACCGGCCCATGCGTATGCTGATCACCATGACGGAGGGATCCCTGCTCGATCTGCTACGGGAGCAGCGCACCGGCGCGCTCGTCACCCTCAAGCGGGACGGACGGCCGCAGCTGTCCAATGTCGCCTTCACCTATGACCCCGCGACGCGCCTCATCCGGATCTCCGTCACCGACGACCGCGCCAAGACCCGCAATCTGCGCCGCGATCCGCGCGCGAGCTTCTACGTCACCAGCGGGGACCACTACTCCTATCTGGTGGCCGAGGGCGACGCCGAGCTGACGCCGGTCGCCGCCGACCCCCATGACGCCACCGCCGATGAGCTGGTGGAGGTCTACCGCGCGATCCAGGGCGAGCATCCGGACTGGGAGGAGTTCCGCGCGGCGATGGTGGCCGAGCGGCGGCTGGTGGTGCGGTTGCGCGCGGAGCGCGGCTACGGCTGGGGGAGCCGGACGGGCCCCCTGAGCGGAGAGCTGGGCCAGGGCGGCTAGGGGGCCCGACGGGCCTTGACGCCTGCGGTGGGCCGTTCCCAGGCATCGACACGCGGCTCCGCCGCGCGGTCCGCCGGACACCCCCTGGGACGGCCCCGAGGGAGCTGCGGATTCCGGGCTCCGACCCCACTCCGCCGGTCGGCTTGCCCTGGCAGGTTCTCGCCCTGGCGCGACATGCGACAGCCCTCATCCCAGAGGCATCACAAACATCACTCGATCTTGCTCACCTGAGCAACCTTGAATCGATTTGAGCATCTCGGCACCTCGCTGAGCACGCCATCCGCGGGAGCGCGAGACGGCGGACGGGGTCCCTCGAAGGGCGCAATGCGCGCGGCTCCGCGCACCCGGTCGCCACGCGGCGTTCCGCACCCGGACATCCACCGCACGCGACAATAAGCCACCGAACGACTACTTGTAGCGACCGGAAGTGCTCGATCGACGTGCGTTCCTGACGCGCACCGCGTAGAACTCCGTCCGGTATCTGCAACGACGAGCAAGGGAGTGTTCGAAATGCGGAAGACTACTGGGGCGATCGGGCTGGGAGCCGCACTGGCCGTGAGCGCCGTGCTGGGGATCGGCACGAGCGGCGCGGCGCACGCCGCGCCCGCCAAGCCGCAGAGCCTGTATCCGCCGTCCGCGCTGGTCCTGACCGTCGGCTGGGGGGCCGACGCGGCCACCACCGAGGTCCAGCGGGCGGTGACTCTGAGCTGTCGCCCCACCCCCACCGGTACCCACCCGGCCCCCACTCAGGCCTGCGCCGAACTCCGCTCCGTGGGCGGCATGTTCGGTCAGCTGCGGACCGGGGCGGAGTCCGGCCGGGTGTGCACCAAGGAATGGCACCCCATCACGGTCACCGCCGAGGGGATCTGGGACGGCCGCCGGGTGTCGTACGAGCACACCTTCGCGAACAACTGCTTCAAGAGCGCGGCCCCGACGCTGGTCTTCGAGTTCTGATGAGCTGACCGGGAAAGGGGAAGGCCCCCGGACACCGTCCACGGGTGTCCGGGGGCCTGCTTCCGCTCGCGGCCGGATCGACCGGGGATCAGCCAGATCGACCGGACCGACCGGATCGACCGGACCGACTGGATCGACCGGACCGACTGGATCGACCGGACCGACTGGATCAGCCGATCTCGGCGCCGAACGCCTGGAGCGCCTCCGGCACCGGCTGGAAGAAGGTCTCGCCGCCCGAGGAGCAGTCACCGCTGCCGCCGGAGGTCAGACCCAGCGCCGTGTCGCCCGCGAAGAGCGCGCCGCCGCTGTCGCCGGGCTCGGCGCAGACGTTGGTCTGGATCAGCCCCTCGACCGACCCCTCCTGGTAGTTGACGGTCGCGTTGAGGCCGGTGACCTCGCCGTCGTGCACCTGGGTGGTGGAGCCGCTGCGCGTCACCTTCTGGCCGACGGTGGCGTCACCGGCCTTGGTGATCTCCTGGGAGCTGCCGTTGTAGAGGTCGACCGCGCTCGGGTGGTCGGTGTCCTTGGTGTACTTGACCAGGCCGTAGTCGTTGCCCGGGAACTCGCTGCCCTCGTTGGTCCCGATCTCCTCGCCACCCTGCGAGTCCGACCAGCTGCTGATGGCCTCGGTGCAGTGACCGGCGGTCAGGAAGTACGGCTGGCCGCCCTTGACGACGTTGAACCCGAGCGAGCAGCGCCCACCGTCGCCCCAGATGGCGTCGCCACCGGCGATGAAGGTGGAGAACTTCCCGGCCGAGCGCTTCACCTCGACCTTGTCGCCGAGCGCGTCGGCGACCTTGTTGAGGGTGGCCATCCGGGTGCCCTTGACGGAGCTGTCCGCGGTGACGACGACCTTGTTGCTTCTGGGGTCCACCGACCACGAGGTGCCGGGGATGGTGGCCTTCTGCTTCAGCGTCTCGCGCGCCTTGCTCAGCTCGGCCAGGGTGTTGGTGACCACCTTGGCCTCGGCCCCGGCCTCGCGGACCTTGTCCACGACGCCCTTGTTGACCACATTGACGACAAGCTTCTTGGCCTTGGCGTCGTAGTACGAACCCGCCGTGTCGCTCTTGAGCGAGGAGGTAAGGGTGTTGGCGAGCTTTCCGGCGGCGCCGACCGAGAGGGTGTCGGGCTGGGGCTCGCCGGGGGCGGCGTTGGCGCTCTGAAGGGTGATGCCCGTGGCGACCAGGGCCGCTATGCCGGCTCCGGCGATGGCGACACGACGCTTGGGTATGCGGCGGTGCTTCAACTCTCTGCCTTCCAGTGGGGGGGTTGGGCCCGTCGGCAGTGGGGTGCCAGGGCCCGGAGGGCGTAACGGCATAGCGCTTCTCCCCACCCGGGGGCGCGTCCATGCCAATTTGCGCCGCCGAGTATTCCCATCACCACCGGGCACGCACAAGGGCGCGTTCACGTCATGGGCGTGAAATTTACACTGCGGACTCATGTCCGGACATGGCGGTGCCCGCACACCTTCGAGGTGTACGGGCACCGAATCAGGTATCCGGACGAGCCGTCAAACCGGGCGGATCACCCCATGGGATCCTGGGAGCCCCTAGCTTGATCTTTAACCTGTGCGGCGGGGCCGTGGGTTGGACGTTTTGTTCGTTTGCCGTTTCGCTGGCTTCGTTTTGCGGGGTGTGTGCACGT
>NZ_BAAAIF010000026.1:0-120781 GCF_039525925.1 Streptomyces javensis | reverse complement strand
AACACAACCACCACCAACACCGGGGCGTATCGCACTCAGGCCAGCACCATCACCGCAGGCGACAACCCAAACAAACATCCCCCGCCCCTGGCCCTCGAGATAATGAATGCGCCAGCAGCCGACTCCTTCGCGCCGGTCAGGTACGCGTCGGCACGGCCAATGCATGTCGGCGTGCACCAGGGGCCACCGGCCACCGTGCTCCCTCCCTGCCGCTCGGCGCCCGACAATCCGCAGTGTCGCGCCATAATGCTGGCGGCACAGGGGGGCATATGGATCCGTCGTTTTCCAAGCAGTTCGACGTACAGGCAGTCCTGGAGGACGGCAAACGTCCTGTCCAGTTCGGGACAAACGTGCTGGCGGGCCTCATCGAGGGGATTGACGAGTTCCGGCGTGATCTCGAACAGCAGCGGCGGTCGAGAAGTCTGGGGCCTGCGATGCTTGGGGCCTTTTTGTGGGTGGACGATGCCGAGCTGCTGCAGCGCATCGTCGAGTTCCCCGCCGCGTGCGTGGTGGTGAGCAAGCAGCCGCGGGGCAAGTACCACGCAGAGCGGTTGCGGAAGCTCGCCGAGGCGGTGAAAGATGCGGCTGGCCTCCCAGCCTGGGCTTTCTCCGAGCTGGAGGAGCTGCGCTTCCACCGGGACGGCAAGGGACCAGTGCTGGGCCCTGGCTCGCCGCAGGAACGCATTCGGCTCCCGGCACTACGCACCCTGGGCTATCGCAAGGCCGGAAACCAACTCGTTCCGATTCTCCACACCAAGATGATGTTGCTGGGTGAGCTGTGGTGGCATGACGAGGACGCTCTGGGAGGCGTGGCAGATGTCACCGGCTTCACGCCGCACCGGCTGTGGCTGGGCAGCGCCAACGGCACGGGGAGCTCCCGCCGCAGCTTGGAGTTCGGGCTGTGGCTGGATGATCCCGGCCTACTGAAGGCCGCGCGACGGTTCCTGGTCGAGGTGCTGGCCCAGTCCGAGAACCTGGACCCCGACAGCAACGACCTGACACCTGACCTGGTGGTGCCGGACTACGACGATGAAGCCATGTGGGAGGCGATGGCCGCACTCGCCGACCATGACGCCGATGAACACGACAGCGAGGACGACGCGTGAGCAGCGCAGGCGAAGTCGTGGCTGTCGGCTCTCCCCGGTTTACCCTGCACACCTTGGGCTGGCGGGCCTTCCAGGACCTGTGCGCGGCTGTCCTGCGGGAGGTGTGGGGGCAGTCGGTACAGGCATTCGCCGACTCCAACGACGGTGGCCGGGACGGTGCGTTCTACGGCACCTGGCAGCCGCCGACCGACCCCAGTGGCGTTCGAGACGTTCTGCCAGGGCCGTTCGTGCTGCAGTGCAAGCACACCAAGAAGGCCGACACCACGCTCGTCCCGTCGGAGTTGGAAGACGAATTCGATAAGGTCAGCGCCCTGGTGAAGCGCGGGGTGTGCGGAACGTACGTGCTGCTGACAAACGCGCGGGTCACTGGCACCTCCGAGGAGGAGATCCGCCGTCGGTTGCGCGCGTGCGGGGTCGCGCATCCGATAGTCCTGGACGGCCAGTGGCTGAGTGACATGATCGCCACGCACCGCAGGCTGCGGATGTTCGTCCCTCGCGTCTACGGGCTCGGTGATCTCTCGCAGATCCTCGACGAGCGTGCCTACGCCCAGGCCTCGGCACTCATGGCGTCCGCGCCCGAGCAGGTGGCCACGTTCGTCGTCACCGGCGCCTACCGCAAGGCCGCCCGCGCGCTGTGTGACCACGGCTTCGTGCTGCTGCTGGGCGACCCGGCCGTCGGCAAGTCCGTCATCGCGCTGATGCTGGCCATCAGCGCGGCTGATAACTGGGGCTGCATGGCCATCAAGGCCCGGACCTCCGAAGAACTCGTGCAACGCTGGAATCCGCATGAGAAGGATCAGTTCTTCTGGCTCGACGACGCCTTCGGCGCTGTCCGCCACGAGGAACACCTCACCCACGCCTGGGCACGCGACCTGCCACACGTGATGAGCGCGGTCAAGAACGGCGCCCGGGTGGTGCTGACCTCCCGCAGCTACATCTACAACGAAGCCCGCCCGCTGCTGAAGCCGTACTCCTATCCCCGGCTGCACGAACAGCAGGTCACCGTAGACGTCGCCGACCTCACCCGTGAAGAGCGGCAACAGATCCTGTACAACCACCTCTCCGCCGGCGACCAGCCCCAAGACGTACGCGCCCAGATGAAACCGCACCTGGAAGCAGCAGCCGACGCCGCCCCCTTCCGCCCCGAGGCCGCACGTCGTCTGGGGCTGCAGGCGTTCACTTCCAAACTGCCCCAGACACGGCAGGGCATCACGGCGTTCATGGCGCAGTCCCAGCAATTGCTCAGCGATGTCTACGACCAGCTGGACACCCACGCCCACGCGGCGCTCGCGCTCACGTACGCAACGGCCCGAGACGAGACGCTGCCCGGCCTGCCAAACCCGATCGCCCTCGATGCCGGCGACCGCGACATCGTCGAGCGAGCCGGCTCCACGCAGCCCGGCGTCAGCAAAGCCTTGACCGCACTCACCGGTTCCTTCCTCCGCCTCAACACGTCATCCGACGGACAGGAGTACTGGGCCTTCCACCACCCCACTCTTCGAGAAGGCTTCGCCGCCTGGCTAGCCACCCAGCCACACCTGCTGCCGGTCGTTCTAACCGGCATGACCGACCAGGCTCTTCTGTCACGCACCGACTGTCTCGACCGCGACAGCGAGCAGCGCGAAGGCACACTCCTGCGTATTCCGCCCTCGCTCTACAAGCAGGCAGCGCAACGCCTGGCCGCCGTGCGAGCCCGCCCCTACAGCCGCCTCGCATCATGGCAGCACCATCTGCCTCCGGAAGAAGCCATCCTGTCATATGTGGTGTACCGCGGCTCCGACACGTTCCTGCGCGCGTATATGACTGCAGACCCGCAACTGAGCGAAACACTCGTCAAGTTCCACTCCCCCGCCCAGTACGACACCCGGACGACCGTACTCGCACGGCTCCACCAGGCCGGTCTACTGACAGAAGACATTCGGCAACGTGCCATTGAGCGCATGAAGGAGCTGGCCGTCTCCGGCCCGGACGCTTCCTGGATTGAGGCCGAGGACTGGCAGAAGAAGGTTTGGCACCTCCTCCTCACCGACGAGGAGCGTGAGCAGCTGTTCGAGCACGTGCGGCAGGAGCTCGTTCCAACACTTGTCGACGTGGTGGGTGAGTGGCTCGAGGACGCTACCGGAGACGATGACGACCCCATCGAGAGCGCCTTGTTCTGGTACTACCTGGCCTTCGACCAGCGGGGCGACGACGACGCAGCCGCAGAGTTCGACCATGCCCGCGACTTCTACAACGACGAGCGTCGGTCTCGACCGCCCAGCAACGAAGGCTGGGAGCCTGACACGGTGAAAGATGACGGCAGTCAACGGGGCAGACACCAGCCCTCCGGCTCGCATCGCAGCCTCTTCGACGACATCGATCAGTGATCGACCAAGCAAGAGCGCAGCGTCGGCGGTGTAGAGCCGCTACGCCCGCTGGGGCAAGCGCAACAAACGTCCCTTACACTTCCCCACCTATAGATAAAGGGCCTGCGCAGCCACGATGAGCGCCTGGTCGAGCAGCTCGCCTCCCGCGCGCGCACCAGCGGCAAGCGCAAGGTCCACCTCCAGCGCGATGAGGACGGGCGGATCGTCGGGGCCGGCGGCGAGGACCAGGAACTGGACGACACGCAGGCCGCCGCCGAAGCGGCCCTGCTGCACTTCTCCAGCCCGCGCGACGCCGCGACGATCACGGCCTTCCTCCGTACGCGGGTGTACCGGCCCGAGTCCCTGGTCTGGCTTGAGGGCTACCAGGCGCTGCTGCGCTGGCGGAAGGACCACGGCATCACAGGCCTCTACGCCATCCCGTATGACGTCGAGGTCGAAGTCGGGGCGACCAAGGCGTTTCCGCTCGGGCGATGGATCCACCAGCAGCGAAAGGCGCTGCGGGCCGGAGAGCTGGAGGAACGGCGCAAGCTGTTGCTGGACGCGACCGAGGCCGGGATGATCTAAGAGCCGGGCGAGGAAGCGTGGGAGACCAAGCTCGCCGCGCTCCGTTCCTACCGGCGCGCCACCGGGCACCTCGCCCCACGTCAGGACGCCATGTGGGACGACCCGGCCGACGGCGGCCCCATGCCGGTCGGGCAGCACATGGCCAACCTCCGCCGCAAAGGCGGCCTCGGCAAAGACCCGCAGCGGGCTGCGGAGCGCGCGAAGCAGCTGGCCGCGATCGACCCGGACTGGAACTGCCCCTGGCCACTGGACTGGCAACGGCACTACCGCGTCCTCGCCCACCTCGCGCAGGACGAGCCCGGCGGGGTACTGCCCGATATCCGGCCCGGCGTGACGTTCGACGGCGACGACCTCGGACGATGGATCCGGCGGCAGGCCAGTTCCTGGGCGGAGCTGTCGGCCGAACAACAGCAGCGGTTGTCCGAGCTGGGCATGACACCCGTCGAGCGACCCGCCCCAGCCTCCTCGAAGGGCGCCGCGAATCCCGCCGGGAGGCCCTCAGCAGCCTTCCAGCGTGGCGTAGCGGCCCTCGCCCAGTACATCGCCCATGAGGGCCACCACCACGTCCCCAGGGCCCACACAGAAGAGATCGCGGTCGAAGGCCAGGGGCAAGAGCACCGGCTGGGGATCTGGTACAGCAACCTCCGCAGCCGCCGCGACAAACTCACCGAGCCCCAGCGCGCAGCGCTCACCCAGCTGGGCGTGAATTGGGCATGATTTCCTGCGGCGGCTCGCGGTGGCTGTGGTGTTCAGGCCTGGACGAAGAAGGCCGGCTCGTACACCTGGGTCGTGCTGACGTCTTCGTACACGACAGTGGGCCGTAGCCGGTTCCAGCGGTGGCCGAGGAGGAGGGCGAGTCCCATGGGGCAGGCAAGGAAGAGGTGGATCCGGGGGGTGGTACGGGCGGGTCGGCGCAGGGCGTTGCGCATGCCGACGGCCAGCGCGTTGGCGGCGGGGCTGTCGAGGACGGAGCGGTCCTTGGGGCCGGCGGGTGGCCTAAGGATGAGGAGTTTGGACGCGGGGATGTTTTGTTCTTCGACGTATTCGAGGACATCCTCGGTGAAGTCTTGCGCCTTGACCGTGACGTTGATGCCGACGGCGAGGTCCTCGCCCTGGCCGACGTCGTACTCCTTGATCATGGGGGCGTATTCGGCGTCGTAGGCGTCGCGGGTGGACCACAGGTCTCCACGCTGGAGGACGGCGAGGTCGGCTCCGGTGACCATGCGGAAGGCCGTACCGGTCAGAAACGCGGGGGCGAGGCGGAGGCTTCCTGACACGGAGATATTGGTGCGGCCGGGCAGGCGGGCGGGGGCCGCCTCGATGTCGTCCTGGAGCTGTGCCCAGGTGGCGGGGGCGAGCGGGCGGCGTTTGGTGTACTCGGAGGCGGTTTCGAACCGGTCTATCCAGTTGATGGTGTGGTCGGCTTCGGCGGCGAGCGGGTCGGGTTTGAGGGTGGCGATTGACAGGATCGCGTAGGCGGGTCCTGTCTTGAGGTTGAGGCTGTCGACGGCTGCTTTGACCATGTCGAGGGTCAGAGTGCGGTGGCCGTCGCGGACCTGCTGGGCGACCCAGTTGGCGCCTTCGTCGACTGCGTGGCTGTCGTTGCGTAGGCCGCAGACGGCCATCAGGAGCTGAAGCTGCTCGTATACGTGGGCCAGTTCTCGGGACAGGTCGAAGCGCAGACGGGAGAGGAGATCGTGGAGTTCGGTCTCGCTCAGGCCGGCGTTCTGAGCCCAGCGGGTTCGTGCCTGGCCGGTCTTCGAGCGTGCGGTGCCGTCGGCGGCCTTGGGCAGGAGCAACTGGGTGCGGGCGTCCCGTACCGCGATGAGGGGGTCGTGGGGATCCGGGGCTCGGTTGGTGACGATCGCGAGGTCGGCGTCGATGCCGTCGGCGGTGAAGGTGCGCCAGGTTTTGGCAATCTTCTTCAGGATCGACGGGCCGCCCGTGGGGCTGGGTTTGGTGAGGTACTCCTCGTTGACGGGTGTGGCGCTGCTGACGGTGTATTTGACCTGGGTGTAGGTGTGGGGCGGGTTGCGGCGCAGCAGGACGACGTCGTCGAGGTTGCCTGCGTCGTCGGCTTCGACGCCGACGGAGATGGCGGGGTTGGCGGTGTGGATGGCGTTCTCGCGTAGGAGGGTGAGGCAGCCGGTCCAGGCGATGAGCCACTGGTAGTGGTCGCCGGTGATCCTGACGCTGGTGGGGCTTGGTGCGGGCAGAGGTTCCATGGGCGCTCTCCGGGGTGAGGGGCGTGTGGCGCTGCTGTGTGTGAATCGCGCCGGCATCCGGTCGTTACCGGTGCTGCGGCGGGCCGTGTACGGCGACCTGGGCGATCGTGTTGTTGTGGCAGGTCCAGGCGGTCATGTCCCAGTGCGGTGCTCGCGGGCCGAGGATGACGGCGATGAAGCTGTGGAAGGCGAGTTCGGGGTCGTTGAGGAGTTGGCGGTAGGTGGTTGCGTCGCGTGTGCTGGGGATGGGTCGGCTGGTGGGGTGGGTGTGCCATTCGCCGATCCAGACGCTGTGGTCCTGGGCGTAGGCCTGGGCGGCCAGGGTCTGGGCGTGGGCCAGGTCGCGGAGAAAGTAGGTGGGGGTTTGAACCGCGTCGGGTCCGGGAGTTCCGGCGTGCCGGACGATCATCGCGTCGTGAACGTGGTGTCCCAGCAGGATGCCTCCGGTCTCTCTGCTGTTGTCGGCGGTCCGGAGCTCGTCGGTGATGACACGTGCGGCCTCTTCGGTGAGGTGTACAGCGGTGACGGGGCGCGGGGTCATGGGGGTTCGCAGGTGGGGCATCCGGGGCGCGGTGGTGTGGCGGGGAGCCATCGGGTCTCGCCGGTTCGGCTCAGGTCGAAGGGCGGTGCGCAGTCGGGCTGTCGGCGCAGGCTGATCAGGCCGTGTTCGCCGGGTAGGCGCTGGTCGGGGTGGCCGTGGCGCTCGAGGAGAGTGGCGACGGCGGTCTTGGCTGCGAGATGGGCGATGAGGTGGAGGTCGGGGCCGACCGCGGTCATCGGCCGGTGTCGGGTGCCGGTGCCGTATCCGGCATCGAGTGCGGGTTCGGGATCGATGCTGCCGCGCTCGGCGAGCGTTTGGCGCCGGCAGGTGAGGCATCCGTGCTGGGGCCAGGGCCTCAGCCGCAGGATCTCGCCCAGGGCGCCGTCCTGCAGGACGCAGGCCATGACGGTGGGGATGCTGGCACGGCGGGCGAGGTGCCCGGTGACACGGCGGGCGGCGACACCGTCGGCAGTGCAAACGACAAGGTTGCTTTCCTGGAGCAGCGGTCTGATCCGGTCGGCGTCGTCGATGACGTCGAGGACCAGAGGGACGACTGTGGTGTCGGGGCGCAGGAAGGTGAGTTCTTCGGCAAGGGCGGTGGCTTTGGGGCGGCCGACGTGACGGCGGCCGGTGGTGTGGCGTACGAGGTTGTGCCAGGAAAGCCGGTCAGGGTCGACCAGGGTGAGGTGTCCGATGCCGTAGCCGGCAAGAGCGTGCGCGGCGGCGGATCCGATGCTGCCGGTGCCGATGAGCATGACGCGTGCTGTTTGAAGGTCCCTGACGGGCCAGTGGTCCTGGATCTGGCCGATGCCGGTGGTCGACGGCTCGACGAGGGAGCCGAGGGGGTACGCGCCGTCGCGTCCGATGCGCCAGGCGACGATGTCGGACACGTCGTGCTCGGGAAAGGATTCCTTCGCATCCGGTGCGTAGGTCAGGGCGATGTACGGATTGAGGCCAGGGTTCTTGTATCCGCTGGTGAGGTGGTCTTGGAACACGGACAGGGGTATGCCTGTGCCGAGTCTGCCGCTCAGTTGGCGCCAGTAGAGATGGAGCATGGGGGCTGCGCGGTACCAGCAGCCGGACAGGCTGATGTCGCCGCTGGCCGCAAGCAGGTTCTGGCCCGGTGAGGCGTCGACGGGGAGGATCACGCCGTCGCGGGTGGAGATCCCTCGGATGACGGCCAAGTCCTCGTGGTTACCGCGCAGGGTCATCAGGCCCCAGGGGCCGGCTTGGCGGATGGTGGCTGCGGCGTGATGGGGAACGAGGATCAGCACGAACGTCCGCTCCCGGCGTCTTGCTGATCTCGTGCTGTGTCGGGCGGAGTCGTCAGACTGCTGCGGGTGGGCTCCTTGGCGGGCGGGCGGGCGGGTGAGGAAGTGGTCGAAACGGTCGTCCTCGACGATGCCGCGGTCGGACATCTGCGTGATGGCCTCGTGCTTCATCAGCGCGTACTCCACTTTCCATGCCGCGGCTTTCAGGAGCAGGTCGACCACGGACTCCCGGCCGGTCCACAGCGAGTCGGCACGCAGGAGACACAGGGTGCGGTCGCCGTTGACATGCCAGCGCGACTGCGTCCACGCGGCCGGCTCGGGAACCGGGTCGAGAGGGAAGATGTGGGGCGGCGCCATGGGATAGGCCTGCCGGTAGACCATGAGGACGTGGAGCCCCGTGGTTCCTGTCCAGTCAGTGAGATGTGCGGGTTGTGGCCGTTCGAATGGCCACAGCGGCAGGATGCCGTTCCAGCTCCCGGCGCCTTCGGCGTCGTAGACGAGGTCGGGGAAGGCGGCGGTGATCTCGCGCTGGTCCCGTTCGAAGCGGCGTGGCTCGGCGGCCGACCACGTGAGGGGGGCCGGCTGCGCGGGCTTGTGAGGACCGGTGGTGGCCGTCATCCCTGAGGCGCATCCTTGATCGGCCGAGGGGTGATGAGGGCGGGTGCACCGGTGATCAGGGTCGGGGCTCCGGTGACGGGGCTTGCGGGCTTGGGTGGGGCGGGGAAGGAGTCGCCCAGGATTTCCTGCCACAGTCGCAGGGCCTGGTCGGTGTGACCGGCCGCGGCCGCGGCGCAGGCCCGGTCGGCGAGCTCGGCGGCTTCGGCAAGCGCGGTCTGCAGACCATCGTAGTCAAGGTCAGGCTGGATCTCACCGCACAGGCCGGCCGGGTCCCTCACGCCCTCGTTGACTCGTGCTGCCGCGGCGGTGAAAAAGGTGCACAGTCCGCTGGGGCGGTTACCGGATGTGGGCATGCAGTCGAGAGCGAGGACCTCGATGACAAGTGACTTGATCCGTCCTGTTACCACAACGTCGTGACGCCACTGCTTCAGGACGCGGGCCAATGGGCGGAAGTGCTCCCAGTCTCGCTGGCGGTCGGCCACGAGGTTGATCAGGTGCTCGGGGTCGGCGGACACCCAGGTCTGGGCGAGCTTCTCCGGTATGAGGAGGGTGTCGTCGGCCTGCCGAAGGGCCGGCATCACGTCGACGGTGAACGCGTTCTCGTCGTCGGGGTCGTCGAGGAAGCACTTGACCGCGTGGTTCCTTGGCAGTGCCAGCCGGACTTCGTTGCCGTGGCTACCGTTGGTCTTGCCCAGCAGCCGGTTGACCTGGCTGCGGGTGTGGTCCAGAGCGTGTTCGGCGCTGAGGCCGGGACTGCCCCAGTCGGGGTGCTGGGAAGCGTCGTAGACGGCGATGATGTCGACGTCGTTGATGGGCTTGAGCTGGGTGCTGCGGCGGAGTGAGCCCGAGCCGAACGCCTCGGTGACATCGGGCTCGCTGATGAGCGCCCTTTTGAACAGATCACGCCGGTCCCGTGCGAGTCGGGTCTGGCCCACGTCCTCGTTGACGCTTCTCTGGAAGTCATCGAACGCCTCGTCGATCCGCATCGTGCCTCCTCGATCTTGCGTGTCCAACCCTGGTTCCACACCGAGTTCGGCCGCCTGGTGGGGCAGGCTTCGTCCGTGTTCGGGAGGCATCGGGCAACTGTCAGCCAGGGTAGACGTCGCCACTGACAACGCCGCCGAGAAGGGATAACCCGACCCCGCTTCAACAAGCAGCGAGGAACGGCAGGCGAGCAGGGGCGGCACCGAGCGCTACGACCGAGCATCCCCTGCGAAAGTGCCCGCCTGGAGCGGCAAACACGGCACTGTGGTGGAGTGCTCCCTCATCCCGGCTTCGTGCGTACCGCTCCCCTGCAGGGAGAAACGACCTCGTCACTGATCTGCCGCATCGCGAGCCGCTACGGGCTGGAAGCGAAGGCCCTGCGGTCGTACTGGCATTGGCGCAACCACCAGCCCAAACACGAAAGCGGCGCCACTCGGGCCGACGCCGAAGTGCTGCTGAACGCAGCCGGGCGGCAGATCCTGGCAGGCCTGTGCGGTATCGAGGAAGACGTGCTGGCCCGGGCGTTGCCGTCCTGGGCGCGGGAGGAGGCCACACTGCCGGCCGAGGGGGACGGAGTGCCGACGGCGGTGTGGCGGGTCGGCGGCGTGGTCGCCGGTCCGGTGGCATTCGGCTGCCGGCTGTGCGCGGCCCAGCGTACGGGAACCGCCGTGCAGGTCGTTCGGTATGCGCCGCGGTGGGGCCGGGTGTGTGCGCGGCACGGGCAGTGGCTGCTGGACGCGGACGCCGACCAGCCCCACGAACACCTGGACGTGCGGCACCTGCCAGAGGTGATCGCGGCACAGTGGCGGTGGACGGGGGTGGTGCGGCGGGCGGTGCGGGCCGGGGCTGAGCCGGAGCGTGTGTTCGCTCTGGCACATGCGATCGTGGCGCGGTGGTGGGATCAGGCCTTTGACTGGGAGCGGAGACGATCTGGCCGCGGCGCCTGCACCAGGTCGCGGGCGGTGACTCCGGCGGTGATCTGGAGGGGTGGCGGATCGTGGGGCGGGACGCGGTCATCTTCCCCGAGGTAGTAGCGGTCGCCGACGCGCTGCTGGACCCGGCCATGGCGGAGCTGGTGTGGGTGGACAGTGGTGCGGGGCGGCCGCGGGCACTGCCCGCCGACGGGATGTTCTGCCGTCGGCTCGGGGAGCGCGTCGGGCGCGCGTGGCTGGGGCCGCTGACGGCGGCGGATCACGGCGGTCCGCTGATCGCCTGGATGGGCGCCGTCATCCGCCAGCGCCGTGGAGCCGGGGGTCCGGCCGGTTGCGCGAACGATCCGTGGTGGGTGCGGCGGGAGCATCAGCCGGTGACGATGGCCGGACAGTTACGGGTGCTCGGCAAGGAGAAGCGGGCGCCGGGCTCGGGGACGATGTGGCGGGCCGTGGTACCGCCCGAGCAGCGCGCGCTGATCACCCGAACGATCAAGAGCGCCGAGGGACAGCTGCTCCAGCTGCGCGGGGTGCAGAGCGGGCCGACCGCCGACGTCGCCCGGCAGCTGCTGCGCAACCTCCGCCACAGCGCCGTTCTGATCGAAAATGCCTGGAAGCGGACCGCCCTGTCGGCCGCAAACGCCGGGGTGCCCCTGGAAGAGGTGGCCCAGTGGGCGGGGATGTCCGTCGACGTCTTGAGGAACGTTCTGACGGCCGAGGCAGACCCCGGCTGAAACCGCCGGGCGCCCCCGCCGGAAGGCGTCAAGCGTTAGCGCATGCCTTACCCCTTCGGGGTCCAAATCCCCAAAACCACTGTAGCTGCCAGCGGATACGGCTTGGCTGAAGCAGATGATCAACACGGGTGCAGCCGGGCCCGGGAGCCGGGCGAAGAAGGCGAAGGCCGATCACAGCGCACGGTTCGAGGCGGTCTTCCTCGATCCCGTCGGACAGACGGTGCAGCAGCGCTGGGAGGACGCGGCCCTGGCGGTGGCCTTCGAGGACCTGCCGCCCGTGTCCGCGTTCCCGGCGGTGCCGGGGCGGCGGTGGGGGCCGGGCCTGTGGTGGTCAGCTACAACCGGACGGCATGTGGCCGCCGGATCGAACGCGATGCGCATCCAGCTGATGATGCTGGACCGTGACCCGGCCGTGACCGCCCTGGCGGGACGGCCGGTGCGTCTGCTGTGGCGCAATCCCCGCGGGCAGGTGCGTTCCTGGGTACCGCAGCTCTTCGCCCGCCATGCCGACGGCACCGCCCTGCTCGCCGACTGCCCCAGCCACCCCGACGCCGGCGGCGAACGCTCGATGAAGGCCGCCGATGCGGTGGTGCAGGCATGCGCGGACATCGGCTGGACCTACCGCCGCCTCCCACCGCTCGACGACGTCCTGGCCGCCAACCTGAAATGGCTGGCCGGCTACCGCCACCCTCGCAACGCCGGCCGTTCCGGCCTGATGCCCGCAGTGCTCGAGGCGTTCGCGCGGCCGCGGCCTCTGCTGGAAGGCGCCCAAGCAACGGGCGACCCGATCGAGGTCCTCCCCGCCGTCTTCCACGCCCTGTGGCACGGACAGTTGACAGCCAACCTGGATACGCCTCTGCACGAACGCGCCATGGTCGGTCTCGGCTCCCTCCGCAATGCCGGTGCAGGCGTGCCGGCCAGCCGCCTTCAGGAGGACGTCGGCGAGGGTGAGGACGGCTATGACGAGGAGACCCGGGACATCAGCGAAACCGCGGAGGACGCGGAGACGGATGCAGGCGGCGATGAGGCTGGTGCCCGGCGTGGGGAGGCGGGGTGAGTAGCGGGCGGCCGGTGGTGGCGGTCGGGGCGCATGTCCGCTTCCGCGGATTGCGGTGGCAGGTCGTCGCCCTGGCCGGACAGCGTGTGCATCTGGTCGGCGAGGACGGCGGCGATGAGACGGTGTTGGCGGGGCATCTCTTCGCCGATAAGAGCTTCGCCGTGCTGGGAGCGCAGGCGGAAGTGGAGCAGCCTCAGGCAGTACCACGGTGGGGGCTGTTCGAGACTGCCCCGGCTGCGGCGCGGGAGAAGGCACTGGCCTGGCAGCGGCACGTATGGGAAGTCGAGTGCGGTCTGCCCGGCGGGCCGGGCAGCGGCGGGGCGGTACGGCCGCAGTACGACCCCGAACGGCACACGCTGGCCGAGCGGGAGCGGGCCAAGGCCGAGGAGCTGACCGCGCTCGGCTTCGCCCGGGTGTCGCGTACGACGGTGCAGCGCATGCGCCTGGCCTACCGCAAACAAGGGCTGTGGGGGCTCGTCGACCACCGCACCACCCGCGGCCCCAGCCCCACCGGACGAGCCGACGAGCGGGTCGTCGCCGCGGTCAAAGACGTGCTGCGCAAGCAGCGGGGTCGCTCCAAGGGCACCGTCAGTGCGCTGATGCCGAGGGTCGCGCAGGTCCTTCATGACCGGTCACGGTGGCAGCGTGCCCATGCCGGCGCAGGCCACCTTCTACCGGCTCGTCCGCCAGCTCGCCGGCCCCGCCGACCATCCCGCACGCCCCAGCCGTACCCCACCCATCACTGAGGACGGTCGCGGCCACACCCCCACCGTTGCTCTGCGCCCCGGGGAGCAGGTGCAGATCGACACCACCCGCCTGGACGTCCTGGCCCTGTTCGACGACGGGAGCCTGGGTCGGCCCGAGATGACTATCGCGGTAGATGTCGCGACGCGCGCGATCCTGGCCGCTGTGCTGTGTCCGGGCGGCACGCAGGCCGTGGACGCGGCCCTGCTCCTGGCCGAGATGGCCGTGCCTCACCCGGCCCGCCCCACCTGGCCCGGAGCCCTGCGCTTCACCCACACCCAACTGCTCGCCCACAAGCGGCTGCTGACCCTGGACGAACGTCTCGAGCAAGCGGCCGCCCGCCCCGTCGTGATCCCTGAGACGATCATCGTCGACCGGGGCAGAGTCTTCCTGTCCAGGACGTTCACCGCCGCCTGTGAGAGCCTCGGCATCAGCGTGCAGCCCGCCCCGCCCTACTCCCCCACCGCCAAAGGCATCATCGAGCGCACCTTCGGCTCGATCAATTCGCTGTTCTGCCAGCACCTGCCCGGCTACACCGGCTCCGACCTCACCCGCCGGGGCCGTGACGCCGAACGCGAAGCGTGCTTCACCGTCGCGCAACTGCAGGACCTGCTCGACGAATGGCTCGTCCACTGGCACCACCGCCCTCACGAAGGGCTGCGCCATCCCGTCCTGCCCAGGGCCGCGCTGACACCGAACCAGATGTGGGCCGCACTCATCTCGGTCGCCGGCTACGTACCCGTGCCTCTGACCAGGGACGACTACCTCGAATTGCTGCCGGTGCGCTGGCAGGCCATCACCGAACGCGGCATCCGTCTGAACCACCGCACCTACGACTGCGACCTCCTCGGCCCCTACCGGGGGCAACCGTCCCCCGTCACCGCGCGCGGCGGGAAGTGGGAGTCCACACCAACCCCCACGACGCCCGCCAGATCTGGCTGCGCCTGCCCGACGGACAACTGGCCGAGATCCCATGGATCCACCGCGCCCACGTGCACCGACCATTCAACGAACAGACCTGGCAGCACATCCGCACCACCATCACCGGCCACACCGACCCCGACAGCCTTGAGGCCGACGTCGCCGACGCCCTCGACCAGCTCATGCGCCGCGCCCGCACCGGCCATGCCACCAAGGCCGAACACCGCCTGATCACCCGCACCACACCTGCCCGAACACCCCTGCCGCCACCGCGCACAGAACACGACCCGCAAGAACAACCACCGCCAACTCCCACCGTGCCCGCAGCGGACACCGACAGCCTCGATCATCTCGACGACACGCCCGACAAGCCCCAAGATCCCGACCAAGACGCCGAGGAAACCGACGCCGGCATGCCGGTCGTCCCCTACACCGGACTCGGGCTCTACGACGCTCAGGCAGAGGCACTGAAGTGGTGAACATCCAAGGCGCCACCGGAGCGAGCAGCCATGACCGCTCACACACTGCCACCCTGGCAGACACGACGATGCCGTCCTGGCCGGTGACCACCTGGCAGGGCTGGCAGCACTTCGCCACCACCCCACCACCAGCCCCGCCCCAGCCCGGCCAAGCGCCCCGCAGCCGTGAGGAACGCCTCGCCTACCACTCCGCGTTCGTCACCGTCCGCACCCCCGCCATCGACGCCCTCGCCCGCCACGTGCGCACCCTGATGATCCTCGGCCGCCACCAGACCACCACCGCCAGACCCTCTCTGATCGTCACCGGCCCCGCGGCTGCGGGGAAAACGACCGCGCTCCTGCACGTCGGACGCACCTGCCACCTCGCCCACACCCACCGCAACCCCGCCCCGCCCGGCCGACGACAGGCGCAGGTCCCGGTCGCCTACGTCCTCGTCCCGCCCGGCGCCACCGCCAAGACCCTCACCACCGAGTTCGCCCGCTACCTCGGCATTCCCGTGACCACCCGCATGACCCAGGCCCAGATCACCGACGCCGTCTGCCACACCTACAACACCGCCGGCGTCCAACTCGTCCTCATCGACGAGATCCACCGCCTCAACCCCCGCACCACCACCGGCGCCGAAGCAGCCGACCTTTTGAAAGACCTCACCGAACGCATCAACGCCACCTTCGTCTACGCCGGCATCGACGTCACCACCACACCCCTGTTCAGCGGGGTGCGCGGCGCCCAGCTCGCCGGACGCGCCACCCTCATCACCTGCAGCCCCCTCCCCGCACGCCACGGCCAGACCCACCCCTTCACCGACGTCATCACCGACCTCGAAAACGCCCTCGACCTCCAGCACCACCGCCCCGGCACCCTCCCCCGCCACCACGCCTACCTCCACCAGCGCACCGCTGGCCGTATCGGGTCCCTCACCAGGCTCATGCGCCAAGCAGCCATCACCGCCATCACCGACGGCACCGAAAGAATCACCAAAACCGCCCTCGACGCGGTACAACTCGACCACCTCGCCGAACAACAAACCCGCCCCACACGAAGGCGCTGACAGGCCCGAGCACGAGATGCCCGGGCCGTGATGAGGCTTCGCGAAAATCCCCACAGCCGATCTTCGCCTCAGTTCGTCCGCTAGTAAATCGAGTGGGGAGGGTGGGGAGCGAAGAGCGCGTCCTGCCGGTGCTGGTGCGGAAAAGCGGTGCCCTGGGACCCGTTGGGGCTGATAGACAGGGGTATGGATGACAAGGTGATGCCCCCGGTCGAGCGGATGCTCGCGGAACGCGCCTGCGAGCGCGTCATTGTGGACTTCATCCACCGCCTTGACCTCGGCGAGCCAAGTTCGGTGGCCGAGCTGTTCACGCCCGATGGTGTCTGGGACTGGCCTTTCGGGGACCGGCGCATCGAGGGACGCGAGGCCCTGCGCGCCTACTTCGCCTCTCGCCCGGCGGACAGGCTGTCACGCCGTCTGATGACGAACATCCTGGTCACGGTGGAGTCCGAGGCGACAGCACGGGCGGTCTCGTATCTGACGACATACCGGGTCGATGGCTACTCAGGTGGAATGATCGAGCCCAGGCTCCCGGCGAACGTCGGCCACTACGAGGACATCTTCCGGAAGATTGACGGCGTCTGGCTGCTCGCCAGCCGCACGGTCTTCCTTCCCTTCGGCGGCGGAACGGAACGGCTCCCTGCCGCGGGTGCATCACCCGCCTGACGACACCGCTTTGCGGTCCGGCGACCGTCAGGTCGCCGGACCGCGGTGATGGGTGAGGGTCAGCCGAAGCAGGCGCGAAGGACGTGGTCGATCTCGGGGACCAGGTCGCTGATGGTGATGTTGTCGATCCAGCGATGCGGGATGTCGCTGGCTCAGCAGACGTTGTCGGGCTGGTCCACGATGGTTGAGAAGACGAAGGTGCGGGTGCCGTCGCTGTGGCTGGTGGTGACCAACTCGTCGGCGTGCGCGAGCGTGAAGGGGCCGGTCATGGGGTCCGCCGCAGCGGGACGATGTCGGTGCGGTGGTGCGGCATCGTCGGACGGGCTGCCTCGGGGGTGGCCAGCAGGGCGACGATGGTGACGGGCTGCTGGCAATGAGGGCAGTTCCGGGTCGCGGTCGGCTCCAGCGGGTCACGGACTGCCGCGGGCTGCCGGGAGGCGGTGCGAGCCGGTGGCGGCGGAGGGAGCTCGATCCGGGCCGGGAGCGCGGGTGGTGCCTGGCCGAGGCGGCGGGCCCGTTCCTCGTCCAGGGCCCGGTCGCGGCGGTGCTCGGCTTCGCGGCGGCAGACGGCCGAGCAGTAGCGGGTACGGACCGTCGTCCTGGCCTGGAAGGGGTTCTCGCAGACCGGGCAGGTTCGGGTCTCCGTCTGGGCCTCGCGGGCGGCAGTGCGGCATTCGGGCGAGCAGAACATGCGTTTCGGGCTGAGGGTGGTGGTGAACTCCCGCTCGCACTGGGGGCAGGTCCGCTGCGTGGGCAGGTGCGAGCGGGCCTTCTCCCGGCAGGTCGGCGAGCAGTACTTGCGCCGGCTGGTCACGGAATCGACCCTGAACCCGGTCTGGCACTCGGGGCAGCTGCGATCCAACTCGCCCCCAGCGGTGTCGAGTTCATGAGACACGGGCGTTCACTCCCTGGCGAAGGCTGTCGGCGTGGTTCTGGTGGTGGCGGAGCCGGTAGGAAGGGCCGTCGATGCCGACCACTGCGGCCCGGTGCAAGAGCCGGTCCAGCATCGCCGCGGCGACGGTGGCGTCCCCGAACGCCGAGGCCCAGTCCGCGATGCCGACGTTGGTGCTCAGGATCGTGCTCGACTTTAGATACCTCTGATTGATCACCTGGAACAGCGCCGACGCGCCATCCTCAGGCAGCGGGAGGTAGCCAAGTTCATCAATGATCAAAAGCCGGGGACCTGCGAAGAAGCGCATGCAGGTCTTCCAGCGGCCCTCGAGGGCGGCCTTGTGGCATTTGGCCGCCAGCTCGGCCGCGGTGGTGAAATAGACCCGGTGGCCGGCGTCGACCGCGGCCCGGCCGAGCGCGACGGACAGCATGGTCTTGCCCACCCCAGGCGGCCCGACGAACAACACGTTCGACGCGTCGTCCAGGAACCGCAAGGTGGCCAGGTCCCGGATCAGCTTCTCGTCGACCCCGGGCTGGGCCGAGAAGTCGAAGTCCGACAAGGTCCAGGGCTCGGGCAGGCAGGCGAACCGCTCCCGGGCCGCCAGGCGCCGGGACTCGGTGGCCTCGACCTCGATCTCCAGCAGCCGCTCCAGCGCGGCGGTCAGCGACAGGTTCTCGCCCCGGGCCTGGTCCAGCACCCGCGGAAGGGCCTCAAAGGCGTCGTTCAGCTTCAGGTAGGACAGGTGGGCCCGCAGCTGCGAATAGCGACGTGCCTCACTCATGTGGGCCGGTGATGTGCTCACTCGCCGGGTTCCTCCTTGGGTGTTGTCGGAGCGGTCCGCAGCCGGTCGGCCACGGCGGCATAGGTGTCGAGGTTGATCACGACCCGCTCGGCCGAGCCGGCTCTGGGGGCCTGTCCCCGCAGCCGCTCGGCCTCCGCGAGGGCCGCGGGCGAGAGCGGCCGGCGGGTCTTGGTCTTGCATGGGGCCCGGTCGCTGACCTGCGCGAGGACCGCCCGCTCCAGCGCGATCACATGCCCGCTGTCGCGGACCTTCCGCCCGGCCCCGCGCGGGGCGAGCTCGTGGCGGGCGACGACCGCCCGGCCTGCGGTGACGATGTGCAGGTAGTCCTCGCCGAGCCGGTGCCGGACGGTCACCTGGGCTCCCGGCATCCCGGGCGGGACCGAGTAGAGGTTGCCCTCGAAGGAGACCAGGGCCTGCGGACTGACCCTGCGGACGACCTCCAACTCGGCCGGGAACGGCAGCGCGGGCAGGACGAGCATCGGCTCGGCATCGGCGAGCTCGGCGACGGTCACCTTGACGCCGTCGACGCTGCGGCGGCGCTCATCCATCCGGACGGCGAGCTTGTCGACGCCGGACTGGGCCTGCTCGACCGTCAGCGCGTCTGGGACCGTGCGCCACCACCGCTGTGCCGCCGAGTGGTTGGCCTTCTCCACGACCCCCTTGCGGTTGCCCCGCCGCGGCGGGCAGATCGCCGCCTGGACGCCGTAGAACTTCGCGACCCCGGCGAACGCCGGGTGACCTGGCCGCTGGAGGGGTAGCAGACGGTCGCCATCCGGTCGAACCGCCACTTTCTCGCGGTACCGCCGAGCTTGCGCAGCACGGCGTCGAGGGCCTGCACCAGGTGCGGGAAGTCCTCCGACTCCGCCAGGACCGCCCGCCAGCGGCCCGAATGCGCGAGTGCCCCGACCAGCAGGTGCGCGTTCGCCCCGACGCCCCAGGCAGCGGGTGGGTCAGGAAGCTCGATCCAGTCGAACTGGATCTCCTCGCCCGGTGGGTGCTCGATCACCGCCCGGTCCCGGCCCTGCGAGGCGTGGCATGGCTCGCAGTGGGGCCGGACCTCGTAGCGGCGAAGCGCTCGGGTGAAGGTCGAGTAGGCGCCTGCGTAGCCGAGCTGGACGACCTCGTCGAACAGGGTCGAGGCCCACAAGTGCGGGTCGTCGGCGAGGCGTTGACGGCAGTAGTCCAGGAACGGCACGAACGCGTCCGGGGCCTGCCGCCGCTGCTGGGGGACGCGCTCGCCGTTCAGGTAGGCGCGGATCGTCTTGCGGTCACGGCCCAGATGCCGGGCGATCGCTGAGATTGTCCAACCCTGGCGACGCAGCGCGTGCGCATCCACGTCTTCCTCCCACGTGAGCACTCAGCCCTCCGAAGAGGCCGCTCGTTGCCCACGCAGGCTTGCCATCGCTCCACCCGGCCATCCCGACACGCCGACCAAGATCACACGAAGGGTGGGGAGATCAACCGAGCAGGTTTGCCCTACCGCTGAGCACGGTGTGGGGATTTTCAAATATCGCCATCAGCCCCCCCCGTTATGTTTTTGGCGGTCCTGCAACGGGGCCGCTGGCCTCCGGGTCCGGCATGACTGTTCCCCCCTGTCGAAGGGATGACCTGGGGGGTGGTGTCACCGGGCCTGGGAGGTGCCGTTGGAGACGCTGATGAGAGGTCCGACTACCGCCCGGCCTGGCGCAATGCCCGGCATCTTGCGGGCGGCAGGTCTGCATAACGTGGATGCGCGCGTACGGCACTACCGCCCTGGCCAGCACCGCACAAGCCCTGTTCTGGAGGACAGGTTGGACGACATCGACGATGTGGGCGTCTTCCTGGGCCTGGACGTCGGCAAGAGCGCCCATCACGGGCACGGGCTGACTCCGGCCGGCAAGAAGGTCTTCGACAAGCAGCTGCCCAACAGCGAACCGAGACTGCGGGCCGTGTTCAACAAGCTGGCTGCGAAGTTCGGCACTGTGCTGGTGATTGTGGACCAGCCCGCCTCGATCGGAGCCCTGCCCCTGACTGTCGCCCGGGACGTCGGCTGCAAGGTCGCCTACCTGCCGGGCCTTGCCATGCGCCGGATCGCCGACCTCTACCCGGGCGAGGCGAAGACCGACGCGAAGGACGCCGCGGTGATCGCGGACGCAGCCCGCACCATGCCCCACACCCTGCGCTCGCTGGAACTCACCGACGAGATCACCGCCGAGCTGACCGTGCTCGTCGGCTTCGACCAAGACCTGGCGGCCGAGGCCACCCGCACCTCCAACCGGATACGCGGCCTGCTCACCCAGTTCCACCCCAGCCTGGAACGCGTCCTCGGGCCCCGCCTGGACCACCAGGCCATCACCTGGCTGCTGGAACGCTACGGATCCCCGGCCGCCCTGCGAAAGACCGGCCGACGCAGACTGGTCGAGGCGATTCGACCCAAGGCCCCGCGCATGGCCGCCCGGCTGATCGACGAGGTCTTCGACGCACTCGACGAGCAGACCGTCGTCGTTCCCGGCACTGGCACCCTCGACGTCGTCATCCCCTCGCTGGCCCGCTCGCTCGCCGCTGTCCACGAACAGCGCCGATCCCTGGAAACACAGATTGCGGCCCTCCTGGAGGCACACCCTCTTTCCCCGGTCCTGACCTCGATGCCAGGGGTCGCGGTCAGGACCGCCGCAACCTTGCTGGTCACCGTTGGCGACGGCACCAGCTTCCCCACCGCCGCCCACCTGGCCTCCTACGCCGGCCTCGCCCCGACGACGAAGTCGTCGGGGACCTCGATCCACGGCGAACACGCGCCCAGAGGCGGCAACCGGCAACTGAAACGGGCGATGTTCCTGTCCGCGTTCGCAGCCCTGCACGATCCAGCCTCCCGCACCTACTACGACCGCTGCCGGGCCCGCGGAAAGACTCACACCCAGGCTCTTCTCCGCCTGGCCCGCCACCGCATCAGCGTGCTGTTCGCCATGCTCCGCGACGGCACCTTCTACGAACCCAGAACCCCCTGCCTCGCTTGACGAAACACATAGAGGCACCCCCCGCAGCGTGCGGAATCAGCCGTACTCAGCCGTTCAGGAACCGGCACGGACCGATCGCTGCGAGACTCTGCCCGACAAAGCAGTCGCACCGAACGGGGACGTGTAGCTGTGGCAAAGGCGAAAAACCGCAAAGGGCATTACCGGGCCGGCCACTACGTGAAGCCGTCCACGGCCTCGAGCCGATGGAAAAAGCCGTCCACGGGCCTTGTCCTGGCGGTCGCCGTTGTGGCCATCGCCGGGTGGAACACCCTGTTCGGCAACGAGTCCGACGACTCGGACACGACACCCCGCCAGCCGTCAACCTCCTCGGCCCCTGCCGTATCCGGTCAATAACCCCGCTCACGGCGGAACACCGAGAAACGGCCCGGCCATGCCCTCTTCTTCTCCGGCTCGCCACCCTCGGAAGCTGCCGGGCCCGACGCCTGGGCTGACGCGGCTCGCGCGCGCAGCTGCTGCCATACGGCCTGCCACTGCGTGATCTGATCGCGGGGAACGCCGCAGGCCAAGAGGTAGGCGGCCGTTGTACTCCAGGTGGCGGGAAGCGTGCTGCGGTTAAGCAGACGGCTGACGGCGCCGGCCGATATGCGTCCGGCCGAGCGCTCACTGACCGCCTGCTGAGTCAGACCGCTCACCACGCGTACATCCGCCAGAGCCGTGAAAAACCCCGTGACTGTACGGATCCCACGCGGATCCGGCCACGGCCGCCCACCAGCATCCACACCGGGCGCAGCAGGGGCCGGCACGGCGGGAAGATCCGCGTGATTACGCCCGAGCGCGACCTGGGCGCCACTGTTGCGGTCCCGGGCCTGCGGAACGGGATGCCCCCGGGCTTCCAACATCAGACGCACGTGCCGGTAGACAGCCGCGAGATCGAGCAGCGCGGGACCGCCGGGTATCCCACGGCGCAACGTCTCGAGCAGCGCTCCGGTGAAGGCCGTATACGTCTGCCCAACCGGCGCCAGGGCGGTGCGGGTCTCAGCCGCGGCCGCCAGCAGGAAGCTACCCTCCACCGCAGCCTGGTCGACAAGCGGCGACCCGGCGCCCATCCTCCCAAGCGCCAGGCCGCTGTAGCAGCAGTCCAGGATCACGACATGACGCTCCGCCTGGGAGTCCAGAAGGAGAACCTGACGCAGCCAGTCATACGGCAGACCGGTCTCCACACGGCCGAACTCGGTGTGCGGCAGGGCCAAACTGAGTTGATCCTGAGCATCCACCAGACCGTGCCCGGCGAAGTAGACCACCAGCGTATCGGTGGCCTCGGCCGCCGCCTGCCTCACCGCACCCACCACGGTGTGCGCGGCCACCGGATCCTCGACGACGGTCACATGCCGGGCGGGAAGCTGAAGGGACAGCGGACCGCACAGCAGGTCAGCGAAAGCTCGCAGATTGTTCGAGACGGCCGGCAACTGCTCGAGATGCTCATAGCGGCTCGTGCCCACCAGGACCGCCCGCGAGGCCCCCGGATCAGGCAGCACGCTCACCGACCGCCACCCTCATCAGGGTCGGCGGCGTCAAGCGCCCGGACCGCCCGCTCGATCTCCTCCTGCGAACAGTCCATGAGGACAACGACCGTGTCCCCGCGGCGGATCTCCACCCGCGGCCGCTGCGGCCGGGACTGCCGCCACGCCACCACCGCCAGCACGAACGACGCCGCACTCCACCCATTCCCCGTCACCAACTGCAGCACATCAAGCCCCGTGCCCATCTCCCCCGGCCCAGGCACACCCCCCTGAACCTCAACCGTGGCCGACCGGCGCACCTCAGGATCCGCACGCAACCAGCCCTGCAACGACCGCAGCTCCACCGCAGCCGACCCGACCCGTACCTCTAACCGCACCGTCGCCCTCCCCTGACCCCGTGCACCCAACCCCACGACAATGCACAACCGGTCAAGAAAACCGCTACAGGGCAACACCCCCACTGACCAGGCAAAACAACCCTGACCAGGCAAAACAACAACCGGGCTATTAGACGCAGAAGCCACCCACAACACCCCGGCCATTCCCACTGAAGCCCACACAGCCCCAGGCCACAGCAGCCACAGCCCACCAGCCCCAGTTATCAACCCATCACCAACACGCCAGCTCACACACCACCCCACACACCAACTACCCCCCACATCAGCGACACCGGCGACAGGACCCCAGGGCGCACGGGCGGTCCGGGGTCCTTCGCTGTCCGGGGCCAGAGGCACCGGACCCAGGCCGGGATCTTCAGGGTGCTCCCCCGGCGAACTACGTTGCAGCGGGGGCGGGATCGGTGAACGAAATCGGCTTGCCGATGGCGTGGGCATAGTCGATTTCCCTGCTCGTGGACTCGCCGATGTACCCGCCAGGGTTGACGACCAGAACCCGGTCTGCCAGGTCAATCTTGCGCAGGTGGAGGGCGTCCAGCGCCGCCTTCTGCTTGTCGGTAATCAACTCGTCTGCTTCGCCTGGCGCGACAACAATGACTCCGGCGAAGGTCAGATCACGATTCACCGCACGCATCTCGTCCACGAACCGGGTAGAGCCGCAGATGCAGACGATTTCAGGTCGGTCGGCCACAGCTCATCCCTTCGCTCGAACGGGACACCGCCAGCGTGCAGGTTGGTACTGCATCAGCAGGAGGTTAGTGGGTGGCACTACATCAGTGTTGACCGGCCGGTCAGCCGTCGGCTCGTTCCTTCTCGATCGCATTCATCCTGCGGACCATGTCGATCTGCGCGCGGATCATCGTGTCGAACAGGACCTCCGGATCGCCATCGGGGCCAGCGCTCGCAGCCAGCAGCGAGGCGACTTGGCTGGCGAGGACAGTGACCACGTCGGCCGTCCCCACCGGGCCGCGGACCTCGATCAGTTTGCGCACGGCGTCGTCGATGCGGTCCATGGCCTCCTCGCCCTGGAGGAACAACCCGAGCCGGTCGGCGAGGAACATGCGGACGATCGCCACACCGTCGGCCAGGGCGGTGTCCACGTTGAAGTCGGCGCGGGCCTTCTCCGTCTCCTTGAGCACGGCCGGAATCGTGTACGTCCGCTGCTCCGGGATGAGGCCCTCCTTTCGCCACTTCGCGTACGGGATGGGGCCGACGGCGTCACGGCGTGCACGGTGTTCGTTGGTCGGGCGGCCGCCCGCAGTGCGGCAGGCCCGCCCTGCGGCTGTCTTGCAGGTCGGGCATTCGACACGGCGCATCCACGAGCGCACGAGATCCATCTCGGCGTCGGAGCGGAGGTGGCGTCGCCACTCGCCGCCCCACGGGATGCTCTGCGATCCGTTCTCCACGCCCATTGGCCCCCTGGGTCCGGTGGTGTGTGCCTGCGTGCCGTGAAGCTAACCGTACCTGCGGTGGCGCGCCTTATGGGACGTCAGCGGTCGATCGGGAGAATGCCGTCCAGGCCGCTCTCGGAGAGGATCTGTTGGACCGTGTCGTCCAGGGTGCTGGCCGCGTTGATGACGGTCTCCAGGCCGTTGGGGAGCAGGTCCTTCTCTCGGTACCAGTCGCGTAGGTGGTCCTCGTTGACGTGCGCGAGGTATTCGGCGTCTGGTTTCGTCGCGTGCCGGAGCACCGTCTCCTCGAAGGGCACGTGGAGGTAGTAGCACCGTGTGACGCCCTGGTGGGCGCGTGCCAGGTCCTGGAGCATCGTGCCGTAGCGGTTGGCGTACAGGATGCCTTCGACGACGACGTGGAAGCCGTTGTCCAGTGCGTAGCGGGCGGTGAGGTCGATCAGGCCTATGTTGGCGCCGCCGGGCCGGTCGCGTTCGCGCAGCACGATCCGGCGCAGGTTGTCCTGGGCGACGATCGCGAGGTTGCGGCCGAACTTCTCGCGCAGGCCGGCCGCGATGGAGGACTTGCCCGAGGCGCTGTTGCCGCGGAGCACGATCAGGCGTGTGTCTGGCGTTCCCGCCGTGCCCGGCGCGCTGCAGGTCACGCGTCGTCGCCCTTGATGCTCAGCTGCATCCGGTTCTCGTGGAGGTGCTCCCAGTTCATGATCAGGCGGAAGCGCTGGTGTGCCTCCAGGCGTTCGGCGTCGGCCGGCTCCTGGCCGCGCTGCACCTGGGCGTCCTCGGCCTCTACGAGTTCTGCGAGGGCGAGGCGGACGTCGTCGGTGTCCTGGCTGGTGGCGGCTGCCAGCCGGTCCAGGGAGGTGAGGACCTCGTTCGGTTCGTCCAGATCGTCGACCAGGTGGTTGATGAGGGCGTTGACGAGCGGGCCGGTGCGCATGGTCCAGCGGATCCAGTCGAGCCGCTTGGTGAGGTCGGCGTCCAGGGGCAGCAGGTCGCCGGGCAGCGGCAGCGCGGCGGGCATCGACCACCGGGTGCCGTCCGGTGTCTCCTCGCGGCTGGCCAGGCCCCATGTCAGGTAGAGCTCGGACAGGTCCCGCACGGTCCGGGGCACCGGGTAGCCGGCGGTGATGAGGATCTCTGGATTCGGCCAGGGCTACTCGTCGCCCCACTTGCTCTGTTCCTCAACCGAGTGGGGAGTGAAAGCGAGCGCCTCGCAGGTGACGAGCCGGGGCCGCCCGCTCGTGGAGTGTGCGGGTCGCGCCGAGCCGTCAAGGACGCCCTTCGGCGGCGCTTCGCGCTGGGCTTCGCCCATCCTGGACTGCTCGTCACGACCCTGGACCTGGCTGGCTATCGGGCGGCCCCTCCCGTGTGGCGTCCGGCCGCAGGTCAGGCGGCCCGTGGGTGGGGAGATCCATCGAGCATGTGTGGGGTCACCCCCGAGCAGGGGGTGGTCGGTTTCAACGAGCGCCATCACCGTCACCTGACCCGGGCCGCGTCCAGGGGAAGAACATCTCGCCTGGTCCGCGCGCGAGCATGACGTGCGGACGAGGACGTGGCCCGGCCCTCCCCGCTCCGCCACGCGAACCTCAACTGCCTGGGCCGCACAGCTTTCGCTCCACCCCGGCAAGTCGATCCGACCGGACCAACCGAGGCCAGCGGAGTGCGCTTCCCCTCACTGGAGCGGATGCGCCAGGAAATCGAGCGGCTGCGCGAGGAACGGGCGAAGATGCGTGCTGAGCGCCGCAGGGAGCGGGCCCAGGAGAAGGGGACCACACAGTGAGCGGTCTGCATTTCGCCGCAGTGAACGCGGAAGGCGTCGTCGCCGACTTGGACCTGCTGCCCGCGGCCTACCGCGTGCTGCTGAAGCTGCGCGCCCACAGCGAGCCGGGTGGCCGGATCGAGATCGACCAGATCACCCTCGCGCAGATGCTCGGACTGAGCCGGGCCGCCGTGAACGCGGCCCTGCGCGACCTGGACCTGGCGCAGCTGGAGAGGAAGAAGCGCCCCGGCGTCTACCAGCTCAACGCCATGCTCGCCGCCTACCTCTCCCCCGAGGACGCCCCATCGTGGCCGTCAAGGCCATGACGAAGAGCGAGCGTCTGAACTCCCCCGGCTTCGTCGAGCACTACCGCAAGGCCGTCACGGCTTACCAGGATCAGCTCGCAGAGAAGCGTCGGCGCCGAGAGGACGCCAAACGCCGCCAGAACCTCAAAGCTGTGTCCTGACCGGCCGCTTCCGTGCAACGGCGCTGCCCTTCTGTGGTAGCGCCTTTCGCGTTCGGCCATCTCTCGTCCGGTGAGCAGCTCCAGCACGACTCACGGGATGTCGCACACCCGCAGCGGCCTACTGATCTTTTGCCACGGCCCAAGCTTCACGGACGGCTACATTGCGGCCGGTGCCCGAGATAGGACTACCGGGCCTCTTCCGGGCGAAGTGCTTTGTGTACGGCGAGGTGGAGCAGTCGTTGCAGCACGGCGGTGCCGTTGGAGGGGGCACCCGCTGAGGTGTCGGAGTGGTAGTCGGCCTGGAACACGACGTTTCGGCAGAGCAGAAAGACGTGTACGAAGACGTCGGGCTCTCCGGGGTCGCTCAACGAGGAGATGTACTCGTGGTCCCAGTCGCAGGGGGTTGCCGTGGGATCGGCCTGGACCGGGGCGTCCCGACTCTTCATTCCGACGAAAGTGCGCCGCGCGATCTCGGCGCCACTCTTGTCGGGTGTGCTTGTCTCGGTGGCCCATGACAGTTCGGAGCGGTTGGCCTCGGTATGCCAGCTGCACCACGCGTCAACATGCCTCGGCCAGGGGCCGTACAGCCCGCCCATCCATCGCGCCTCACGGTCGCGCACCGGATCCCCGTGAAGGGCCGAGGCGACCGTGTGTCTGTCGAGGAGGGAGCAGGCCGGCGAAGGATCGGCATAGGGACCGGCCGGTCGGCTGATCCGGCTGATGGACTGCGCGACGTAGGTGCTGCCGACGGACAGCACGATTCCCGTCAGGAGGAGGCCCGGCCAGCGACCCAGCAGCCAGGTGGCCCGTGGCCGCAGGCGGAGACGGACCCCGCCGTCCCGCACTGGCGGCGCTTCGCTGATCAAGTGCTCCTGCAACCGTGCGTGGCGGAACTGGAACACCCCGCCGGTCTGGCGCAGTACACCGCGCGCATGGGCGTCCTCAAGGAAGGCCATCGTTCGCCAGGGCAGCCGACCGGTGGCCGCCAGAACGACGCGCGCTGCGGCGTGGCGGCCCCATGCCGTGTTGGTGATTCCGTGCAGGGCGGTGATGACAAGTGCGCCCGACACCACGGTGGCCCACTCCGCCGGGCCCGTCACCTCCGCTCCCGCGTGGTCGCTCCAGGTGTTGAAGAACACGATGGGCAGCAGCACCACCGCTTCCAGGCACCAGCGGCGCGGCCCGGTGACGGAGTAGTTGACCGCGAAGGCCAGGGCGGACGCCCGGTCAGCTTTCAGCAGAGAGCGTGGAGTGGCCGAGGCCACGTCTGTTGTCATGCTCGGTGCGGCCCGAGCGACGAAGAGGACGCCCAACGCGATCGCCACGGGGACAGGGAAGCCGGCCGGGTAGGGATTCTTCGTGGTGGGCATGTTGCTCAGCCAGGCGAAGCAGACCCCGGCGGCGCTTCCGGCGGCGCGCCAGGCAATCGTGGGCATGCGGCGGCGCAGTTGCAGACGCGCGGGGACCGGCTCCGTGGCATAGACATCCACGAGGGCGACGAGCAGGGGAAGAACACCGAGCAGCGCCAGCGCGCCCCAGGGCGGAAGTGTCATGCCCCACCACTGGATCGTGCCGTGTGGCGGCAGGGCGGCGGTCAGGGTCACAGCGGCGCCGTAGACCAAGGTGATGGCCACCGCCGTCGCGGCCTTCGCCTCCTCGGGATACCAGCGCCACCAGGCGAGTTCGCCGCCGGGAGCGCGGTGCCGGGCCGCGTCCTGGGCCAGCCGACTCAAGTGACGTTTGGCGTCCTCTGCTCGCCAGCGGGGGGGTCTACCCACGTCAGGCGGGGCCGTGTAGACGGCGGGGACGAACTGCGCGATGAGGTGCTTCTCGATCTCGGCGCTGGTCGGGAACGCGGCCGTGTCCAGCAGTTCGACCGGGTCGGAGTCGGTCTCACCGTAGACGGCGAGAGCCAGCCCGAGCATGAGCGGCGAGGACAGTGCGACGCGCAGTCGCCGGGCGTGCGGATCGTCGCCGTCTCGGATGCGGCCCAGAACGGGCTCCCACTGCGCGGTGCCGTCCGCTCGTCTCCGCCGGGTGCTGGTCTTCAGGTACTCGCTCAGCTCCCGCGCGGTCAGCGGCTGGAGCGTCACGGCGGCCGCGGTGCTGAGTACGTCGGTCCGGCGTACCGCGTTCCGGTACTCCTCGGTACGGCTGGTGAGGATGAGATGAGTGTGCTCATCCAGGCTTTCGTTGAGCGTCCGCAGGGCCACGGCCCGTCGCTCGGCGGGCATTTCGTCGAGGCCTTCGAGGATCAGCAGGAGCCGCTCGGGGCTCGCCACCTCCTCGGCCAGTACGGTGCCGAAGCCGGTCGGTGCCGACAGTTCGGGGTGCTCGGTGGCGAGCCGCTGCGCGGCCCATCGCCAGAGGCCCGTCTCGCTCGGATTCCAGGAAGCGAGGGGGAGGATCACGGGGACCCGGTCGGTCGGCCCTCGTCGCTTCAGAAGCCGCAGTCCGAGCCGGAGCGCCGCGACGCTCTTACCCGCGCCCGGCTCGCCCAGGATCACCAGCCGTCCGGAGGGCACCAGGCCGTAGAGCCGGTCGATCTCGGCGACATCGCCGTCGAGGGGCAGGGGCAGGTCACTCCGTTCGCCGGTACGGATGTTAGACCAGTGGTCGAACAGGTCGCGCTCGGCGATCTGGCACAGCACGGGCACCAGGCGCGGCCCTTGTACGCGGCGCGCGATCGTCTCGTTCCGCCACTGCTTGGCCTGCTCCCGGGCGAGTCCGGCGAGTACGCCGTTCACCGTGGCGCGCAGGGTGTTCTCGTGGCGGCCGTGGGATAGCTGACGGCACTGCCAGGTCACCCATCCCACGGAGTGTGCCGTCATGAGCAGCACGAGCCCGGTGACGACCAGCCAGGGCGCCTTCCGTCCGGTCGTGGCGGTGAGCCCCGTACTCAGCAGGAAGCCGCCGAGGGCCACGAGGACTGCCATGACCGCACAGCGCCGGACGACCGACCAGCCGGACAAGGGTGTTAGCTGGAAGGGGATCCCGTAGAGGTGCACGCGGCCGATGGAACCGGCCTGAATGACCGTCTGGGCGTCACCATGGAAGGTGTTGTGTACGTCGTGGGACCTGCTCCCCTCGGCTCGCCCCACGTCTCGCGCACCTCCGCCGTCTCCTGGTCGAGCACGATAGTCCGCGTCCCCGAAGTGCGCCAAGTATGCTGGTAGCGCCAGAAGTTCGTGGCTGATCAGCAGGAAGCAGAGGTGGCGCGGTGGACGCCGAACTGACTGCGCTAGCCGTGTCCGGGGCGACGACCCTGGTGCAGCTGATGGCGGGCGACGCGTGGGCGATGGCCAGGGATCGGGTGCGGGCGCTGTTCGGGCGTGATCGGCCCGGTCAGACGCAGACGGCGGACGCAGAGCTGGAAGAGGCCCGCGCGGCGGTTGTCGTCGCCGCGAACAGCGATGACCGGGCGGCCCTCGCCGAGATCGAGTCCCGGTGGCGGGCGCGGCTGCTGCTTCTGCTTCGCGAGGACCCCGCAGCGGAGGCCGAACTGCGTGCCCTGCTGGCGACGGTAGGACACTCCTCGGAACAGGGCACCACCGTGCACAACACCGTCAGTGGAGGCGACATCCGCGGTCCCGTGATCCAGGCCGGCACCATCGAGGGCGACCTCCACTTCGGCTGACGCGCCCCGCCCTGTCTTCGCCGACGAAACGTCCGGCAGATTGCCGTGCAAATGCTGCGCTCGGCGTCGGGGCACCGTGACGGCGTACGGCCCGGAGTCAATTGGAGTGACTCCGGGCCGTACGTCTGTGGGTCAGGTCAGGCGGACCAGCCGATCGAGGAGACGTAGGTGTAGGCGTCCCAGTCGGTTCCCAGGGTGCTTTGGATGATGTCGTCCCAGTCGGCTTCGAGTTCTCCCATGTCTTCGGCGATCCAGGCGTCGACGGCGCGGTCCCACACGGCGCCGCGTCTCGGTCGCGGCCTGCCCGTCGCCGAACGCCTCCTCCGGTTCGCGCATCCCGCGGCTCGAGTTCTGCCGCTCGATGGGCGCTGCGATCCTCGGGTCCAGGACCCGTTCCGGCCGACTGGCCTGGTCCCGAGGCACCGGTCCGTACACGTGAAGCCGCTTCGCCGGGCTACCAGCGGGCGCTGCTGCCCCGAGTTTCGTAGAGGCCGCGGCCTCTACGAAACTCGGGGCAGCTCAGTCGACGGCTTAGACGTCATCTCATTTGGTAAGTCTGCGGTAGCAGATGAGAGTACAGGCGATGCTGGTGAAGGCCAGGAAGTGGGCAGCTTTCCGTTCGTAACGACGGTGGAGTCGTCGGCATCCCGCGAGCCAGGACATCGTGCGTTCGATGGTCCAGCGGTGGCGTCCCAGCCGCTTGGAGGACTCGATGCCTTTGCGGGCGATGCGGTGTCGGATGCCGCGCTGCCGTAGCCATCGGCGCAGATGGTCGTAGTCGTAACCCTTGTCGCCGTGGAGCTTGGTCGGCCTTCGGCGGCGAGGTCCGCGCCGGGAACGGATGGGCGGGATGCCGCGTACGAGCGGTTCGAGCGCCTGGCTGTCGTGAAGGTTGGCGCCCGAGATCCCGATGGAGACGGGCAATCCGGTCCGCTCGGTGATCAAGTGGATCTTCGAACCCTTCTTGCCCCGATCTACGGGATTCGGACCCGTCAGGTCCCCCCTTTGAGGGCTCTCATGTTCACCGAGTCGATCGCGCACCGCGACCAGTCCAGCTCACCGCGGGATTCGAGCTCATCCAGGACCAAGCGGTGCAGCTTCGCCCACACCCGCGCCTGAGACCATTCCATGAAACGGCGGTGAGCAGTGGCACCGGACGGGCCGAACACGGGCGGGACCTGCGCCCACGTGCAGCCAGTGGTCGCCACGAAGATGATCGCGGCCAGCACCTCACGATCTCCGTACCGACGTCGGCCACCGCCCTGCGGACGGGTCGGCACCTCCGGAACCACCCGCTGAAACAACTCCCACAACCCCTCCGGCACCAGACGTTCGACCATCAACACACAACCAGGCTACCGACCCAAATGAGATGACCTCTTAATGGTTGCTTGGCGGGCCGTGGCGCTGCTCAGCGAGATGCGCCCGAAGCCGGGCGTGCCGAAACTGGTACAGGCTGCCGACCTGGCGCAGCACGCCCAGTCGGTGCGCGTCGTCGAGGAACCGGGCCAGCCGCCATGGCATGCGCCCCCGCAGGGCAAGCAGGATGTGGGTGATGGTGTAGGCCCCCCACTGGGTACGTAGCCCGGCCACCACGGCGACGCCTGAGCCTGTGGTGGCGGCCAGCAAGGGCCAGGTCCACCAGGGATGGAGACCTGGCCCCGCCCCCATGAAAACAAACACGGTCGTGCCTGTGGCCAGCAGTAGGGCAAGGGCCGAGGCAAGCGTAATGGCCCGCTTGCGACCCAGGCCGAGCGCCCGTTTCGGCGTGATCGCCTCTTCCTTTTCAAACGGCAGAGCCAGGCTTCCCATCAACCACATCGAGACACCGATCGCCAACCACTCCGGGAGCCATAGTGCCGACACGTCGAGAATGCTAAGAAGGTGAGACCAGGAAGCGGCGGACGTGACCAGGGTGAGCACGGCGAGTAGTCCGCCGACGAAACTCCAACCCAATATCGAGGCGCCCAGGCAATGCATCAGCAGTCGCCCACGAGACATCCCTCCGCGTACGCGTGCGGTCATCATTGCCGCCAGGTCGGCAAATGCGCCGGAAGGCAGGTTGGGCCAGGGTACCGCTGAGTTGGCGGCTAGGCCGCATACACTGGCTGCCAGGAAGGCCATCAAGCATGCGACGCCCCATCTCCCCTGCAGTCCGTCGAGCCAGGCTGCGGCCACTGACCAGCTGATGACCCCTCCCGACATGCTTGCTGCCATGATGCGCTGCCATGGCGGCACCCGACGGGGGAACTGCCACCACGCGTAATCCTCAGTCCCGGTAGAGACGAGGTGCGCGCCTAAGTCCGCCAGCCAGCGACCGGCGCGGTCCGCCTTCCAGCGGCCAGCTGGCGATGGTATGCCCGGCGGGGGGCGGGTACGCCGTTGAACACTGCCGGGACGAGGCCGTCCAAGAGGTGGCGCTCGATGGCGTCGGCGTTGGGAAAGCGGCGCCGGTCGAGCAGACGTATGGGCGCTGCCTCCGTAGCCGAGTAGACCGAGCGCAGCAGACTGATCATCAACGGTGTCGACAGTGCCGTGGCGAGCGGTCCGTCCGCGTCGTCTGCCAAGGACGCGAATACTGGCTGCCGGGCTCCTGCCTTTGCGGCGGGACGGCGGTGATCAGATAATCGAGGGCCGTCAGCGCAGTAACGGGCAAGGCGCGGATTACGGTCGCCGATCTGAGGACGTCAGCTTCTTCCAGCAGTGCCGCATATGCGGAGGTCCGACAGGTGAGCACGATGGGGCAGTCCCCGGCCAGCGCCCTGTTCAGCCCACGCAAGGCCAGCCGTCGTCGCGGCGGCGAGATTTCGTCAAGGCCGTCCAGTACGGGCAGCACGGCCTGCGCCTCAACCAACCGGGCCGCTGCGTTGGCACCACCGCCCCGGGGGTGATGCAACCTCGGATAGTCCTCCGCGAGACGGCGGGTCAGCCAAACCTCAAAGTCCTGGGTCGCTGGATCCCACGACGTCAGCGTCGTCAGCACGGGGACGGGATCCTCGGGGCGGCGTCGGGCCAGTAGCGACAGAACCAGCAGGACGCAGAACGCAGACTTGCCCGCGCCCGGTCCGCCGAGGACCATAAGCCGCTGGCGCGGCAGGGCCAGGAAGTCCTCTGTGAACGAGGTCAGATCGGCGCTCGCCTCACGTGATCCGCCCGGGGCCAGGTGCGGATGGTCGCCGTAGGGATCGCCCCAGGCAGTACTCCACCGAACGCCCAGTGGCACTGGATCCAGCAGTCCACGCAGACCGGCCTCTCTGCGCCACTGGGCCCCCACCATGCGGGCGAGTTCACGGCGCGCCGACTGCAGGGGATCGTCTGCGAGAACGTACGTGGGGGCGTACGTCACCGGGCCCGAGATATCTCGGCCCATGACCACGAAATCAGCAACCCCGTGGAACTCGTTGTATACCATCACGATCCCCCGTCCGGCTCATAGGCTCAGGCTGGCACCCACCCAACAGGCGGCCTACCTGAACACAACGCCGCCCGTGTAGATACCTACCGGCGGCACCCGAGTGTACGCGTCAGCCGCCGAACGTGATGGGGCCGGAGAAGTCCTGCCCCTGGACGACCCCACCGCTGATATGCGCCTCACCGGACACCGTGTTGTGGACGCCGCCGTCGTTGATCCGGACGATCGGACCGTACTGCCGGGCCCATGCGGCCGGTCCCATGAAGGTGTTCTCATGCACCACGCTCCCGTTGCTACCGCTCTCGGCAGCAGCGGAGACGGCCTGCAATTCGGAGACGGCCTGCCTCAATGCATCGGCAAACGCAGTGTCACGCTCGACCGCGTCCTCCAACGACAACTTCAGCCACCGCCGGGTGCGATCAGTCGGCTCCCCGAGCCCGGAGGCCGCCTCCTCCACCATGCGCTCAAGCGCCGGATCGAACCCCAACCGGGCAGCCACCACGCCGTGCAGCCGGTCCATCCCCGCATCCAGCGACTGGCCCACCTTCACATCGGCCCTACCCACCACCCGGCGCGCCTTGCGCACAGCCCATGCGAACAGATAACCGACCGCCAGCTCCACACCCCCCACGGTCACACCCCCTAGTTTTGTGTCACCTCTCTCACCGACCATGATGCGGCTGATCAGTTCGAAGGCGAAGGCGGCCGCGTTCCGGGAGGCCACGGGCTGCCAGTGTTCGTCGTGTGCCTCGTTCTTGTCGCCGAGCAGGTCCGAGATGCCGCGGATCACCAAGGCGTCCAGGTGCTGATTGACGTACGCGCCGGCGAGGAAGCCGAAGCCCTCCATGTCCACCGCGAGCGCGTCCCCCGCGCCGGCCGCGAGCCTGAGCCCGACGTCCGAGCGGTGGTGCGCCACCACCCGGCCGCCCGCCGCGACGGGCTTCACATGCGGACGGGGGCGCGGCGCGTCGTCACCCGGGCGGATCCGCCGCTGCCACTCGTCACCCGCCGCCACCAGCCGGGCCAGCTGCACCAGCCCGTACGCGGACTGATAGGTCTTCTGCCGGGGCAGAAACCCCGACTCGGTGTCCTTGCCGGTCTCATAGTCGTACACCATGTCGGCGGCCACCACATCCCCCAGCGCCACATCCTTGACGCCACCCGCCACCCCCACGAACAACACCGCCCGGGGCGCGAAGAGCGCCGCCGCCCGCTCGACCGAGACCCCGGCACCCGGATTCCCCGGACCCGTCATATGAATGGCGACGGTCCGCTCGGCGGGCCCCGCGCGGAACACACCCAACTCGAACAGCGCGCCCCGCTCCGCCTCGACCAATCGTGGCTCCTCCAGATGGGCGCGCACCGCCCGGTACTCGACCTCCAGCGCGGTCAGGACCACCACATCGGCCCGCACCGCACCCCCGTTGACACTCACGGAACCCCCTAGGACTGCCCTTGCCCACACCTTACGGACACCGACGAACCCTATGTGGCTCTGTTCACGAGAACGGGACAGGGGTTGTTCAGCAGCCCAGGAGGCCCTGTAGTTGACGACCGAGCGAGGGCCCATCAGGAGTCGGAGGACTTCGGCGACCACTTTCCGCCGGGGCCCGTCTTCATCTCACCGTACGGTGACCACCTGCGGCACTGCCGTACGGCCCTGTGTGCGGCCGGCGCGCTCTTGGCAGGAGCTTCACCCGTAGTCGTCGCCTCCCTGTCGTCCTGCTCGCCTCCGACCGGACTGCCTTGGTCACCGGGGCCGGGTTCGACCAGGCCGTGCCGGAGACCTTGGCGTGTGGCTCAGCGCACTGAGCCGTGTAGCCAGCGGTTAGACCTGGGCCGGAACCAGGACTGTGAATAAAGCTACAGCGGCTTGAACTGGTCCGGGAGAACCTTCTGGGAGGAAACGAACGAAGCGACGGCCGACCAGGGCCTGGCACGAAGACTGAGCGCGGTGCCAAGCCGCAGGGCAGGGAGAGAGAGCCGTGGAGAAGGTCTTCGACAGCAACGACTTCCCGGCGCGAGACGCTCTCTCAGCGTGGGAGAAAGTCACTGCGGAGGCGGTGATGCCGACATCGTTCAAGTTGATCGATACAGATGTCTTCCGTGGACGGTTCAGCACGATGCCACTGGGAGCGGTCCAGGTATCAGCGATGGCGTACTCGTCCTACCTCACACGGAGGACCCCGAAGCTGATCCGCGCCTCGGACCCGGAAATCCTCGCCCTCTGCGTCATGAGCTCCGGCCCACATGTGATCGAGCAGAATCGTAATCGGGCTGTGCTCCAACCGGGTGAACTCCTGCTCATCGAAAGCTCGCGCCCCTTCGAGACTTGCGCCGACGGCGGGAACATTCTCATCCAGTTCCCCCGTACGCTGCTTCCCTTGCCGGCCCACCACATCAATCAGCTCATCTGCCGAGCCCTTCCCGGCGATCAGGGCATGGGACGCCTGCTGACAGCCTTCCTCACCCACCTGACAGAAGACAGCACGAGCTACACGCCACATGACGCCGCGCGACTCGGCACCATCGGCCTGGATTTGGTCACCGCTACACTGGCGCAGTTCCTGGAGCGCGAGAGTGGCATTCCCTTCGACTCCCGTCAACGCCTCCTGTACCTGCGCATCACTTCGTTCATCGAGCGTCACCTCGGCGACACCGCCCTCACTGCGGGTGAGATAGCAGCAGCTCACCACATTTCGGTTCGCTCACTGCACAGGCTTTTCCAGCAGCACGGCGTGACGGTCCGTTCCTGGATCCGCGGCCAGCGCCTCGAACGCTGCCGCCGAGACCTGGCTGACCCTTTGAAGCGTCACGTGCCCATCCACGCCATCGCAGCACGCTGGGGATTCCCCCACTCCGCATACTTCACCCGCGCCTTCCGCGCTCTTCACGGCAACACCCCCAGCGACTACCGGAACCAAGCACACCACCACAGCACCCAGGCTGGCACACCAAGCTAAGTACCTGGCGCACCTGGTTAAGGCACTCCGGAGAGCTTCCTGTGATGATCGGATGGCCGCAATCGACCGGTCATCACGACCGTATTCACTTCTATCGCCGGTGAACACAAGCGAACACCAGCGGGGAGCCATTCATCGCGCGAGCACGCCATGGAACGCGCGCTAACCCACGGCACCCGCCCAGACGCGGAGGCCGGATCAGCAGCACACCGATTACGCAGCCCCGCCGGGGCCAACCGCCTGGCAAGGCTTGATTCCTGCAGACCACAGCGAGCCGCCTGGCTCGATCCAGCAGAAGGAGAAGCAGTGAGGAACGACAAGTCCTCAGCGCGCGGCTGCGCGCTCGCTATGGCGGCGATCACGCTCGCCGGCATCGCTGGCACCGCAGCCGCCGCTACGCCCACGTCCGCCACCAACGTCGCATCAGCGCGGTCGGCCAGCACAGGGGCAGCCGACGACAGCGCATCGGCCGCGGCCTCGACGCTAGTGCCGGTGTCCGACAGGTCAGCCACCCGCGTCAGGAAGATCCGCATCAAGGGCACGCAGGTGGCCCTGCGGGAGTGCCCGCGCAAGAGTTGCGGGGTCGCCATAAGGGTGTCCAACGCGACCCTCCGGGCGTACTGCCAGACCAATCGGCACACCAGCAAGGTCTCGGGAAACAAGTGGTGGACGAAGGTCACCCTGCTGTCCGGCAGCGACCCGGCCTGGGTGAGTAACCACTACGTGCGCGGAGCGGCGCCCAAGGTGCCCCATCTTCCGAGCTGCTGAAAGCCGACCGCCAAGGTCGACCAGCCTTGCTTCCTGCCAGGAGACAGAGATGCCCATTCCGTCCGCCCGTACCCGAGCCGTCAGCGCCCTGATCCTGACCGCTGGATTGTTCGTCACCGTACCCGTAACGGCCGCATTAGCGGCTGCGGCCGCCGACACCCCGGTGACCAAACCGACCGCCCAGGCCGCCGCCGTGCACTCCTGCACCTACCGCTCCACCGTCGGCTACACGTGCGATTACTACTACGGCACCGCGACCATCAGCGAAGGAAGCTCCAACGCCAGCGCTGTCAGGGAGATACAGGACATCATCAACCAGCACACGGACTACCCCATCTGGCTGTCTGTCGACGGCAGCTTCGGCCCCAGCACCCTCAAGGCTGTCGAGTGGCTCCAGAGCCACCACCATATTGCCGACGGCGCGGACGGCATCGTCGGTAGCCACACCTGGGACTACCTGCGCCGCTGACTGGCCCCCGGCACAGCAGAGATCCACGGCGGCCGGTCGGCAACGGCAGCTCGCCCTGGAGGCTCGGTCGGCACGATCGCGAGCAACAGACGGCGTCGCGCCGTGCGACCGTAGGCCACCCCGCCCCGTGCCGTCCGCCCCTCATACGCACCTACGGCCGGTGGGACCCGCCTAGCCGACAAGCAACTCGCAGGCGCTGACTCCGCGTCCGTGGCGGGCCTCGCCACGAGGATCACGCCCCGCCATGCGCATCACGACACACAGACCAAAAGCGGGAGGCAACGTGATGATCATAAGGAAGATGTCGGCCAGGGCATGGGGGAGATTCCGCCTCACGCCCATGTTGAATACCGGCCTGATCACTGCGGTGGGAGCCGCCGCCACCGTGCTGATCGGCACTCCGGCCGTCACAGCCGCGACACCTCAGACGGCGCCCGGCAGCCAGACGGTGGCCAGCACCTGCGGCCCCAGCGTCAATCCCAACACCTATATCCCCAGCAACAGGCGGCACATCGGCCCCGTGACGAAGATCGGCAACGCTCGGATACAGCTGCGCTACGGCAACCGACGCGGGGGACCGCGCTACTACTGGGCCACGATCACCGGCGCCAGCCGGGGCGACACGGTCACTCTCTATTGGGACATCGACTACGGCTCCTGGCGGGACAGCGGTGCCTGCTCGGCGACCGTGCACTCGCACGGCAAGCAGAACACCCGAGCCGTCAAGTTCGTCCACGGCAGCGGCTTCCATCTGGAGGCGCAGGCATGCGGCCACCGCCCCGGCCACCGAAGCAGGTGCACCGCCTCGCGCCCCTGACACACACGTTCAACAAGTCGAGATCCAGCTGATCGGTGCCCGGCACAGCAGCCGCACCTCCAGCGCCCTGACCGACGGCGGAGACGAGTTCGCCGCCTGGGCCCAGGACACCCTCGGCATCGCCGGCCGTGGGGACCAACGGAACAGCCAGTATCGATGAGATTGATCATGGTCGGCTCGCTGTGATCCATTAGCATGAGCGATCTGTTGTGTGCGGGTGTTCGCTGAAAGATCTCCGGCTGCTTGATGTGGGTGGTTACGTCCGTCGTATGCCGGTGGAGTTTTTATCTGATGAGCAGGCTGAGGCGTACGGCAAGTTCGCTGAGGAGCCCACGCGCCCGGAGCTGGAGCGCTTCTTCTTCCTGGACGACGTCGACCGCGATCTGATCGCGCTGCGACGTACGAAGCATCACCAGCTTGGCTTCGTCCTCCAGATGTGCACAGTGCGGTACGTGGGGACGTTCCTGGGCGAGGACCCGTTGAATGTGCCGTGGCTGGTGGTCGAGCACCTGGCCGAGCAGCTGGGGATCGAGGACGCGTCGTGTGTCAAGCGGTACACGGAGCGGCGGCAGACGGTGTACGACCACGCGTGGGAGATCCGCGACGCGTACGGCTACCACCCGTACGAGGACTATGCGATGGGCCGGAGGTTCCGGGCGTTCCTGCATGGGCGGGCGTGGACGGCGCATGCGGAGGGGCCGAAGGCACTGTTCGACCACGCAGTGGGATGGCTGCGCCGGAACCGGGTGCTACTGCCGGGTGTGTCGGTGCTGGCGCGAGAGGTGGCGGAGGTCCGCCGCATCGCAGAGAACCGGCTGCACACCACGGTCGCGAAGGCCACCCGGCGGGTGGACCCGTCCCTGGCGGGGGACCTGGTGGCGCTGCTGAAGACGCCGGAGGGCAGGCGGTACTCGTACCTGGAGCAGCTGCGCCGGCCGCCGACGCGGACCACGGGCACCGCGATGAAGAGTGCGTTGCAGCGGGTGGATGAGATCGCCGCGTACCGGCTGGGGCGGGTGAAGCTGAACAAGGTCCCGCCGAACCGGCTGGCCGCTGCGCTCAAAGTCGCCAACTACGGCGCTCAGTCACAGCTACCGACACTCCGTGTGCGTTCACCGCCTCAAGAATCGAACAGGCGCATCATTCTGGCCATGGCCGGAGCCTTCGACTTCCCCTCGGACCTGCTCGACGCGCGGGAAGAACTCCACCAGGTCGCCGGCGACCTCACGGTGCTTCTCAAGGGCCTCCCGTGGTCCGTTGAGCCGCACCCGGGGTTCAGTGATACCGACATCTGGCGCCCGCGGCAGCGCCCCGCGACCGACGACTGGTCCGAGGAGGACCAAGCGGAGGTTCAGCGGCTGCGGGACCGGCAGCGGGAGCTGACCCTCAACGTCGTCACCCATCCCTTCTGGGCAACCCTGGAGGGCCCGGACTGCGTGACTGCTCGGATGGTACTCAAACACGCCCATGACGTCGCGTCCGCCGCGTAGCTGTGGACGCCTCCAGCCCTGACGCTCCGGACCCGGACGCCCCCGGGCCTCCGGCGTGGGTCGAGCCGGCTGACGGCCAGAGCGTCACAGCTCAGGTCATCGGCCGCCTCGACCGCCGCAGCGCCGGGGGCGGCTGGTGGTACGAGGGACGTCTGCCCGTATGGGCCGAGGTGGAGCTGCCGAACCGCATCACGGTCGAGCCCGACTCGATCGTGATGAGTGTCCCCGCCCGCCTGATCAACGCCATCGAGGGCACCGACTACTCCACCGTGCCGACCCGCCGGAACCTCGGCCAGCCCGACCGCCCCACTCCTCCCCCGCCGCCCCGGCAGGCCGGTGGAGCGTGCAGCACCTGCCCGCACCCGCCGGCGGCCCCGGGCGCCGGGTCATCCACCACGAGTCATGCTGGACACCGACCGGCGACGCGGACCTCACGCTCGACCAGGCGCTGCGCGAGCTCACCCGGCCGGGCAGCGAACCGTGCACCGCCTGCGATGCCCGCCATCTCCCGACGCCCTGAAGCCGACGGGGGCGGTATCGCCCGCCGGTCGCCCCAGCGCAACCCAGCAGGGCCCGGCTCCAGTACCTGCATCAGGCAGATAAGTGGTCTGAGCTGGGCACTCTGCCGTTGGCGTGTCTACGCTTGTAGGATCTCTCGGCTCATGGCATGAGGCAGCTCGCTGACCTGGTGCTCTGCGACCAGTCTCACGGTGTGGCATAGGAGCTCCGTCTCACGAGGGTGGCCATTTCCTCAGCACAGACGGCAGACTCCGGCGGTGACCTCGAGCTCCCCGCGCCCCGCTCGACACGAACCGACTACCGCCGATCCTGATCTCTATCCGGATCTTGAGGCTGCTGGCAGTCTGGCCGCGGCCCTGGCATTGGCTGCGGCCGGGCAGGGCCTCGATCTGGGTGCGGTGCTGAGCAACGATTCGGACCCGCTGCGGACAGCCGGCGTCACAAGCACGATCCCCGGTCGGGAACCCTGCTGGATCTTCATCGGATCAGAGAGCCGTTGGTTCAACATCAACGGCCCGTACCAAGGGGTTCAGCTGCTCTCGGGCTCGACTTCCGATTTGGGCGAACTGGCCCGAGCTGCGGCAGGTTGGCGTAACGGGGCCAGGCTCCGCGAGATCCAGGAGGATGCTTCCTTCATCGAGGTGAGCGAGCTGGCCGAAGCACATGAGCACGGCGCAGCCGAAGCAGTCACCGTGCAGTGGCGGATCCTCTTGGAGGACTTGCGCCAGGAGGCCGATCGACTCGACCTCGCCCGCCAGACACTGGCGCTCGCCGAGCCACGTCCGCCGAACCTAAGCTGCGGCACTTGTATCCGTTCACCAGCCACTGGTCACTTCACTTCACGACCTGCACCGGGTTCCCGTACTCATGGGACGTGCCGTTCATCGATCCGCTGAGCGACGGCCGGTATCGCGTCTGCGGTCCTTCTCGTGGAACGGTCATCGGTGAAGCTGACACCGCAGCTGCGGCTATCGCCATGGTGATGAGCTCGCTTCCCGCGAACTGCGGGCCTGCTGTCGCAGGCACCGCAAACGATCAGCGTCAGGGCTGACTCGTGCTGCACCCCAGCCCGGGCGATTGCCCGCAACGCCGGTGCCAGCACACTGTTCTCGGGGAGTCCGCACTGCGGCCGTACCACCCAAACGAGTGAGGGCCCTGACCAGCTGTCCTGTCGAAGCACATCTGTCAGATAGCGGCTGCCGTTGACGTGCTGTGAGAAGCCGTCTCTCAACCGAACGTGATCGTTTGATTCTTGCTGGTCAGGCATGGTTTCGATCGGGGTGAGGGAGGGATGCGGCGTCTTGTGTCCGCTTGATGGCCGAGGGGTGCGCGGTGGCGTCGGTGCTGGGAATGCTGGAGGAGCGGGAGGCGGCTGCCCGTGTGCGGGTGGAGGGTCTGCGGGAGGAAGCCGCGCGGCTGGCTGAGGTGTTGGAGGCGGCGGAGATCGAGCTGGACCGGCGGGTGATCGCGCGGGAGGAACTGGTCGAGGCCCTGGCCGCCTCCGCGGCCGAGTCCACTGCCGTGACCGGGGCCGAGGGCGAGCGGGAAACGGCGCCGTCGGCCGTGCCGATGCCGGGCTCGACGGTGCCGCCTTGGCGGGATGGGCTGCCGGTGACCGTGCTGGCGCCGGACTACCAGCGGATTCTGGGCGTGCTGGATGAACAACGATCAGCGGGCAAGGGACCGGTGAAGGCCAAGGAGATCGCGGTGGCGCTGGGCCTTGGGGCGACGCCGGCGAAGGTCGAAGGGGTGCGGTCGAAGGCCAGACGTCTGGCGGATCGCGGGTGGCTCCTCCTGGAGGTGTCGGGGGCATTCAGTGCCGGGCGGCGGCCCGTGGCCGTGCCAGACGCCTGCTCATCCGTGTAACCATCGACCACCGGATCATCGCCTCGCTGTTCTCCGGCCGCCTCTCGTAGTCCCGGGCCAGGCGGCGGGAGTTCATCAGCCACGCGAACGTGCGCTCTGCCACCCACCGCCTCGGCAGCACCACGAAACCCCGCGTGTCGTCGGTGCGTTTGACGATCTCCAGGATCAGCGCCAGTTCCTCTCGTGCCCAGTCGACGAGGCCGCCTGTGTAGCCGCCGTCGGCCCAGACGAGGGTGATGTCGCGGTGCAGACGGCGCAGCCGGGCCAGCAGCCCCACGGCGGCGTCCCGGTCACCGATGTTTGCGGCGGTGACCGCGACGGCCCAGGAGCAGACCGAGCGTGTCGGTCACGATGTGCCGTTTGCGGCCCGGCACCTTCTTCCCGCCGTCGTAGCCGCGTGAGGCGGCCGGCACCGAAGCTGCGGCCCGCACCGACTGCGCGTCGATGACCCCCGCTGTGGGTTCGGTCTCACGGCCCTCACGCTCACGGACCCTTCCGCGCAGCCGGTTGTGGAACTCGGCGATCAGGCCGTGCTCGCGCCACCGGCGGAAGAAGGCGTAGACCCGGCCCCAATCGGGGAAGTCCGCCGGCATTGCCCGCCAGGAGATCCCTCCCGCGACCAGGTAACGGATCGCGTCCAGCATCTGGCGGTGGCAGTAGCCCTCGGGCTGCCCGCCCCGCCCCTGGAGCCAGGCCGGCACCGGCACCAAAGGCCGGACGGCCGCCCACTCAGCGTCCGTCATGTCCGACGGATACCGGCGCACCCGGTCGGGATGACCGGCCGCGTTGCCGTACACGTGCGCGAGACAGTCACACGATGGAGCAGCCGAGTTGAACTGGACGGGCTCGGACGCATACAACAACGACACCAGGGCCTCCCGGCTTGCTCGGTTCGATTCGCATCCCCGAGCTACCGAGAGGCCCTGCCTTCATGCGCGTACCACCGGAAGATCACCCCGGCGGGAAACCTGTTCGACCCACACGTTCCACGATCGGTTGAGATACGGCTTCTGATGCCAGGTCGTTTGAGAAGGCGGAGGCCCGGGGTTCTCAAACGACCTGGCTTTCGCGGAAGTCGCGATCTCGATAGAGGCAGAACCTCCGGTAGAGGGGGTCCTGGGGTCCGAGAGTGGTGTAGATCCGTGCAATCCCTGGCTCAGCTCGGCGGTCGTCGCCAGATGGAGCTCCTCGGGATCGAGGGCGGCTGCGGGCGGGTCGAGGATCAGGTGCGTCAGCACCACGATCTCGGGGAACGCCGCGAGGTGACTGCGGTCCTCAGCCGAGACCTTCTTGCCCGGCGAAGTCAGTCTCCGTCTCATCCAGCCGGGATAGAGGTCTGAGGGGCATCCGCGCCCGGCCGTCACGCGGGTCGCTACCCGACCGCCCAGTCACCGGTGCGGGCGAACAGCTCGATGTCGGCTTCGTACGGCGCGGGGTCGAGTCCCCGCGCACGCACCCACTCCGTATTGAGGTGGGTGTTCCGGTACGGATCAGCGACGTCGCCGATGATGGTGACGACGCTGCCCCGCATCCCCGTTTGGTGCATCCGTGCCACGAGGTGGCACGTTCCCCAGAAGTTGGTGCCGGTCGCCGGTCCGGCTTCGATCCCGGCAGCAGTGCGAAGCCACCGCATGGCCGCAATGGACGCCGCGTCCGGTACCGGGATCATCAAGTCGATCACCGTCGGCAGGAAGCCGGGCTCGGTGCGTGGGCGACCGATGCCAGGTATCCGCGAGGGCATCCCCGTGGTGTAGTCGCCACACCCGCTCGCCCACGCGGGGAAGTAGGCGGAGTTCTCCGGGTCCACCACGGCCAGCCGCGTCGGATGACCGTGTCGCCGCAGGTGGCGTCCGATCGCTGCCGAAGTCGCCCCGGTTCCGGCACCAGTGACGATCCACTCCGGGATCGGGTGCGGTTCCCCGCTCATCCGATCGAAGATCTCGTCGGCGATCGTCGGCTCACCACACCCGGCCACCGCCCGCTCCGCGTCGCTGAAGTGGTCCAGGAAGTGGCCGCCGAGCTGCTCGGCCAACGCCCTCGCCTCCTCCTGCACCGCAGCGGGCGGCTGCTCGCCCACCTGCCACCGTCCGCCCTCCCCTTCGATCCTGGCCAGGACGTCCGCAGAGGTCTTCGCTGGTACGACAGCGGTGAACACCAGGCCCAACAGCCTCGCGAAGTGGGCTCCGGCGACAGCAACCGCTCCGCTCGTAGCCGCGATCACCGGTGTGTCCGACCTGATAGCGCCGCTGGCGATCGCCTCACAGAACATGGCCCGCACCAGGCGATACTTCATGCTGCCTGTGGGATGTGCGGACTCGTCCTTGACGTAGATCTCGACGTCCCGGATCGCGAGTAGTGGAAGCGGACGCAGGGGCGTCGGTGTCAGATGCAGGCCGTCTGTCCGTACCCGCCGGATCGCGTCGGCAGCCCACGAGTTCGGGTGTCCCGTAGTCATGATCGGACCCTACTGGAGCCGCGGCACCGGGCAGGTCGCCATCTCAGCGGCCATGGTCGACAACGAACCTGCCGCTGTGCCTGCTACCGCGCTTCGGTTCTCAATGCGACAGGACACCAGCCAGTCTCAGATTCATGTCCGATCGGCTACCGACAGGACATCGGCCATGAGATTAGGACATGGAATTTGAGACCCTACAACGCTGGGACATTCCAGGGGGGCGTAGGAGGTGTCCCATGCGTCCCGTTTGGAGCTGAGCTGTCAGTTTCGGGCTCGTGACTTCTCTGCACTACGAGATGAGGCCGACAACCGAGGGTCGGCCGTCGGCCCTTTCAAGGCTCGGAGCTCCTTCACATCGCTTGTGCGGGCGACTATCTGGTTCGGGGAGCCGAAGAAGGAATAGTCCCTCGCGGCCATCGGCGCAACGCAGATAACCTGCGCGAATGAAGTGGATCCCCAGCGGGCCGCTGGCGCGATCGTCGGCTCAGCGGTGGGCGACGCCCTGGGCGGCCCCTTCGAGTTCGGCCCCCAGGGAGCGTTCTCCGCACGGTTTCCCACGCCTGGTGCCGGTGACGAGATGTGCGGAGGCGGTGGCTGGGACCCCGGCGAGGCCACTGACGACACGCAGATGGCCGTCCTGGTCGCGGAGTCGCTGCTGGAGCGGCGCGGGCTGGATCTGCCGGACATCTTCGCCCGCTTCCAGCGGTGGGCAGCGTCAGACCCCAAGGACATCGACTTGCATACCGAAGACGTCCTGACCAACGGCATGCCCTGGGACCTTGCCGCCGCGATCCATTTCCAGGTCAACCAACGAGCAGCGGGAAACGGCTCCTTGATGCGGGCATCGACCTCCGCAGTCCACTTCGCGGCCGCTGGCCAACAGGCCACCATGGACGCGGCCCGCCGTATCGCTGCCCTTACCCATGGGGACCGCGCGGCTTGGGAAGGCACCGCGATCTTCCACGAACTCATCCGCGTCACGTTCGAAGACATCAACCCCCTCACTGCGCTCCCGGACATCCTGGCCCTTATCCACCCCGACCACCGCAGCCGCTACGACACCGTCCTCTCGCCCGACTGGCACCCCGATCAGGCGACCGAGTTCAACGGTGCCGTCTGGCCCTGCCTGGGCTCCTCCGTCTGGGCCCTACGCACCACCGGTAGCTTCGAAGACGCGATACGCGGACGAGTGCTCTACCTGCCAGACCTGCTCCAGCTCGCACACCGTCTCGGAGAAGGGCCATCGATGAGAGGGGGGTGATATCCCGCATAAATGGCGGCGGGGCCCTCGTCTCGCAGCAGACGATGGCTGATCGTCGTCCCCTGGAGCCTGATCACCCCTGCGGGGTGGGTCGGGGCGTCGGCAGCCCCAGTAGAACCGGGCTGCCGGAAGGTGCCGCGTCGAGTTGGCCGAGCTTGGCTTCGGCCCGGCGAGGCTGACGCGGAGTCCTTAGATCGTTGGCCCTCTTCGCACTGGGCACGAACATGGGCATCCGCGCCATCGTGGCGACCGGCGAGCACCGCGAGAGCGAGGCTGCGCTGCGGCACGTGCGCCGGCACTTCATCACGGTGGACAATCTGCGGGCCGCTGTAACGAAGCTGTTGAACGCCACCTTCGCCGCCCGGGATACCGACTGGTGGGGCAGGGCACCGCGTGCGCGTCGGACTCGAAGAAGTTCGAGTCCTGGTCCTCGAACTTCATGACGGAGTACCACGCCCGCTACGGCGGTAACGGCGTGATGATCTGCTGGCACGTCGAGCGGAAGAACGTCTGCATCTACTCCCAGCTCAAGAGCTGTTCGTCGTCCGAGGTCGCGGCGATGATCGAGGGCCTGCTGCGGCACTGCACGGACGCCGAGATCGAGTCCAACTACGTCGATGCCCACGGTGCGAGCGTGGTTGGGTTCGCCTTCACCGAGCTGCTCAGCTTCCGCCTGCTGCCGCGGCTGAAAAACATCGGCAGTATCCGCCTGTACCGTCCGGACGACACCCCGCCCGGCTGGCCCGCACTCGGACCCTCCCTAACGCGGCCGATCCGCTGGGACCTGATCGAGCAGCAGTACGACCAGATGGTGAAGTACGCCACCGCGCTCCGGCTCGGGACGGCGGAGGCCGAGCAGGTTCTGCGGCGCTTCACCCGCGGCGGCCCCAAGCACCCGACCTACCAGGCTCTCGAAGAACTCGGCCGCGCAGTTCGTACGGTGTTCGCCTGCGATTACCTGGCCAGTCCTGGCCTGCGCCGGGAGATCCACGGCGGGCTTCAGGTCGTGGAGAACTGGAACAGCGCGAACACCATGCTCCACTACGGCAAGGACAGCGCCCTGACCGGCCCGGACAAGGAGCACGCCGAGACCTCGATGCTCGCCCTGCACCTGCTCCAGTCCGCGCTCGTCCACATCAACACCCTGCTGGTGCAGCAGGTCCTGGCCGAACCGACCTGGGCATCGAGGCTGAGCGAGGAGGATCGGCGCGGCCTGACCGCGCTGTTCTGGTCCAACGTCAACCCCTACGGCACCTTCCGCCTGGACATGGACCAGCGACTCGACCTGGGGCTCACGGTGCCCCGTGCCCGTGGCGCGACAGACACCGCCGGTCGATCACGTGCGGAGACGCGATGACGAACTCCCGGCAACCCGCCGTCCGGCAGGCAGGGTGGTGTGTCCGAGCAACGGCTGATCGGCCCCGTCACGTCAGACGGCGGTAAAGCCGCCGTCTGCGGGTACCACGGCTCCGGTGATGAAGCTGGAGCGTGGTGAGGCGAGGAAGCAGAGAACCTCGGCGATCTCTTCGGGCTGTGCGACTCGGCCCAGGGGCTGGGCGTCGGCGAACGATGCCAGGTAGGCGCGGCTGTCGGGGCGGATCGTGTCGAGGAAGTCGGTCTCGATGACGCCTGCGGCGACAAGGTTGGCGCGGATGCCCCATGGTCCGCCTTCGACGGCGAGCACCTTGGTCAGTTGGGCCAGGGCGCCCTTGGACGCGCTGTAGGCGGCGCCTTCGGGCAGGGCGACCGTGCCGGCGTAGGACCCGGTGCTGACGATGGTCCCGCCGCCCCGGCTCTGCATCGTTCGGAAGGCTTCTCGGGCGCAGAGGAAGGATCCGCGGGCGTTGACGGCCATCACGGTGTCCCAGTCTTCGGCGGTGGTTTCGGTGACGGGTTTGTTCAGGGTGCGTCCGGCGTTGTTCACCAGGATGTCCAGTCCTCCGAAGGTGTCCAGCGCCGAGCGGACCGCGTGGACGGCGGTCTCCTCCCGCGTGATGTCGCCCCGCATGGCGAGTACGCCGGGGAATTCGTCCCCCAGGGTCGTGACGTCGGGACGCAGGTCGACGGCGACGACGCGGGCGCCGCGGGCATGGAGCAGTGCCACGGTCTCCTTGCCCACGCCGCGCGCGGCCCCGGTGACCAGGGCGGTCTTCCCGGCGAACTCGGATGCTTCGGCAGACGCGGCGGTGGGCGTCATGATGAGGTCCTCTCGTAAAGATCGGGGTCGCGCGCAGTTTCCCGCGCCGGCTGTCTGGGCTGCTGTACGGTCACGCACTCACCAGGCAGACGGCACAGGAGATGAGCGCGCTTGCCGGGCGTGCGCACGGGTGGCGCCGTGGACGCCCGGCGGGCGGGTTGTTCAGTGTGCGGTGAGGCCGCCGTCGACGACGAGTTCCGAGCCGGCCTCGATACCCGGCCAGTCCAGGATTCCGGCGAGGTTCACCAGCACGTCCAGCACGCCGAAACGATCGCGTACGAGGGCCGTCTCCTCCTCCCGCTCCCGGGCGGAGGAGACATCGAGGAGGGCGGTCGCCACCTCCGCGCCACCCGCCTCGATGCGCCGCGGCAGCTGCTGGAGGGGTTCCTGGGCTACATCGGTGATCACCAGCCGGGCGCCCTCCTGGGCGAAGAGTTCGGCGGTCGCCGCACCGATCCCCCGGTCGCGCCCGTGATCAGGGCCACCTTGCCCTCAAGACGTCGTCCGGTCATGAATACGGTCCTTCCCTTGCGTTTGATACGTCTGTCAGCGACTGCTGCCTGCCTCGGCAGTCGGTCCGCTCCCACGAGGAGTCGGTCTCCCCGACCGGAGCAGCTGCTGCCCGAACCCCGTTGTCCCGCTACGCTCGCCGCCCCGCTAGGACGACCTCTGCTCCCGGTGGAGCACGAGGTGTTCGTGGTAGAGCACTCCGTCGCGGATGTCCCCTGTGGCGGTGAACCCGGTGTCGTCGACGTAGTCCAGGTGACTACCGGTGACCGTGTAACGGCCGGTGTACGCACTGGCCCGCTCGCCGCGAGCCTCGTCGTAACGGCCGTCCGGCAGCAGCTCCTGCCGAATGTGCCCGTCCTCGGTCACCCACATACCGACCACATCCACGTGGCCGTCCTCGATCGCGGCCATGGCGGCCCCCTCTCCTCGAACAGTGCGGTCCCTCCCGCTCCACCGAGTCTGCGCAGGTCAGCGGCGACCAACCAGGACGCATGCTCCCTGGGTGCACCACACCCAGGCAGCACGGCGGCGCGCCGCCTAGCCTGAAGACATGGACGACAACCGCATGGGGGACTTCCTGCGCGCACGCCGCGCCGCCCTGCGCCCGCACGACGTCGGGATGCCGAGCCACGGGACCCGCAGAGTCGCCGGGCTGCGCCGCGAGGAGGTCGCCGTCCTGGCCGGAGTGAACGCCGACTACTACACCCGCCTGGAACAGGGCCGCGAACGCAACCCCTCGCCCCAGGTGATCGACGCCCTCAGTCACGCGCTGCACCTCGACGAGGACGCCAGGGCGCACCTGTACCGGCTGGCCGGGGCCACGCCCGGCGACCGACTCTCGCCTCACTCCACCGGGCGCGTCAGCCCCGCCCTGCGACAGCTGATGGACGGCTACCCCAACACCCCGGCGTTCGTCATGAACCGAACCCTCGGCCTCCTCGCGGTCAACGCGCTGGCCCAGGCCCTCTACTCGGCGTTCACCCCGGCGGACAACCTCGCCCGCATGACCTTCCTCGACCCCGCCGGCCCCACCTTCTACACGGACTGGAACCGGGCGGCACAAGCCACCGTCGCCAACCTCCGCGAGGCGACCGGCTTCGAACCGGACAACCCGCGGCTGCGCGAACTCGTCGGCACCCTCACCGAGCACAGCACGGACTTCGCGCGCCTGTGGCAGTCCCACACCGTGCGAGGCAAGACGCAGGACGCCAAACACTTCCTCCAACCGGACGTCGGTCCGCTCACGCTTACCTACCAGGCGTTCGACGTACGCGAGGCACCCGGCCAGCAGCTCGTCATCTACCACGCCGAACCGGGCAGCCCCAGCGCCCACTCCCTCCACCTGCTCGGCTCCCTCCACGCCACCCGGCGCCAAGACCGCTCCCAGCACACAGCTGATCAGCCAACACAACCCGGAGATGCGCACCGATAGTGCGACTTCGCCTCAGCGCGTTTCATAGGTGGTCGCACTCGGCCCGGCAGGGGCCGGAACCGCAGCCACCGTCCGCCCCTCCCAACTGCAACACGGGACACCGAAGCGCTGCATGACAATGGCGTCACGGGCGTGTCGGTCACCCTGGAAACGCCCCGGGGAGTGCGAACAGCCCGCAGCAGGGTCGGTGACCTCAGCACCGGACGGCCGGTGCCTCGGAACGCGTATGTGCGGATCGGCAGCACCACGAAGACGTTCATGGCGACCGTGCTGCTCCAACTCGTCGGCGAGGGACGGCTGTCGCTGGACGACACGGTGGACAGACGGCTGCCGGGCGTCGTCCGTGGCCAAGGCGCCGGCTGGAAGTACTCCAACACCAATTACCTCCTCGTGAACATGGTGATCAAAGCGGTCACAGGCCGTTCCTGGGCACAGGAGGTGCAGGCCAGGATCGTGCGTCCATTGCGGCTCACGCGCACGCTCACCCCCGGCAACTGGCCCTTCCTGCCCGGCCCGCACGCCCGCGGTTACCAGTAGTTCGAGCCCGGCGGTGCCATGGCCGACACCACAATCGCCTATCTGCCCTTCGACGGTGACGCCGACGGGTCGATGATCAGCACGGCGCATGACACCAACCGATTCTTCACCGCGCTGGTAGGAGGTGAGCTTCCGGCCCCTGCCCAGATGGCTGAGATGCACCGCACCGTCGAAGTGCCCGCCGACCACGGCACCCCGCCGGGCACGCGCGATGGCCTCGGCCTCAACTGGACCCCGCTGTCCTGTGGCGGCGGGTACTGGGGACACGGTGGCAATGGATTCGGCTATATGGCGTGGCCCGCCTCCGACGGACGAAGCGCCAAACACCGTTTCCCTGCACAGCCGACCGGGCGATGAGGACACCGCCGTGCGACAGATCCGGGCGGTCGCCGACCTCGTCGACCACGTTCCGTGTTCTTCGCGTGAGGAGGGGACCCCGTAGCATCCGGATGGTCTGGTGCCGGCTGAAGCGACGACCAGCGATCCGCCCACCCGACATCGTCTCGGACAGCAGGGAAATGCTTCGCGCCGCGTCCGGCGGGGCCGGCGAGTGCAATGTGCGGCGGCGCGCTGGGGGGCGGAGCCACGCCACTACAAGAAGCACACCATCCGGTAGGTGGACCACCGCGTCGCGGCCTCGTCCGCGGGCAGCGGCCGTACCCTGTCCAGAAGGCGCCCCTCGCCGTCCAGTCCGTGGGCGGCCAGGCGGGGCTCCTCGGCGTATACCCGCACCCCGGCGTCCAGCAGCCGCCGCACGTCGTCGAGGCGCTTGACGCCGCCCCGCTGTCGTTCCTGAAGGTGACAACCACCCACCTGCGACCGCGACCGGGGCGGTGTCCTCGATCACGAAGCGGATCCGCTCGGCCGGCAGCCCGGGGTCTCGGTCATCTCCGACATGCTCGGCGCGCCGCGAGCCGACTGGGACTTCATGCCCAAGCTCACCATGATCGCCTTCGGGGCGGACGAGAACGCCGGCACCGACCCCCAGCGGATCGCCGAGGCCCACACCGAACTCCTCGTCTACTACGACAACCTGCTGGCCCGGCGGCGGCGCGACCCGCAGGAGGACATCGTCAGCGCCCTCGCCCACGGCACCGTCGACGGTGCGCCCCTGACGGACGAGGAGATCCTGCTCAACTGCAACGGGCTCATCTCCGGTGGCACCGAGACCACCCGCCACGCCACCATCGGCGGGCTGCTGGCATTCCTCCGGGCGCCCGACCAGTGGGCCCGGCTCCGCGCCGAGCCCGGGCTCCTGCCGTCCGCCGTCCAGGAGATCCTGCGCTTCACCAGCCCCGCACTGCACGTGCTGCGCACCGCGCGGCGCGAGGTGGACCTCGGCGGCCACCGGATCCGGACCGGCGACCAGATGGCGGTGTGGCTGCCCGCGGCCAACCGTGACGAGGCGGTGTTCGCCGATCCCGACCGCTTCGACATCGCCCGTACCCCCAACCGCCACCTCACCTTCGCCACCGGCACGCACTTTTCTGCCTCGGCTCCGCGCTCGCCACCAGCGAACTGGCCATCTTCTTCGAGGAGTTCCTGGCCCGGGTGGGTCGGGTCACGCCGCGCGGCGCGCCGCGGCGCATGCAGTCCAACCTCATCTGGGGCTTCACCCTCGCTGCCCGTGACCCTCACCCGCCGCGCGACCCCGTCGCGCCGGCCTGTGCCGGCGTCACAGGTCGGCCCCGAGGACCTCTAGGAGAGACATGACCACTGTGAACCTGTCCGCCGCGGAGCGCCGGGAGACGGGCGCGCTGGCGCCCGAACTGGCCGCCACCGCTCCCGGCCTCATCGACGATCCGCACTGGGTGGCCGAGGCCCGGAGAATGTCCTGCCGTCTTCCATTGCGGCTGCGGGAGGCCACCCGCCGCTATCGCCACGACCCCGGCCGGGACGGCGTTCTGACCGTGCGCAACCTGCCGGTGGACGAAGCGGAGCTGCCCCTGACTCCCACCGTGCCCGAGTCGGTAGAGCGCACCGCCACCCTGCCCGCCGCCGTCGCCGTGCTGGTCACCCTGCAAATCGGCGAGATAGCGGCGTACCAGGACGAGAAGTCCGGTGCGCTCGTCCAGAACGTGGTGCCCGTGCCCGGCCGCGAGGAGTCACAGAGCAACGCCGGCTCCACCCCGCTGGAGCTGCACGTGGAGAACGCGTTCCATCCGCACTGCCCCGACTACGTCGGCCTGCTCTGTCTGCGCAACGACCAGCCCCTGAACGCGGGCACGCTGGTGTCGTCGATCCGCACCGCCCTGGGGCTGCTGAGCCCCGGGACGCTGTGCGTCCTGCGGGAGGAGCGCTTCACCACCGCCGCGCCGCCGTCCTTCCGCGGCGGCGGCCCCGGCCCCGCGCACGCGGTGCTCAGGGGGGACCCCGACGATCCCGACGTGAAGGTGGACTTCCACGCGACGACCGCCAACGACGACGAGGCAAAGGTGGCGGTGGAGGCGCTGCGGGGCGCGTTCCTCCAAGCCGTGCGGACGCTGGTCCTGCGGCCGGGGGAGATGGCCGTCGTGGACAACCGCATCGCCATTCACGGGCGCACCGCGTACCAACCCAAGTACGACGGCTACGACCGGTGGCTGCACCGCACCTTCATCCATCTGGACCACCGCCGCACCCGGGCCCACCGGGCTGGCAACGGAAACGTCCTGTTCTGATCCGCACGGCCCCCGGGGCGGGGCGGAGTGTCATCCGCGAGGCTCATCCGCCCTCCCCCGCGCGGCGGAGGCGGTGCGGCCCCCGGGATGGATGCGCCCGCCGCCCCCACGGGACAGCCTTGAATGTCGGCACCGCGAAACCGGAGGTCACGGTGACGGTCCCCGCGCGAACCCCGGCCCGCCCAGACCCCGGGCTGCCGTCCCCCGAGCCCGGGTGGCGGGTGTGGCCGCGACAGTGGCCCCGGTGGGCGCCCTATGCCACCGCGGTGTGGGGCGTGGTGTACGCCGCCGTCCAGACGGTCTGGGCCGCGACGGGCACCACCGTGCCCTGGTCACCGCATGTGGCCTACGCACCCGGCGTCGAGCTCGCGCTGGCCGTCCTCGCATTGCTGGCCGCCGGGGTCTGCCTGGCCACCCCCTGGCCGTTGGCCCGGCGCGGCCGGGTGACGGTGGCGGCGGTGCTGGCCGTGGCGATCCCCGTCTTCGCGATGGGCATGGCGAGCCTGCCCGCGTACGTCGTCACCTTGGCGGCGCTGTCGGGTGTGGAGAGCGCCACCGGCTTCGCCCATGTCCTGCTGAACACCGTGGGCCTGGCCCTGCTGCTACTGGTCGGCGTCTCCCACCGGCGGCGGCTGCGGAACCGGTGCCCGCGGTGCGGGGCCGGACACCCCGGCGACGGCAGCGGACCGCTGGTCCACCCGCCCGCCTCCGTGGCGACCCGGCCGACCCGGATCCAGGTGTACCTGCTGATGTGCGGGCTTCTGCCGTGGGCGGTCGTCAAGACCATCTGGACACTCGGCGGCGACGCGCTGAGCGTCACGGCGGAGAAGTGGCGCGAGGAGAACGCGGGCGGCTCGGGCGCGGCCAAGGCGCTCGCCTCAGTGGGCATCGACGTCACCGTCCTGGCCGCGCTGGCCGGGATCTTCCTGCTGCTGGGGCTGATGTACCCCTGGGGCCAGGTCTTCCCACGCTGGACACCCCTCCTCACCGGGCGGCGGGTGCCCCGGCTCCTGCCACTCCTCCCGGCGTGGCTGTCAGCCATCGGCCTGTCGGTGTACGGCGTCGTCCTCGTGATCTACGCCCCGCTCAGCGCCGCCGGTGCGCTGCCGCGGATCGAACCGGACGGGACGTTCACCTCCAGCGCGGGAATCACCTGGATGGTGCTCTTCGGCGGACTGGCCTTCGGCGGACTTGGCTTCGCACTGATCACCGCGGCCCGCTCCTACGCCACCCGCACCCGCCCGGCCTGCGCGAACGCCGCCACGGACGCGATGCCTGGGAAGTGATGGCGTACGCCCGGACCACCATCCGTCGGACACCCGAATCCGCCCTGTCGCCGCGGCGAGCTGGCGCCCCGTCATTTGACACCGCGGGCCCACGGACTAGCGGTGTGCGAGGCCGTCGATCATGAAGGCGAGGGTGAAGTCGAACCGGTCGTGGCCCTCGCCGGCGGTGAGCTCGGCGGCGTGGCGGGTTGTGTGGGGATAGGTCTCGGCAGGCAAGGCCATGAGGACCTGGAACAGGTCCAGAGCCTCGTCGATCGCCTTCACCTCCAGGTGCCGCATCACCGCGGTGAGCATCGCCGTGCGCTTCGGCTCCGCCGCCCGCTCCAACAACGCCGCCTTCGACCCCAACGCGTACCGGGCGAGCGCCGCCATCCGGTTCGGCGGGATCTGCGACAGCTTCAACCGCCCGAGCTGGAACGCGCTGATCTCGTCCACCCGCTCCAGCGCGCGGGCGAACGCCGTCCCTGTCGTCCGCGTCGGCGGCCGGCGCAGCCGCTCCAGCTCCGAGAACTCGCGAGCCCTCCGGCGTCGTCAGCGTCTCCACCAGATCGCCGGGCAGCGCCGTATCCACGCGGCGGGCGGCTCCCGCGACGGTGGCGTGCAAGCGCTTGTCCGCGACCGTCCGCGCGACGTCGGCGGGGACCTCGACCATGACCGCGTCGAAACCGGACTGCTTGATCAGTGACAGCAGCCGTTTCCGCTCGGGCGCCTTGGACGGGTCGATCCAGCCCGTCGTCGGCAGCGAGCCACTGGATGGGGTTGAGCGCGATACGCGGGGTTCCGGTGGTGCCGGTCAAGGCATGGGACATAAAGTTCCTTTCATAGGTGGTCTCGGCTCAGCCGACGACGAGCGGGCTGAGGACGGCCGACGGTGCTGAGCGGGCTCGGGGCCGCCGGCACCGGGCATCGCCGGAGTCACACGGAGAACGGGGCTCGGGGCGTTCGCAGGTACTGTCGAGCTGCACCACACGAGCCTGCTGGAAGGCTTCTTCCACGGCGCACAGCGCCCCCAGAATATGGAAGGCGAATCGACGTCGACAACGGCGGCAGCCTCCCCCGCAGCGTTGCGAACGCTCGGCGCGCAGAACGTGGAACGGGTGCGAGCGGTGGGGCCGCCGCTTCGGGTCCACTGGTGCGTTTTTGACGAGATGCGCGAGGCCATGGACACGGCTCGGCGGCATTCGCAGCCCGCCCAACGGGAGTCAGCCGACGGTGGTGGCGACGGCGCGTTCGAAGGCGGCCCGGTCGCCGGCGAAGACACCGTCGGCACGCGGGTACGCGACGACCGCGTCGGTGAACCCGAGGTCCTCGCACCGGGCGAGCAGCTCGCGGAGCCGGCCGACGGTCGTGTACGGGTCGGGCACGATCCGGCTCAGGTTGACGAGGGTACGCAGGCTCGCACGGTCCCGGCCGACCTCGGCGCAGGCCGCGTCGAGCCGGGCGAGCTGGTCGGCCAGCGCGCGGAACGCCTCGTCGGCGGTGGCCACACCGGGTGCGCCGATCGTCACCCAGAACTGTCCGTGCTCGGCGGCGAGCCGCATGCCCCGCCGGCCGGTGGCGGCGATGGCGAACGGTACGCGCGGTGCTCGCACACAACCAGGAACCAGGCGCACGCCGTCGGCTGCGTAGTATCGCCCGGTGGTGGTGACGGGCCGGCCGCGCAGCGTGGCGTCGGCGAGCGCGACGAACTCGGCGAACCGGTCGGCCCGCTGCCGCGGGGCGAGCCGCGGGCCGCCGAGCAGCGTGGCGTCCGGGCCGTCGGCGCCACTGCCGATACCGAGGACGAACCGGCCGCCGCTGAGCTGGTCGAGCGTCATCGCCTGCGCCGCCGTGCTCACCGGGTGCCGGATGTTGGGCGAGGCGACGAGCGTGCCCAGCTCGATCCGGTCGGTGACGGCGGCGGCCGCGGCGAGCGTGGTCATGGCGTCGAACCACGGATGGTCCGGCAGGGAGCCCCAGCGCAGGTGGTCGTACGTCCAGGCGTGGCGTACGCCGAGGTCCTCCACGTGGCGCCAGACCGACAGGCCGTCCGGTCCGGGATGCTCCGGCAGCACCAGCACGCCGAGCCGCACGGTCACGACCGGACACCCAACCCGTACGCGCGCAGCCACCGGTCCACCTCGACCAGCGGTACGAGAAAGTGCCCGCCGCTGACGTGCGTCATCATGTCGTCGGTGCCCTCGGCGACGGCGCGTACCCGGTCGGCGTCGAGCAGTCCGGCGAGCGGCGACGTGTCGTCGTCGGCGATGGCGCAGGCGGCGCGGCGTACCCAGGCGTCGTGGGCCGGGTGGTGCATCGCCGGGTAGCCGGACTTGGCCCGCCATCGGATCTCCGGCGGCACCAGGTCCTCGGTCGCCATCCGCAGCAGACTCTTCTCCCGGCCGTCCGCCACCTTCATCGACCACGGCACGTTCCACAAGTACTCGACGAGCCGGTGGTCGCAGAACGGCACGCGCATCTCCAGGCCCACCGACATGCCGATCCGGTCCACGGCGTCCAGCAGATACGCCAGCGGCCCGGTGAGGCTGAAGTACAGCACCTCGCGCATCCGGGCGTCGAGGCCGGTCTCACCGGGCAGCCGTGGTACCCGGGCGCGCAGGGTCTGGTATCGGTCGCGTTAGGTCTCGTGGGGCCGGATCCGGCGGCGCACGTCGAAGGCGAGGCAGTCGGTGAGTCGCGGCGCGTTGCCCAGCCACGGGAACGTGTCGCCCCACACCGTCTCCCTGCGGTGGAACCACGGGTATCCGCCGAACACCTCGTCGGCGGCCTGCCCGGACAGCACCACCGTGGCGTCCTCCCGCATCGCCTTCGCGAGCAGGTAGTGGGAGCCGTCGAACTGGCCGAGGGTCGGCAGGTCCCGGGCGCGCAGCACCGGTCCCACCCCGCCGGGCACGTCGCGCGGGTCCAGTGTCACGTCGCGGTGTGCGGTGCCGAGGTGCTTGGCGGCGAGCAGCGCGTAGGGGCCGTCGCGGTCGGGGCGCAGGGCGGTTGGCCGGAAGTCCCGCTCGTCGCCCGCGAAGCCGACGGTGAAGCTGCGCATCGGGCCGTCACCGCCGCGCTGGTCGCTGCGTACCGCCAGGGCGGTGAGCACCGTCGAGTCGAGCCCGCCGGACAGCATCGTGCCGAGCGGCACGTCGGCGACGAGCTGCCGGTCGACCGCCTCGGTGAGCAGCCGGCGTACGGTGCCGACGGTCCGCGCCAGGTCGTCGGTGTGCTCCCAGCTCACCAGGCGCCAGTACGGGTACTCGTGGCGGCCGGCGCGGTCGACCCGGACCACGTGGCCGGGTTTCACCTCGTACAGGTCGCGCAGTGGCGTCTCGCCGGGCAACGCCAGCCGCGCGTTGAACAGGATCGGCAGCGCGTGCTCGGACACCTCCGGGCGGAACAGCGGGTTTGCCAGCAGCCCCTTCGGCTCCGAGGCGAACAGCACGCCCGCCGGCAGGGGATGGTAGTAGAGCGGCTTGACGCCGAACCGGTCGCGCGCCAGCACCAGTTCCTCGCGTACGCCGTCCCAGACGGCGAAGGCGAACATGCCGTCCAGGCGTTCGACGCACCCCACGCCCCACTCCAGGTATGCCCGGAGTACCACCTCGGTGTCGCAGGCGGTGTCGAACCGGTGGCCGCGCCCGACCAGTTCCCGGCGCAGCTCGCGGAAGTTGTAGACCTCGCCGGTGTGCACCAGGGCCACCGGAAGCTCGTGCGGCCCGACGGCCGCGACCATCGGCTGGGCACCGCCCTCGATGTCGATGACCGCCAGGCGGCGCTGCCCGATCGCCACGTGCGGCCCGAACCAGGTGCCTGTGCCGTCCGGCCCGCGGTCGCGCATCGTGTCCACCATCGCGTCGACCACGTCACGCTCCCGGCGCACGTCCCGGGTGAAGTCGAGCCAGCCGATCACACCGCACATGCCACAGCCCCTTCGTTCGCGCCCTCGTCCCACCGTTCACCGGCCCCGGCCCTCGCGGCGTGCGTCCTCCGGCCACGCCGCGGACCGGTCCCGGCAGCCGGGCGCGCTCGTGCTCCGATCACAGCTCGGCCAGCAGGCAGGTCTCGACCGCGCCGTTGGCGCACAGCACGACGCCGGGCCGCTCGGCCCAGTCGAACCGCGCGGTGCAGCCGGCACCGACCCCGCCGAGCACGAACGGGCTGACCACCGCGTTCGCCGCGACCCGGGTGATCTCGCCGGTTTCGGCGAGCAGGTCCACCGGGTACGGCGCGGATCGCACGATCTCCTGCGCGACCGGATAGCCGGTGCGTACCCCCTCGTCGACCAGGCGGGCCCAGTCGGTCGGCTCGGTCCATGAGCCGAACGACACCTCCTGTGCCGAGCACCCGGTCGCTCCCTTGAGGACGAACGACTCGCGGTGCTCGATCAGCAGTTGGGGCAGCTCGTACCGCCGGCCCCGCCAGGTGACGGGGCGGTCGCCGACGACACGGCTCCACGGGACGTACCGCGCGACGAGATCGCGGTCGGCGGCGCCCATCCACGGCACGCCCTCGGACAGGCGGGCGAGCACCTTCTTCGTGTGCAGCAGCCAGGACGTCTGCGACGGGATCATGCGGAACCCGGCGTCCAGCGCCCGCCGCGCCGGCCCGATGTCATGCCCGACCGTACGCATGTCGTCCAGGTCGAAACCGCACAGTCCGACCGGGTGCCGGAGCGTACCGGGGTGGCCGAGCGTGTCGAGCAGGTCGGCGACCTGGACGTGCGTCGCCTCGATCCCGTGGGTCCGCAGTCCGTCCAGCCACATCTGCACGCTGCGGCCGGTGGCGAGCACGGTGCCGTCCCCGACGTCATTCACGACCACGATGCCCGGCGGTACGCCGAACTCGGCGCAGGTGCGTTCGACCAGCGCCGCGAGGTGCACCCACGGGTCCACCCCGAGGTACGCGGGGCGGCCGGCCAGCGCGGCGATCCGGCGCCACGCCTGCTGATGCGCGTGGCAGTCCGGCATGCCGCCGAACGCGCCGGAGACGTTGAACTCCACGAACCTCGGTCCGTCCGGCCCGATGACCACGTCCGCCCGGCCCATGTCGGCGCAGTGCCGCAGCTCGAAGTCCTCGTCCGCGGTGAACAGCGGCACGTCCGCCCGGTCGATGCCGAGCGCGGCGATCCGCCCGGCCCGGTCCGGCCCCGCGTGCAGCACCGCCCGCCGGATCAGCGCGAGCAGGTCGGTCGCCGCGCGCAGCAGCTCGCGGAACTCCGCCACCGGCAGCAGCAGCGGCTGCAACGCCACCGGATACGCCGGGAGCGGACGCAGCCCGCGCATCTCCTCGACGACGATCTCGGCTATCCGCCCCGGCGCGACGCCGGTCTCCGGTGGTTCCCGGTACCGGTCGAACCATCGTGCCGTGCATGTCGCGGTCATCGGCCAACCTCCGGGGTGTGCGGTGGGATCTGGTGTCGTGGCGGCGGTCAGCGCGCAAAGAACTCGTCCAGGGCGAGCGACCGGACCTCGTCGATGCCCTCGTGCGTACGGGCCAGGTCGAGCCGGGGCGGACGCGTCTCGTCGTGGAAGTACACGGCGCGCAGACGGTCCCGACCAACGATCTCCACGACCGGGTTCGCGACGAGGAAGTCCCGCACCGCGGGGGTGTCGTGGCGCGCGTGCCACCACAGCCGGTGCGCGCCCAGGTGGGTCGGCCCGAGTACGGCGCGCGACGCGAGCTTTCGTTTCCGCTGGAAGATGCCCTGGCTGAGGAACGGCTCGATACCGCCGAAGTCGACGGTCCGCGCGCCGAAGCCGTGCGCCCACTCCAGCAGCAGGAAGTCCAGCACCCGCGACGACCCGTCCCGGTAGTGTTCGTCGCTGCCGTCCAGCACGCCGAACAGACGCAGCGTCAGTCGGCCGCGCCGGGCGTCCCACCGGCCCAGCGAGCCGGCGACACGTTCGCCCTCGCGGGTCAGGAACGCCAGGACGCCGTGCCCGAAAAGCGCCTCCCGGGCCAGATCCACCGGCTCGCAACGGGCCCGGTCACCGTGGCGCCCGCGCATCGTCGGCAGGTACATCCGGTGGTAGAAGTGCTCGAACGACGCGCTGTCGGCGGCGATCTCGAGCCCCCAGCGCGCCCGGCGCCGCGCCGACCGCACCCAGCGGCGTTCCGATTCGGAGACGGTACCCAGCCACTGGTCCAGGCCGCCGCCCAGGTACGCGAGCAGGTGCAGACGAAACGGCAACACCAGCGCGGACCGGGTGGGCAGCGCCGCCGCCTGCGCCGCGGAGCAGCCGACCGCGACGAGGTCAGCGGGTCGGGGCAGCAGGCCGCGCAGCACGGCGGCCCGGTCGACACGTTCGGCGGTCCGGTCGGTGGTACCGCAGCCGAGCGCCTCCCGCCGCTGCTCCAGCAGTTGATGGATCTTCACGACACCGTCCGGCACGCCCGCGTACGCGATGGTCGGGGTATCGGGCCGCGCTGTCGACGTGACGGCCACCCAGGGACGTACGCGGGCGGCGAGCCACGCGTGCGCGGCGACGACCCGGCGGTCCGTGCCGGACACCCACTGGTACCGCAGCCGCAGCCGCGCCGCGTTCAGCACACCCTCACCGTCCTCACGAGACCGTCACGGGCGGCTCGGCCCGCCCCGGCGTACGCAGTGCCCACCGGCCGACCGTCGGTGTCGGCAATCCGGCGGCCAGGAACACGAACCCCAGCGCGAACCACCCGGCCACGCCCCAGTCGACCAGCAGGAACCCGAGCAGCGCGGGCGCGAGCATCACCGCCGCCGCGGACGCCGCCGTGAACACCGACTGGTACTCGGCGTGCGCGTCTTGCGGCGTCAGGCCGGTTGAGATGCCCCAGCCGCTCGCGGTGAACAGCAGTTCGCCGACCACCTGCACGACGCACGCGACGAGCAGCAGGACCACCACGGGTACGCCGGAGCCGCCTCGGGTCGCCGCGAACAGCACGCAGGACGCCGCGAGCGCCGCGGCGCTCACCGCGGTGAGCCGGGTGGACCGGGCGACGCTGGTGGCGGCCCGTGCCACCCGCCTCTGGAACAGCAGGATCGCCGCCGCGTTGACGGCGATGAGCGCGCCGAGCACGGTGGGTGGGGCGGCGGTGTGCGTCGTGACCCACAGCGGTACGCCGACGTCGGCGACCCCCCACACCAGCGCCAGCACCCCGCACAACGCGGCGATGGCGAGGAACCGCCGGTCCCGCAGCACCAAGCTGCGCCGCCGCACGCCGAGGTCGGTGAGCGACGTGAGGTGCGGGACCCGCAGCGTGGCCAGCCCGGAGGCGACGCAGCCCGCGGCGTACAGGCCGAGGACCGCGAGGTAGGCGGCACGGCTGTGCGCGGCAAGCGCGATCGCCCCCAGCCCGGATCCGGCGAGGAACCCGGCATGCGCGACGACCTGACCGGACGAGATCGCGTCGAGCGGCTTTCCCTGGTCCGCCAACGCGGTCAGCACCGCGATCCGTATACCCGGGGCGGACCGCTGCGCCAGCGCCACCACGCAGGTGACGAGCAGGAAGCTCCACCCGTTGCGCACCAGCGCGTACCCGAGCACGGCGACGCCCCGCGCCAGGTCGAGACAGACCAGCGTCTCCCGGACGCCGAGCCGGCCGGCCCAGTGCCCCATCGGAATGCCGAGCAGCACGCTGCCCAGTCCGCCGGCCGTCACCCCGAACGCGAACACCGTCGGCGACAGCCCGACCGACCGGGTGAAGTACACCGCCCAACAGGTCATCCAGCCGCCGGATCCGACCGCGAGCACGAACGTGCCGACGTTCATCCATCCCAGTGGTCCACGTACGGCGGGCAGGTCGGCCCTCACCGCACCGCCTCGCGTTCCAGTGCCGCGTACACGATCGTGGCCAGGTCGTCAACGTCGGCGGCCGTGTGCACGTGCTCGGGCGGGATCGGGGTGAAGTCGGCGACGCCGTAGCTGCCGGAGCCGTGCACCAGGACGTCCGGTTCGTGAACCAGGTCGCGGTCGATCGCGTTGAGGATCCCGGTCAGCGCCATCACCAGCGACCACTCCCGCAGGTCGGCCGGCTCGGCGGGCAGCATGTACCCGGTCGGCGCCAGCATCTCCCGCAGCGCCGGGTAGCGATGGAGGCACTCGTACCGCGAGACGACGATGCCGTCGCCGCCCTGTTTGCCGATCAGCGCGTTCATCTCCGGCGAGGTGGTCGGGTTCCGCGTGTAGAACGTCGGGTCCAACCTCTCCGTGACCGAGGCGGTCACGGCCGGGAAGCGCGGGTCGTCGTCCTGATGGTAGTGCCCGGTCCGCGCGTCGAACCGGTACGTCGGCATCGCCTCCCGCGCGGTCGACCCGAATCGCAGGCTCAGCACCATGTCCGCGGTGTCCAGATGCTGCACCAGCAGGTACCGCGGAGGTGTCGGGGTGTGGCCGGCGGCGGCCAGTCGGCGTACCCCGAGGTCGTGGCCGAGCAGGCCGAACGCGCTGGACACCGCGTGCACGTGCAACCGCGCCTCGGCCGCCGGCAGGTGGTCGTGCTCAACCAGCGCGCGCACTGTGTCCGCGACCCGGTAGTTCGCCAGGTCCAGCGTGTACCAGAGCCGTACGCCGTGCTTCTCGCGCAGGTCCGCGGCGCACCGGTCGACCATGGAACGGGCCAGCGCCTTGACCCGGTCGGTGTCGGCGCCCGGGTACACCGCGACCGGGTTGGCGTGCCGGGCCGCGTCGTCCTCGTCCAGCGGCGACGCCCACATCTTGCCCCAGGACGCCGCGGGCACCACCACCATGATCGACACCTCGTCGGGCGTGGCCAGGCCGGTGCGGTGCGCGGTCAGCACCGCGTCACGCAGCGCCGTCGCCTTGTTGCCGGACGACGGCGTCACGATCATGACACGCTCCCCGGTGCGCCGAACGTGCTCGGCGGCGCGGGCGACGATCAGCAGCGACGGGAACGTCTTCGTGGTTCGGGTGCGCGGGTTGCGCATCAGGTCCAGCAGGCGCAGCCGTCGGCCGTGGTACTCGCCGAGGTCGGCGACGGCGATGTCGGACGCCGCGAGGTACGCGCTGAGCGCGGGGCCGGGCGCGGGCAGATGCCGGCCGACGTCGTTTCCGCCGACCGCGCTGGAATTGCGCTGCATTTCGGCGAAAGCGCCGCGCACCTGCTCGTCGTAACGGGCGAGTGCATTTTCCACGATGACCGGGTCTGTGTTCGCGGAGCGCACGTCTCCCCCTTCCCGCGGCACGCGGCCGCGGCGCCCGAACCACACTGGCGATTTCGCCCCATCGTCCGCAAGGTCGGTTCGGGACGCTAGGCCGATCCGTAAAACCGTGTCAAGTCTTTGCAAGAGTGTGGCCGGTTCTTTGTGCTGCACGTCGAGAGCGTGCTCATACTGGAATCCGGCGTCGCCGTAAGCGTTCTGGTTGCCTCGTGGACAGGCGCGTCGGCAAATGTGACTGCGAAGCGTGATCCGCGGGTGATCCGCGCTTTCGGCGGGGATCGGCACCACTGCCTCGACGACATGTATGACTCGTGGATGACCTGGGAGAACGCACCTTTGGTCGGTTACGCCGACGTGTTTTTTCGATCGCGTTAGTAACGGTGAGTGCGGCACGGTGGGTCGACGGGATCTCGATATCGGGAGATGGTCATGATGGTGCCGGAGTCAGCTCGGATCGGGCGTTTCTGTTGGAACCCCACGTACGCGTGCCCGCTGCGGTGTATCCACTGCTACACCGAGTCCGGGCGGCGTGCCGCTCAAATGCTGCGCGAACCGGAAATGCGTCGCGTGGTGCAGGCGATCATCGATGCCCGGCCGAAGCGCGTATCGGTCGGCGGTGGGGAGCCGCTGCTGGTGCCGTGGTGGGAGGAAATGTTCGGGCTGTTCAAATCGGCCGGCATTCCGCTGACCGTGTTCACCAGCGGCTGGGTGTTCGACGACGAGGCGGCCGAGAAGCTGGCGTCACTTGTCGCCACCACGACGGTCAGCGTCGACGGGCCGAACGCCGTGGTGCACGACCTGGTGCGCGGCCGGGCGGGCTCGTTCGACCGGGCGATGGCCGCGCTGGAGCGGCTGACCCGGATCCGGCGGGAGCGCACCGCGCGCGGCGAGGACTCCTGCGCCGTCGCCCTCGACTACACGGTGACCCGCAGCGGCCTGCCCGGCATCGACGACTTCGTGGCCGAGGCGTCGGCCCGGCTGCCCGGACTCGACTCCATCACGTTCGGCGCGGCGATGCCGATCGGTGTCGCCCAGGAGTCGGGGTTCGTCGAACACGAACTGCTGTCCGACGACGAACTCGTCGGCCTGGTCGAGGCCGAGTCCCGGCTCGCCGCCCGCGCCGTCAACGGCGTCCGCGTCACCGTCACCGACGCCCGCTTCTTCCTGCCCAACTCCCCGCTGTACGACCGGGGCGCCGAGATCGCCACGATCGAGCCGGACGGCTCGCTGCGCGCGCACGGCGCGTACGAGGCGAAGGTCGGCAGCCTGCTCGACGAGCCGGTCGACGTGCTGTGGAGCCGGGCGCTGGAGTGGCGCAACGACCCGTACGTGCGGGAGCAGACACACTCGATCCACAGCCTCGCCGACTGGGCACGCGCGTCGAGTGCACTCGACCGGCGGTATGGGTCGGACGCCGACAAGAAGCGGATAGCCCGCCGCGACGGCGCGAAGCGGGTCATGCTGCCCGACCCGACGGTACGACGGACCGGCTGAGTCGCGTGCCTCGACCGGGGGCGCCCGCAGCGGCGGGGCAGGCCCGCCCCCTCGGTACGGCGTAGTGCCGCGCCACGGCATACGATCGAGACGTTCCTGTCCGGCCGGGCGCTGCTCGCGGTGCTGGTCACCATGCGGAAGATCCTGGACGACCGCATCGGCGGCGACCCCGAGCCGGCGACCTGGGCGCTGGCCAGGTCGCCGTCTACCGACGCACGCGGATGGCGATCGTGAGGCCACGCACATCCGGCCTGACGGCGCCGAGGTCACCACCATCGTCCTGGACTCCCGGAACCTTCCGCTCCCGGGCGTCGAATCCGGCCTCGCCCAGGCCGGGGCCAGCGCTGTTGCCGTACGCACGCTCATCGGTGCTGTCCCGGCGCTGGACACCCGGTTCCGTTCGGGCCGGGCGGCCCGAGGTGCCGCCTCGGACTCGGGCTGCCAGTGTTCCTCTCCCTCAAGGCCGAGCACTCCCCCATCACCTCCCGCGTGGTCGAAGAGGCCCTCAAGGCGATCGACCAGCGAGATGCTTCAGCTGAGCTTCAACCTCTGACTGTATTGGTCAACTGAACCATGACCGCCTGCTCTACGTGTCACTGACGGGTGGGCTCTGGGCATGCCTGGGGCCACGCCGCACAGGCAGTTCGCCGACGTCGCATCTTCTGCGGCCAGGCGAGAAAACCGTCGGCAAGAAGGACATCGACATGAACAAGCGCATGCGGGCCGGAATGGTCGCGGCTGTCGCCGCGACAGCAACGCTGGCTACATCTTGCGCCAGATAACCGTCCCTGCCGGGCAGGGCACCGGCTGGCACTTCCATGACGGCACTCTGTACGGCTACGTCGAGAAGGGAACGCTCAGCCACTTCGACTCCACTTGCAAGTCCGACGGTCTCTACGAGTCGGGCAGTCTGTTGACTGAGCCTTCCGGTTCCCAACACACTCACATCGGGCGGAACCTCGGTACCACACCCGTCGTCCTGAACGTGCTGTATGTCCTCCCTCATGGTGCGCCACTGCCGGAGGATTCCCCCAACCCTGGCTGCGACTTCCAGTAGCCAAAAGGTTTCGTCGGCGCAGGTGGGGCTGCCCCTGCCCCGAAGGTTTCGGGGCAGGCGACGGGGGCGCCGCGCCACCGTCCGGTTTCCTGCTCGGGGACTGGCGGCTGGGCGCGAGCGCCACCTCCACCGCGGTGGCGGCCGGGCGGGCGGTGATCCGGTGCTTGAGGTCGGCCCTGGCCTCCTTGCGGGCACCCGACTCCCATACGGCGAGCAGCTCGGCGAAATCCTCCAACGGCAGGCCCGGATGCTTGGCGGCGCCGATGAAACGTCAGCCGCGCGACCGTGTCCTCGCCGTACGGGCGGTAGCCGGCCGGACTCCGTCCGGCGGACAGCAGCCCGGCGTCACGCGGCGTCGCACGAGCTGTCGTCGGACCCGGTGATGCCGTCGGCGCGGTGCGGCCCCGGCGCGTTGAGCCGGTAGTGGTCGCCGATCATCCGCAGCGTGAAGCACGCGACGGCGGCCCCCAGCGCGGCGGGCACACCGTAGACCCCGATGCGTTCGCACGCGACGGTGATCCCGGCTCCCAGCAGCGCGGGGATGGCGTACAGGTCTGCGTACAGCACCGTCGGCAGGCGCAGCACCAGCACGTCTCGCAGTGTGCCGCCGCCGACGCCGGTCACCACGCCGAGCAGCACCGCCTGCGGCGCGCCGATGTGATATTCCAGCGCGGTGGTCGCGCCGGTGACCGCGAACAGGCTGAGGCCGGCCGCGTCGAACACCGTGATCAGCGTCCTGTAGCGCTCCAGGTGCCGCCACAGCAGGAACGTGACCATGCCGCCGGCTACCGCGACCGCCAGGTACCGCCAGTCGCTGAACGTCGCCGGGGGCAGTGCGCCGGCGAGCACGTCCCGGAGCACACCACCGCCCAGGGCGGTCATCATGGCGAGCGTGAGCACGCCGACGATGTCCAGACGTGCCACTCGCGTCGCCGTGAGCGCGCCGTTGAGCGCGCCGTTGAGCGCGAACGCGAACGTTCCCAGCAGGTCGAGCACGAGGTGCAACACTCCATAGCCATGCATCGTCGGCCCCTCACACGTCCCCTCGGCACTCTCTCACCAGGTCACAGTGCGCGCACCGCGTTGACCCGAACGGCCGACACGCGATGCGCGACCCGTCGCCCCGCTGCCACCCTGGACCCCGGCGGGATCAATGTCGGGCGAGTGACATCTGGTGGGAACGCAAGCGGAGGGCAGCGCCGTGACAGCACGTGGCCGTGGCACGGAACAGGACGCGGTGGTGCTGATCGCCGGACGGAGCTGGGACGGACTCTCGGACCGGCCCTCCGGGCACACCGAGGTGGTGGTACGCAACGGTCGGATCACCCAGGTCGGGCCGGCTGTCGACCGCGCCGGCGCCGAGGTGGTCGAACTCGGCGATCGCATGCTGCTGCCGGGACTGATCGACTGCCACATCCACACCACCGTCGATCCCGGCCGACTCCTGCGGGCCTTCGTGTCCGACGGATCGGCGGCGATCGCGCTGCGCGCCCTGCCCGTATTGGGTGACCTGCTCCACCGTGGCTTCACCACGATCCGCGACCTGGCCACCTTCGCCGCCGAGCCGGTCACGCTGTACCTGCGCGACGCCATCGCCCGTGGTCACATCGTGGGGCCACGGATGATCGTCGCGCCGTATCTCATCTCCGCGCGGGGCGCGCACGGCGACGCCTCGACGTTGCTCGCGTCCCACTTCAACCGTGAGATCGGCGCGCTGGCAGACGGCGCGGACGAGATCACGCGCAGAGTGCGCGAGAACATCCGTGCCGGCTCCGACTGGATCAAGTTCGGCGCCACCGGCGGCTTCGCCACTCCCGCCGACGATCCCACACAGACCACCTACACGCAGGAGGAGATGAACGCGCTGGTCGCCACAGCCCACGACCTGGGCATCCCCTGCACGCCGCATGCCTACGGCGACGAAGGCGTCTCACGTGCCGTCACCGCCGGTGTTCGCTCGATCGAGCACGGCAACCTCGCTTCGGCATCCACACTGGCCCGAATGGCGGAACGGGGCGTGTTCCTCGTGCCGACGCAGTTCATGGTCCTCGACGCGCTCGACCACCTCGACGACGACAGCTACTGGGAGGGTAAGGATCCAGCGGAACGGGTGAAGTTCACCCGCCACGCCGACCCGCTCCGTCGGTCGGCGGACAACGTGGCCGCGAGCGACGTGCGCATCGCGTTCGGCACCGACGCCGGCATGTTTCCGCACGCCGACAACTGGCGCGAGTTTCCGGCGCTGGTCAAGACCGGTATCTCCACCGTGCGGGCCCTGCGCGCTGCCACCAGCGTCGCCGCCGACCTGCTCGACCGGCCCGACCTCGGACGCCTCCGGCCCGGCGCGACCGCCGACCTGATCGCACTGCCTGCCGACCCCTTTGACGACATCACGGCCGTTGCGGGCATCGACTTCGTCATGCAGAACGGCGCTGTGCACCGCACTCCCCCACCTGATGTCACCGGGTAGGCCCCCAGGCGGAGAAGGCGTTCACGCCGGAACTCAGCGATAGACCGGTGCCGGGGCAGGGGCAGTGGGTGCCGGTGCGGGCGTGGGAGGCCAGAAGGGATCGTGCACGGGGTCATGGGGGGCGGTCGGACTTGCTGCGCCCGGGGCGGGGAAATCGATCTTTCCCGCAGCCCAGATGGCACCCAGCGCGATCACTGCTGCCATCGCGATGGCCGCTAAGTGGCAAAAAACTCTCTTCAGCACTTCGTCCCCCTCCTCAGCTTCATCAGGCCGCGCTCGACGTTATCCAGGCCACCGCCGGCGGAGACGAGGCGGTTCGAAGGACAGGACGACCGGGGTCCGCTCCGGCTCGGCAAGCCGGAGCAGGCCGTAGCCGATCCCGGCAACGCCGGTCATCAGGCCGGGCGTGCTGAGCCCTTCCGGCACGCCGCAGATCGGACCGTGTTCGTCGAGCGTGACGCATATGGCATGGATGAGCCGCTCGGCGAGGGCCCGTCCGCGCCCGTTGTCCAGGGAGCGCGACGCGGTGAGAAGGAACTCGAGGTTGCCGAGCTCCCCGTGGCACAGGGAGAGATTGCGCACGGTGATGGCGCTACGGTCCGCGTAGTGTGCCGCGGTGGCGTCCAGCGCGATACCCAGGTCGGCGAGCGCGGCCGCGGCAGTGGGGTGCTCACCGCCTGCCGCCGGCACCGAACGAGCGATTCCGATACCAGGCGCTCCGTGGCACCACGCCGTCATGGTCGTGCCCTCGGCGGCGCCCGGCCGCAGGTCGGGCCAGCCGGGGACGCCGGGGGCGAGAAGGCTGCCCTCGTACCGGAAGGCGTCCTGGACGGTTTCGTCGTAACGCGAGGTGCCCATGACGGCGGACCACCGGCTGAGCGCCAGGGCGACTCCCGATGCCCCGTGTGCCATACCGCACAGCGGACGGTCCCCGGCGACCTGCGAGTTCCACCCCACGCCCGCGTCCTGGGGGCGCCCGGCCCGCACGAGGGCGTCGGCGCAGCGGGTCGCCAGGTCGGCGACGGAGTCGCTGGGCAGGACCGCTTGCGCGGCGCTGAGACCCAGCAGAACACCGGCGAGGCCGTCCACGAGATCAGGCTCCGCCGCGTCGACGACGGCTCGGTCCAGCCTCGGTACGACGTCGGCGGTCAGCTCGGCCAGGAGGTCGAAGTCGCCCGTGGCGGCGGCCCAGTGGGCGGCGAAGTACATCCCACAGTCGACCTCTCCCGTCAGTCCGAGCGCGGGAACACCGGCCGGTGGGGCGGGCAGGTGCCTCAGGCGGCGGGCCCTGCGGGCGAGCGAGCGCGCCACGTCGGCGGCCGTCTCCGTGTAGGAAGCGGCGCCGGTGACCAACCCGAGGTGGAGCAGGAAGAACGCGATCCCGGCCGCTCCCGAGTACATACCGGAGGAGGTGGGCGCCAGCCGCCAGGCCAAGGGCCCGGACGGCGAAATCCCCAGCCAGCCGATGTCGTCGGCGGTACGGACCGCCGTGGTCACGAGCGTGTCGCCGATCCTCCGCGCCCGGGCGACCAGGGATTCCCGGCTCACCGCGTGCGCGGCACCGGTCACGGTGTGGACGGGCCACGACGCGTCCAGGCTCTCGACCGCGGTGCAGGCGAACGCCGACCTGATCACCCACTGCTGGTGCCGCATGTCAGTCGGCGAGAATCCAAGAACGCGTTCGCGGACGGCTCGGAGTCCCGTTGTCTCCAACGCGTCGTCGATCACCGTCCCGTCGCCGCCGAGCAGTCCGCGTCCGTCGACGCTGCTGGTGAACAGGGGAACGTCACCGTCGGCCAGCTGCCGCCGTTCGCTGGCCGCCACCGCGGCACCGGCGTGGTGGCTGCCAAAGCGGGCGAAGGTCCGATCGAGGTACTGATCCCGGTCGACGGCGTTGCGCAGCAGGTTGGGGTGGTAGCTGTCCCACAGGAACGAGCTGTAGGTCTCGGTCGCCTCCAATACACGCCGGACGGAGTCGTCCCGGAACCGTTCCAGCAGGCCGCCGGGTCCGGCGAGTGCGGACTTCCGCCCTTCCACAATGCGGTACATCGACGTGAAACCGGCGACGATGTCCTCAACGTGGTCAGCCGGGCGTACAGTTTCCCCCGCCAGGTTCGGGGCGTTGCGGGACTCGCCGGTCCGCATCCGCCGGTGGACGATGCGCATGGTGTCCGTGGCGGGATCTGCCCAGGTCGGCACCTGCCCGGGCGTCAGCTGGCCGGGCCGGTAGCTGATGCCGGACAGGTCCGTTGGTACCTGGTCGGCATCGCCGAGGCGCACCACGGGGTTCGGCAGCAGACCGGTGGCCAGCACGGTCGACATCACCAGCCTGCTGGTGACCTCGTCCGCGGCACCCTCGGAGCGGCGCAGCTCGGCGCCGAACAACGCTTCGAGATCGACCAGGTAGGGGTACTCGCCGGCGGCGATCACGTTCTCGAAGTGCAGGTCGGTCGCCCGTAGGGCGTGTGCCAGTGCGAGATAGCCGCCGTGGCGGCGGTAGAAGCGCTCGACCTGGCCGGTGTCGGAGCACGCGGACGGCGTCACGAACTCGGACCAGCCGTGATCGTCCCGGCATACTAGCTCCAGGGTGGGAAAGCCCGGCTCGAACCCCTCGTCGTTGGCCCACGCCAGCAAGGTCTGGAAGTGCTCGTCCACACGGAGGGAGCGCGGCTTGTAGACGATCTTTTCTCCGCCTTGGAACGTGACGATGCCGACCGAGCGGCCTCCGCGGTGACTGTCCCCGACGTCGAAGGAGATGTCGGCCAGGTCGCCCCGGCCGATCGCGTCCCAGTCGGCGCACAGATGCTCGCAGAATTCCAGTCGTGCAGTGACCCAGGCGTCAACCAGCGCGCCACACTCCCTCAGCAGTGTGGGGTATGTCCGCCATATGGTGAGCGCACGACCGGGGTCGGAGAGCCAGGAGGCGAACGCGGCGAAGCGCTCCGCGCCGTCGGCACCGGGCAGTCTCCCCCGCAGCCGCGCGATGTTGAGCTCCAGGATCAGAACGCGCAGCACCAGGCGTGTCATGGCCCGGCGTGGCCATGTGCGGGCCAGCAGCGCACACAGCCGATCGGCGTCCACCGGGGCGCCGAAGGCTCGTACGACCGCCCGGACACCCGTCGCCATAGTCTCGACCCCGCGGTCGACGAGGGGGCGGACGAAGCCGAGCAACTGGCTGATGCGCTGCCGCTCGGGGTCGGCCTCTGGGCTCCAGACCCCGAGGGTCCGCGACGCGGCCGACGCACCTGGATCGCTCCCCCACGGAAAGCCGTCCAGCCGCGAGAGCCACATCGGGGGCCGCATGAAACGGCCGCAGACCTCATCGGCCGTCTCCCGGAAAAGTCGCGCGAATCCTTCCGGGGTCAGCCCGTGCCCCCGCAGAACAGCGGCGAACGTCTCGTCCTCCGAGTACGGGAAGGTGCCGCGGAGAGCGACCAGCTCGTCGGAGACGCCGTCGTCGCCGGGCTCCGTGGGCGGCTCGCCATGAGCGGTGAGCCGCTCCCCCAGGCGGGTCGCCAAGTACCACTCACTGGTACGTGTGTCGAGATGGTCACCGGTGACGTCCAGGTCTGACGGCATGGAAAATTCCAGGAGGGGTTCGGAGAACGGCGGCAGATGACGGTCCGGGGCGCGCCGCTCTGCGGCGTGCCCCGGACCCGAAGACGGGCGGTACGCGTCCCAGGAGCCGCGGTACCGCGCTCTTCAGTGAGTGACGGGACGACCCTCAGCCTGCGCAACAGTTATCGGAACTGTCACCAAAGGTCATGACACACGACGTAATACAGACGACGGAAACGGTGCTGGCCTCCACAGCCTGTTTCCCATTGAAGGACACGATGTCCTGGAACTCCCCCGCGGGATTGGCGGGAATGGCACGGAGTTTCTCCTCGGACAGCGAGTCACGGAAACGCTGATCGGTCCAGGCGCGCACGACAGTATCGACAGACATAGCTGCATCCCTTCCTCTCGGTGCTGCTGATCAGGCTCTCGGAGAGAAGAACGCGGTGTCATTGACCCTGAACGCAGGACTGTTGACATTGCGCGCACGCCGGTACCGAATCTCGCCTTTTCGCCGGCCACGGTGGCGACAGAGGAAGCGGTCACCATCTGGCGCGGCCCGACCGGCCCCGGGCAGGCATCCGAACAGCACCTCGCCACAGCGCTCCGGCAAAAGGGGCGTTGTACAGGCCAGTACCTCGCGAGCAGGGCCCCGGACACCCCGTCCGAGGCGACCCGGCGCGGCTGTCAGGAGGCGGCCGGCTCATGCCCGGGCAGAGCCTGTTCCGACGGCGTTCACCCCAACCAGGCGGGTCACGAAAAGATGGCCCGCGTATGGCACGGCACTCTCCGTTCCGTACCCGCCGCGCTCACGCCCACGGTGTCGAGCCTGGCCACCCCGCATGCGTGACACACCTTCGCTGTCGGGTCTGAGTGGTCAGTCTCCCTGGGACCCAGCGGCACTCGGCAGTGAAGATAGACGCCGAAGTCGGCGAGCCCGGTTGCGGCACGGATACTCGCGTAGAGCGCGTCCTCAGCCACGCCGTCAAGGTGCAGGACATCGTCAACATCGTGTGCAGCCCCGTGATGTCCGCCTTCGATGCCGAGAGCAGGGACAGGTCTCCATTCCCGACGTGCCCCCAGGGCCGCTCCCCGGCATCGAGCCCGACGCCCTCCACACCTCGATGGAGATACCGCTGCCGCCCGGCAGTGCCCTGCTTCTCTCCACCGACGGGCTGGTCGAGACCCCGGGATCGACATCGACGTCTCACTCGCGGAGCCGGCCGACCACCCGCGACGGACAGCGGCGTCACCACCGAACGTCATAGCCGACACGCTGCTCCACCAGGCACCGGCCTCCGCCGGCACCGACAACGTGGCGCTGCTGCTCATCCGCCGCCAGGACTGCCGCGCATAGCTCGACAGGTGCGGCTTCGGACAACGTGATGACACAGAAGTGCCGATGGGACGAGGTGACGTTCGCCGCTGACCGGGTCGCGAATTCCCCACTCCCTCGCCGGCGCCGCCGCCCGGTGTGCGCGACACGCTCGCCGCCGGGCATACGCCCGTGCTGCTCGGTGGCGCGACAGCCTGCTCTACCGACGGCTCGCGGCCTCGCTGAGTCGACCGCGGGGCAGGTCCTCGATCGCCGCCGCGATGGCGCCCTCGTCGGTGTTGTCGGCGCCCCCGCGCGGCAGGCAGCACCCTCGACGACTGACTGGGGGCGCCGCCCGGCTGGGGCAGCGTCGCTTCGGGGCCGGGCCCGGTTACGGGCCCGGCCCCTCGCTGCGGTTGCCCCGCGGGTCTGTGCCCGTCAGCGCGCCTTGTACGCGGCGGTGACCTCGACCTCCACCATCCAGCCCTTGACGGCCAGCGACGCGACCTCCATCGTGGCACGCGCGGGCCGGGCCTTGTTGGCGACCAGCGGTGCCTTGGGGGCGGAGGTGCCCATCGGGACCGGGACGACCTCCTTCGAGGTGAGGTCGATGTTGGCGAAGTACTGGCGGTACGCGCGGTTCCATCCCGCGTAGTCGGCGGTCTCGACGCCGGGCGGTTTCATCAGGTAGCACTTCATGGTGATGACGTCGGCCAGGGTCAGGCCCGCCGCTTCGAGGTTGGTCTTGATGTTGCGCAGGACGACCAGTGCCTGGGCCTCGGTGACCGTGACTCCCATAGCGCCCTGAGTGAGGGCCGGATCGGTGTAGAGCTCGGGAGAGCCGGCCGGAGCGGACGGGTTGAGCGCGGTCGGGCCGAGGCCGCTGCTCTGGTAGAGCGCCACCCCACCGCCAGTCGCCACTCCGGTGGCGATGGCCGGGTTGGACTGGCCCTCGGGCAGCATGACACGGACCTCTTTGGGGCCGGGCCACCAGTCTCTGCCCTCGGCGAGCGCGGTGCCACCGGTGAGGAGCGAGGCAGTCAGGGCCGTACCGATCGCAACCTTCGTGCGTCGCTTCATGTGGCCATCACCCTTTCGTGGATGTCGGTCACGACCTTGCGGGCCGAGGAGAACGCGCCGTGCTGCCAGGCAATGACATGGCTGAGCCAGTCGCCGGCGAAGTAGACGTGCCCAGCGGGCCGGTTGAGCAGCTTGTACTCGGGACCGGTCTGCGAGGGCCAGTCCACCCAGCCGGCCTCGATATGAGGCGTGCGGTGCCAGGCCACGCTGAAGGAGTGATCGAGTTCGGTGCGGTACTTGTCGCCGTGGATCTTCACGCCCCGGCTCACCGCCCGCGCGAGGCGCTGGGCGTGCGGCAGATCGCTGTACGCGACGGCGTCGGCACCGAAGTTGTAGTAGCCGATGAGTGTGCCGCGGCGGCCCTGGTGGCCGTAGGAGGGGTACCAGATCGTGGCCAGGTCGGTGTCGGTCGGCGTGATGCCACCGTAGATGTGCTCGTCCGTCTCCCACCATCGGCTGCGGTACTCGAGCCCGATCTTGCCGACGGGGGTCGGGACGGCGTACTTCAGCGCCGCGGTGATGTCGGTCCCCAGGTTGTGCTTGAGGCGGGCCATGACCATCGGCGGCATGGCCGCGACAACGAAGTCGGCGCGCTGGGTGCGGGTACGGCCGCCGGCGTCCTTGTACGTGACCTCGGCACCCTCCGGCAGGTCCTTGACCTCCAGCGCCTTGGCGCCATAGGTGATGCGGTTCTGGCCGATCGCCTTGGCCAGGGCGTACGGAATCGCGTCCATGCCGCCCACCGGCTGGAACATCAGCATGGCCTGGTCGTAGCCGAATTCGAAGGCGAAGCGCTGCCCCACGCCGCTGGCGAGGACGTCCGACAGCGTCGGCACCGGGCCAAGGACCGTGCCGTCGTCGAAGGCCGCGCCCGGCTCGGCGGAGTAGCCTCGCCGGTCGGTGCCGGTGTAGGCGTAGCCGTCGGCTTTGCCCTTGATGGCGCCGAAGCTCTGTAGGAACGCGATCAGTCGTTCCTTGTCCTGCGCGGTGAGCTGTGCGTCCAGGGCACCCTGGTCGGTGGCCTTGGCGAGCAACTCGGAGAGGTAGCCGTAGACGTCGGCCTTCGCCGTGCGCCAGCGCATGGGCTTGCCCGCGAGGGCGGCGCTGCTCTCGTGGTAGATGTACGCGTTGGCGTTCTGGTTGGTGAACACTTGCAGTTCGACGCCGAGCTCCCGGCAGTACTCGAGAGTGACGTGGGACTGCGGCAGCCGGGCCGGGCCCGCGTTCATGTACTGACCCTTGGTGAACGCCGCCGTCTGCGTACGCCCGTCGAGGTCGGTCAGCATCGTGCCGCCGCGGACCGTCCAGTTGCGGCCCCCGGGGCGGTCCTTCGCCTCCAGTATCCGGCAGTCGTAACCGGCTTTGCCCAGCTCGTACGCCGTCGCCAGGCCGGCTATGCCGCCGCCGAGCACGAGCACCTTCTTGCCACCGCGCCCGGTGAGCGCGAAGTCGCTTCGCTGGGGCGCCCGGTACCCCTCCGCCCGCACGTCTGGCACCGGGGCAAGCCCGAGTGCGCCCATCGCCGAGTACAGCACTCCGGCGCCCCCCGCGACGCCGACGGATCTCAGGAAGGCACGGCGGGATCCTGGGGACTGCTCTGCAGCCATCAATTCCTCCTCATCCGCACCCCGGGGCGCGCGCCGGCCGGGGAGCGGTCGTTCGATCAACCCGGTCACGTGGGGGGTGTGAGTTACTGAGGAGACCGGAGGTGCGCCATGAGCCTCCGCCGAGACTGTTACAACGCCATACCGCTGACGTAACCGGTGTCGAGCCGTGCGCCGCGAAGGAGGAAGGAGCGGGCGCGATCCCGTCTTGAGTCGGGGGCCAGGGTCTTTGCGTGTAGTTGATTCGGCCGGTTGGTCAGGTGATCCCGAGGGCTGTCAGGGGCCTGGCCGCTGGATGGGACGCCGACGTTGTTGACCGCCAGGTCCAGCCGTCCGAACGCCGTCACGGTCCTGCGGATCGCCGAGCGGACGGAGTCCTCTTCGGCGATGTCGACCGGGACGGCGATCGCGCGGCCGCCTGCCGGTGATCGCCTCGGCGGTCTCGTGCGCTGCGGCCTCGTCCAGGTCGAGGACCGCCACCGCCGCGCCACGGCGGGCGAGACCGGACGCGATGGCGCGTCCGATCCCGCTGCCGGCCCCGGTGACCAGGCCGGCCCTGCCGGTGAAGTCGCTCACGCCAGCGTCTCGTGGTTCGCCCACGCCGCCTTGAACGGGTAGCGGGTACGCCACGTGTCGAACACCGCTTCGATCGGTCGCCTTTTCGACATCGGCCAGGTACTGGTCCAGGTCGGCGTCGGGAATCGGTTCGGCCAACTGAACGAACATTGTGTGGTTGATCATTCCCCCCACCGACCACTCGACCGGCGGTCACGTCCAAGACCCATCTCGCCTTGAGGGAGCTGCGGTACTTCGTCGCCGTCGCCGAGGAACTGCACTTCGGCCGCGCTGCCGCCAGGCTCTCCATCGCGCAGCCCGCGCTGTCCAAGACCATCCAGCGCATCGAGTCACGGCTCCGGGTGCAGTTGTTCGACCGCACGAGCCGCAGCGTCGCACTGACACCCGCCTGCGCCGCTCTGCTCGAACACGGCCGGCATGCGCTGAACGCGATGACGATCGCCATCCAGAACACACAGCGCGCCGCCAGCGACGAACCACTCAGGTTCGTCATCAAACCCGGCGGGGACGCGAACCTGCTCTCCGGAATCCTCGCCGCCTACGCCCAACACCCCCGTGCCCGGCAGGTCGACATCCTCTTCAGCGGCGCCACCGACCGGACCGACCAACTCCACGACGGACGCGCCGACGCGGCCCTGCTTTACGCCCCCTTCGACGACCTCACCGGACTCACCGCCCAGACCCTCCACGTCGAGGACCGCGTGGCCGTCCTCCCGGAAGGACACCGGCTCGCCGCCCGCGACAGCATCATCCTGGACGATCTCGACGACGAGGTCTTCCCTCGGTGGCCAGGTGTTCCGACGACGGGAACGGCCCCGAGATCGCCGATGCCGCCGCGCTCATCGCGCTGGTCAGGATCGGCCGCGTCATCGCCGTCGTCCCCCGCTCGCTCATCACACCCGCACCCCCGGGCATCGTGTGCGTTCCCGTTACCGACGCAGGCCCGAGCCAGATCGTCATCGCCCGCCGGGAACATGACCATCGCGACCACGTCACCGCGCTCATCACCGCCGCCGCATCACTGCGACAGAAATGACCAGCTCCAGCACCCGTCTTGGGCAAGCCTCTCGTGAGCCTGGCGAGAGGGTGGGGCCCGGACTTTGTCCGGTTCGCGGTTGGGCTGGGGGCAGTCAAGCTGCGTAGCCTGACTCCCTTGCCCCGGGCACGCCCCCCACGTACCAGCTAGTGGCTTGGCTCGGATTGTCGACCGCGTATTTGGTTCGCCGTCCGGTGCCCGTCATTCTGCCTCCAGGTGCGATCTCGACGGTGGCCGTCAGGGCGTCCTGGAGTGTTCGCACGCCTGCGAGCATGGGCGAGGGCGCCTCCCACCCCGCGTGTCTCCCCGCTCTACCCGCCGTGGCCCGTCGCCTTGCCCGCCACGGCGGCGGCCGCGCGGACGAAGGCGGCCAGGGCTGGGGAGGTGGCGTGCTCGGGCCAGGCGAGGACGAGCGTGGTGGGCTCGGCATCATCGACTGGGACAGCGACCAGGTCGTCGCGGAGCTGGTCGCGGATGGAGGAGGGGAGGACGGCGACCATGCGGCGCAAGGCGATGAGGTGGAGAAGCTGCCCAAGGTCGTGGATCTCGGGTTTGTGTGAGCCCCCCTCAGTTGCGCCCGGCCAGCGCGGCAGGGGCTCCCCGGCGAGGTCGTTCAGGCAGACCCGGGTACGGCCCGCGAGGCGATGCGAACTCGGCATCACGAGAAGTTGAGTCTCGGTCAGGAGGTCCTGGGTGTCCAGGCCGGTGAGGTCGGGGTGGGGGCGGTGAAGCAGGGCGGCGTCGGCACGACCCTCCCGCAGGAGGATCTCACGCTCGCCGAAGCTGCACACCAGCTCGACCGGCAGCGCACCCGGCTCAGCCTGATAGGCGTCGAGGATCGCGGGCAGCAGGCCACCGTCGCCGCCCGGCTTGATGACCAGGACCAGACGCGGGTCGGCGCGGCCGGCCCGCCGGGTGCGGCGCGCCGCGGCCGACGCGGCGTCGAGCACCGTACGGCTCTCGCGGAGCAGGACGGCCCCCGCCTCGGTCCGGCGACCCGGCGGCTGCCACGTTCCAACAGGGCCACGCCCAGCCGTCGTTCGAGCTGCTGAATGGCGCGGGAGAGCGGCGGTTGGGTCATCCCTAGCCGGGCGGCCGCCCGACCGAAGTGCAGTTCTTCGGCGACAGCGGTGAAGTAGACGAGCTCGCGGACCTCCAGTCTTTCCATACCCGTACGGTATCGCTGCGTACCTGATCGGTGTTGGAACTCCCGGCCGCCCCCGTGGTGGGCTGAACGCATGACAGAAACCACGACTGCCCTGGTCACCGGTGCCAACAAGGGCATCGGGCGCGAGGTAGCAGCCCGGCTCGCCTCGCTCGGCACGAACGTCCTGCTGGCCTCGCGCGACCCGGACCGGGGTGCGGCAGCCGCAGCCGACCTGGGCCCGCGGGTGTACCCGGTCACCCTGGACGTCACCGACCGCGCCAGCGTCCTGGCCGCCGCCCGCTGGATCGAGGAGCGCTTTGGCCGGCTGGACATCCTGGTCAACAACGCCGGCATCTCTGGCGACCTCGCCGCCCAGAGCCCTGGCAGTGTCGAACTACGGGCTGTACGCGAGGTGTTCGAGACCAACGTGTTCGGCGTGATCAGCGTGACCACCACGATGCTGCCGCTGCTCGCCCGCTCCCCCGCCGCCCGGATCGTCAATGTCAGCAGTGGACTGGGCTCCATCGCCCGGATGACCGATCCCGAGGACTACTTCACAACCCGGCCCCCGTTGGCCGCGTACGTCCCGTCCAAGACCGCACTCAACTCGCTGACCGTGCAGTACGCCAAGGAACTGCGCAGCCGCAACATCCTGGTCAACGCCGCCGATCCGGGGCCGTGTGCGACCGACTTCACCACCGCGTTCCCCGGCCTCACCCGCACCGCGGCCGACGGCGCTGCCGTGGTCGTCCGGCTCGCCACGCTGCCCGATGACGGGCCGACCGGCGGCTTCTTCGACGAGCACGGCCCGGTTCCCTGGTGAGCTGCCTGTCAGGGAACCGAGGGACGGGGTGGTGGGGGTCAGCCCGGACGGGATGGGCGAGCCGGAGACCGCGCCGGCGCCCGACGGGCCGCAGCGCCCGGGTTACCCGCCGCACCGCCCCGGCAACAGCCGACGGAAGGGTAGCGGACCGTCAGGCAGCCTTGGCCGGGTACTCGGTCCAGGTGCGGGATGGGTGAGTCGGGGGCAAAGCTAGGGCGAAGTAGCGCAGGGCGGCGAACTCGGACTCGATCCAGTTCAGCCACGATCCGTAGGTCGGCGGGAAGACCAGCTCGATGTCGTTCGCCGCGGCCCACGCGCGGACGTTCGGGTGCTTGTGAGGGGAGAAGTTGTCCAGGACGACGTAGAGCTTCTCGCCGGGCCAGCGGATGCGCAGGGACTTGAGTAGGGACAGGAACTCGCACCACCGTTTGCGGGACCGGATGCGGTAGTACATCTTGCCGGTGGCCAGGTCGAGGACGGCAAGCATGTGCATCACGCCGTCGTAGCGGTTGTAGGTGGCCCGCAGACGACGTGGTGAGCGGTGCGGGCGCCATGCCTTGCCTTTGCGGGGCATAAGGTTGAGCGGCCCGAACTCGTCCACACAAACCACCCGGCCGTCGGTCGGCGGGGAGTCGTAGAGCGCCAGGATCCGGTGCATCTTGGCGATGAAGTCTGGGTCGTTCGAGGACTTCCAGGTCGTGCTGGTCTGCCAGGAGACCCTGCCCTCGCGCAGTATCCGTCGCAGTGTCCCGCGGCTGACGGCGGGGACCACGTTCTGCTTGACCAGGTGTTCGGCGAGCCTGGTCAGGCTCCAGGTGGAGAACGCGGAGATCTTCCAGTCGGCGGGGGACGTCCGGGCGATCAGGCAGATGTGCTCACGCACCTGGCTGCTGATCATCCTGGGGCGACCCCCGCTCCATTTTGGGTCCAGCGCCTCGAACCCCTGCTCGTTGAAGGCGTGGATGACGTCTCGCACATAGTCGGCGCTGACCTGCATCAACGAGGTGGTGTCCGGAACCGACTGCCCCTGCGCGGACATCATCACCACCATCGCCCGCCGCAGCCGCACCGCATCCTTCGCGGTCCGGCTGATCCGCTGCAGCCGACGCCCTTCCTCCATGCTTACCGGCCGGACGAACACCCCCGGACGACGTTCGGCACCATCTTCTCCTTCACCGGATGCGAAGACATCTTCGACACCCCTTCAGCACCGAACACGCCTGAACCAGTGGACGGCGCCTAACCGCAGTACGACGCACAGCCCCAGGACGGGCAGCAACAGCTCGGTCACCAGGGGGCTACCGAGGGCTCTTCACGGGCGTCGCTGGACGCGGTCTTCGAGGGCCACTCGAGGCACTTCTTGCCGGGGAAGACCGGGCCCCGCGTACCGCTGCGGCAATTCGTCGTGCTTGCGCCGGCCGCGTCCCTGCCCATCCCAGTCTTGAGCGAGACTCTGGACATCAGCATCACCGCAGCATTCCAATGGACCCGCCGGCTGCTCGCAGCTGGAACACCCACCTATGGCGAGAGCTGCGGCTGATGCGGGCCTGTCCAGTGAACGGCGTTTCCGGAGATGCCCGGGTTCAAGCGGTGAAAACGGAGGAACCATGGCCGAGATTCCGGGGCGCTCAGTAACGAGCAAGGTCGTCGCGCTTTTCGACGCCTTCGGCCCTGACTCCCCTGAGCTCACCCTCAACGAGCTCAGCGCCCGCACCGGGCTGCCCTTGTCGACGGCGCACCGGCTGGCCACCGAGCTCGTCGCGTGGGGCGGACTGGAGCGCTGTGACGGTGCCGGCTACCGGGTCGGGCTACGCATGTGGGAGCTCGGATCGCTCGCCCCTCGCGGCGAGTCGCTGCGCGACGTCGCCCTCTCGGTCATGCAGGACCTGTTCGAGGGGACCAAGGAGAACGTTCACCTCGCCGTCTGTCAGGACGGTCAGGCGCTTTACATAGAGAAGATCTCCGGGGCCGGTGCGCTGCTGGTGAAGTCGCGCCGCGGCGGGCGCCTGCCGCTGCACGCCACCGGGGTCGGCAAGGTGCTGCTGGCTCATGCGCCCAAGGAGGTGCAGGCCAAGGTTCTGGCGGCGCCACTGGCCCGCTTCACCCGACACACCATCGTCGAACCCGGCCGGCTCGTCCGGGTCCTGGACGACGTACGCGGCACGGGCGTCGCCTTCGCCTACGAGGAGCTCACACTGGGGTCACTGTCGGTCGCCGCGCCCATTCAAGACGCCTCGGGAGCGGTTGTCGCGGCACTGGATGTCGTCCTGCACACCACTGGTGGACGCCCGGAACGGCTGGCGCCCGCCGTACGCACCGCCGCCATCTCCATTTCCCGCGCGCTACGTGACCAGCAGATTCGCTCCCATCCCTGACTTTTCCGCTCTGCACTCCCGTTCAATGGGAACGCAGGCTTTCGCCACACCTGCCGCAGCCACGACCGTGACCTTTGCCACCGAAACGGGAAGGTCACCCATGACTGGCAGTACACGGGACGCCGAGGGCGCGGCCCCCACCACGGAGCAGCAGCGCGAGATCGACCATTACCTGCGGACGTACCGCGAGATGGCGGGCTTCGTGCCACCGCGTATCCAGGCCCGTTTCGACAGCCTGGCCCGGACGAACCCAGAGCTGCTGCTCGCGCAGGAGAAGGTCCGCAACCTCGTCACCTACACCGATGTGCTGGATCAGAAGACCGTCCAGCTGATCCTGTTCGCAGTGCTGGCGGTGCAGCTGCGGGACGCGGCGAAGATCCACGGACATGCGGCCCGGCGGGCCGGGGCGAGCTGGGAAGAGCTTCAGGCTGCGATCAACCTCGCCTACCTCTTCGGCGGGGTCTCGATCGCCAATCACGCGCCGTCCATCCTGGAGGGCGTCGCCGAGTTGGAAGCCAAGGCCATCGCCGAGGAAGGCACGGTGCGATGAGCAGCCGCCCGGAGCCGGTCTACGACATCGCCCAGCTCGGCCACGCCGAGCTGCTCACGCCCCGGCTCGAGGAGTCCGTCGCGTTCTTCACCGAGGTCTACGGGCTGACCCTCGTCGGCGAGGACCCCGGGCGGGCGCACCTGCGTGCCTGGAACGACGACGTCCTGACCTCACTCACTCTGACGGGCGCCCCCGAGGCCGGGCTGGGCCACGTGGCGTGGCGGGCGACCAGCCCGCAGGCCCTGGAGCGACGGGTCGCGGCGCTGGAGAAGCACGGCGTCGAGGGCGCCTGGCATGATGGCGACTTCGGCCACGGCAAGGCCTACCGCTACACCGGCGTCGGCGGGCACATCCAGGAGGTGTACTTCGACACCGAGAAGTACGTGCCGCCGCCCGGCGAGGCGCCGGCCCTTCCGAACCAGCCGCAGCGCTTCGCCCCCAAGGGCGCCGCTGCCGCGCGCATCGACCACATCAACCTGCTGGTGCCGGACGTCGCCGAGGCGAGCCGCTTCCAGCAGGAGGTCCTCGGGTTCAAGCTGCGTGAGCGGCTCGTCCCCGCCGGGGGCGACGAGGTCGGCGCTTGGCTGTCGGTGATGACGAAGGCCCACGACCTCGCGCTCACGAAGGAGCCCGCCCCCACCACCGGACGGCTGCACCACCTGGCCTACGCCGTGCCCGAGACCTCGGATGTGATCCGCGCCGCCGACGTCTTCCTCGAGAACGACGTGTTCATCGAGTTCGGTCCCGCCAAGCACTCGCGCACTCAAGGTTTCTTCCTCTACGTCTACGAGCCCGGCGGCAACCGCGTCGAGGTGTTCACCGGCGGGATCCACATCTTCGCGCCGGACTTCGAGACCGTCACGTGGGACACCGAGTCGAAAGGCCGCGGCACCGCGTGGGGCCTGGGCGTGCCGGAGTCGTTCCACACCCACGCGACCCCGCCGTTCGGAGGGGCGTCCGCGTGACCGGGCTGACCGCGAGCTACGTGACGCTGCACGGGGCCGGGTTCACCGATCCCGCGCGCACTCCTTTCGCCGCGCGGGCCGCCGCTGCCGCGAGGGCGGGATTCACCGGGATCGGTGTGCAGTTCGCCGACCTCGCGGCGCACGGTGGCGTCGGTGCCGTGCGCACCGTGGCCGCCGATGCCGGGCTCGCCGTCACCGAGGCCGAGTTCCTTGGTGGGTGGGCGCTCGCCGAGTCGGTTGCGGCGCCGTCGGATGCCGAGATCACGCTCGCTGAGGCTGCGCGCGCCTGGGGGCCGCTCCGGGTCACCTCCGGCGAGTTCGCCGCCGGACCGGCCGATCCCGGACGCGCGGCCGACCGCCTCGCCGAGCTGGCTGCCCGGTTGGCCCCGCTGGGCGTCACCCTGGCGGTGGAGGCATTCGCCTGGGGCGCCCTGTGCGACTATCCCGCGGCACTCGACGTGGTCCGGCGCAGCGGGGCGCCGAACGCGGGCGTGATGATCGACATCTGGCACTGGTTCGCCACCGGTGCCGACGCCGCCGTGCTCCACGACATCGACGCCCGGGAAGTCGCCGGTGTCCAGCTCAACGACGGTCCCCGGGTCCGCCCGGACGACCCGGACATGCTGTACAAGGCCCGTTCGACCCGGTTACTGCCGGGCAGGGGTGAGCTCCCCGTCCGCGCGCTGGTCGCGGAGCTCCGCAACCTCGGCTACACCGGTCCCTGGTCGGTCGAGGTCAACGATCCGTGGTTCCGCGCCCTGCCGGTCGACCAGGCCGCCCGGCATGCCTTCGCTTCGGCCACCGCCGTTCTCAACGGCTGATCCGCGGACCTCCGCCTCGCCCCGGCGTGAATCCGTCACAAAATCCAGCTCGAACCTGACACAAGGAAGTGTCTCGTGTCCCATACGAAGACAACGGGCCAAACGCCCCGGAAGGCCGCGCTCGCGTCCTTCCTGGGCAGCATGGTCGAGTATTACGACTTCTTCATTTACGGATCGGCGTCGGCGCTGGTCTTCAGCCATGTGTTCTTCCCCAACGCCGGCGCGGCCACCGGCACGCTGGCCGCGCTGGCGACCTTCGCGGTCGCCTACATCGCCCGGCCGATCGGCTCGTTCTTCCTCGGCCACTTCGGCGACCGGATCGGCCGCAAGCGCGTCCTGATCTTCACGCTGGCCACCATGGGCGGTTCGACCTTCCTGATCGGCTGCCTTCCCAGCTACTCCGTCATCGGCGTCTGGGCACCGATCCTGCTGGTGCTGTGCCGCGTGGCGCAGGGGTTCTCCGCCGCGGGCGAGCAGAGCGGCGCGAGCTCGATGACCCTCGAGCATTCTCCCGAGGGCAGGCGCGGCTACTTCACCAGCTTCACTCTCTCCGGAACCCAGGCCGGGCTGGTCGTGGCGACACTGGCTTTCATCCCGGTCGCAGGCCTGCCGACCGAGGCCCTCTACTCCTGGGGCTGGCGGGTGCCGTTCTGGGCCAGCGCGCTGGTGGTGATCGTCGCGATGATCGTGCGTCGCACGCTGGAGGAGCCGCCCGCCTTCGAGGAGATGAAGGAGAGCCAGGAGGTCGTCAAGTTCCCGCTGATGGTCTTCATCCGCCACTACTGGGGCTCGTTCCTTCGGATCGTCGTCTGCCACCTCTACGCCACGATCTCCACGACCGTGACGGTGTTCGGCCTGGGGTACGCGGTGGAGCAGTGGAACATCTCGCGCTCCTCGATGCTGTGGACGATCGTCATCTCCAACATCGGCCAAGTCGTCACGATCCCGTTGTGGGCCAAGCTGTCGGACAAGGTCGGCCGCCGCCCGGTGTTCGCCGTGGGCGCCCTGGGCTGCGCCGCGTCGGTGTTCGTCTACTTCTGGGCCATCACGACCTCGAACTGGTCACTCGTCGTGCTCGCCTCGGTCCTGCTGGGCTCGGTGTGCTACGCGGCGCCGAACGGCGTCTGGCCGTCGCTGTACGCGGAGATGTTCGATGCCCGGGTCCGCTACACCGGTTTGGCGGTCTCGACCCAGTTCGCGAACGTGCCGCAGGGCTTCCTGCCCACCATCGCCGCGCTCATGATCGGCACAGGGGCGTTCGGCTGGGTTCCGCTCGCGATCCTGCTCGCCGTGCTCTGCGTGCTTGCCGCGGCGGCGGCCTTCGCGGGCCGCGAGACCGCCCACGTGCCGTTGAAACAGCTGGGACGCACCCCGCGGACGACCGCAGCGGCCCCCGCAGCCCGCGTGACCACCACCTTGTGAGGAGCCTCCATGCGGCACGGCCGCCTGCTGATCCTGAACGGCCCGAACCTGAACATGCTCGGGACCCGTGAGCCCGCCCTCTACGGTGCCGACACCCTCGCCGACGTCGAACGGATCACCTCGCAACGCGCGGAGGCGCTCGGATACAAAGCCGACTTCCTGCAAAGCAATTGGGAGGGCGCGCTCGTCGACCGGCTCCACGAGGCGCGCGGGAGCGCGGACGGCGTCGTGATCAACCCGGGTGCGTTCACCCACACGTCCGTGGCGTTGCGTGACGCGCTGCTCGCCTCCGAACTGCTCATCGCCGAGGTGCACATCACCAATGTGCACAAGCGCGAGGAGTTCCGGCACCACTCCTACGTCTCCGACATCGCCGAGGCGGTCTTCGTCGGAGCCGGGATCCAGGGCTACGTCTACGGGGTCGAGGCGCTGGACCGTGCCCTCGTACGGAGGGACGCCCCATGAACGCGCCGCGGACCGGCATCACCGGAACCCCGGCCGACCCCGAGGGGGAATCGTGACGACTCTGCTGACGGGCCTGATCGGAAGCGGGATCGGGTTCTCGCTGTCCCCCGCGATGCACGAGCGGGAGGCTACAGTGCTCGGCCTTGAGCTGCGCTACGACCTGTGGGACCTCCACGCCCTGGGGGCCTCTCCGGGCGATGTCGGCGACCTGCTGCGGCGAGCCAGGGATGCCGGCTACCGGGGCGTCAACATCACCCATCCCTGCAAACAGCTGGTCCTCGCGCACCTGGACACCCTGTCCCCTGATGCGGCGGCGATCGGCGCGGTGAACACCGTGGTCATCGGTGAGGACGGCTTCGCGGGCCACAACACCGACTGGACCGGCTTCCGGCGCGGCCTCGTCGACGGGCTCGCGGGCGCCCCGCTGGACCGGGTCGTCCTCGTCGGCGCGGGCGGGGCGGGCGCCGCGGCAGCCTACGCGCTGCTCGACCTGGGTACTGAGCGACTCGACGTCGTCGACGCCGACCCGGACCGGGCGGCTCGCCTCGCCGCCGACCGCGACCCGCACCGGGTCCGCGGTGGCAGACTCACCGAGCTCCCGACGCTGCTCGGACACGCGCACGGGGTCGTGCACGCAACCCCGGTCGGGATGGCTGATCACCCCGGCCAGGCAGTGCCCGGCAGCTGCCTGCGGCCCGACCTCTGGGTCGCCGAGATCGTGTTCCGGCCGCTCCACACCGCTCTGCTCGCGGCCGCCGCCGAGGCGGGCGCGGTCTTCCTCGACGGCGGCCGGATGAACGCCCACCAGGCCGCCGATGCCTTCCGGCTGTTCACCGGCCTGGAGCCGGATCCCTCGCGGATGTACGGCCACCTGCGCGAACTCGTCGCCCCTGAGGTTTCCCGCGCTCCGCTGAGCGGGGCGCTCTCTCCCCACCCGATCGAGAGGAGGTGACGGTCCCGCCATGGGGCAGCAGAAGATCCCGGCGGCCATAGTCGGCCCCGGGAACACAGGCACCGAGCCCTTCACCGAAACCCAAGTCCGCGACACGGTCCGCGCGCCGGACGCCGCCGGGATGGAGGCCACCCACCGCACCGAGGCCGACGTCTCCCCGCAGCATTTCGCCGTGCCCCGGGAGCTGGGCACGGAGACTGCCGGGTTCCTGGTGACGGCTCACATGACCGACCGGGAGAACCTGGCGAAGCAGGCCCGGATCATGATCGACGCCGGCCGCCAGGCGCGGTACGTCACCGACTCCGCCGGCGCTCTGCTCATGGACGACGCGCGCGCTCGCTTCGAGGCCCTGGTCGCCGAGGTCGGTGACGAGGCCTGGGTCGGTTACCACGGTCACCAGAACGCCGAGCGGTACAAGGTCCCCGCGCACGCCATCTTGCGCCGCTGCGGCGAGCGCGGCTACGTCGGCGGCCAGGAGGACATGATCATCGACATCGCCATCGCGCCGGCCGAGGAGCAGACCACATGACCGATACGACGGCCAAGGCCCACGCTCTCTACGAGGCCCGGCGCACCCGTACCGCGATCCCGCCGTTCACCGACGCCGAACCCGGTCTCGGCATGGACGACGGCTACGCCATCCAGCAGGAGCTCGTGCGACTCCTGCTCGCCGACGGCGATCGGGTCGTGGGGCACAAAGTCGGGCTCACCGCTGCCCCGATGCAGAAGGCGCTCGGCATCGACACTCCCGATTACGGACCGGTTCTGGCCTCCACCCTCTACCGCGACGGGGACGCGGTCCCGCTCGACGCGTTCGTGGCACCCAAGGTCGAGGCCGAGATCGTCTTCATTCTGGGCGACCGGCTCGAGGGCCCGGGTGTCACCGTCACCCAGGCCCGGGCCGCCATCGCGGGTGCCGTGGCCGGGATGGAGATCATCGACTCCAGGATCGCGGACTGGCGGATCAAACTCGCCGACACCGTCGCCGACCTGGCGTCGAACGGCGCCATGGCCACCTCGAGCCGCATCGTGCCTCTCGGCGACGGTCCGAACAGCTGGGATCCCCGGCTGGCCGGGATGGTTCTGACCCGCAACGGCGAATTGGTCGACACGGGCGCGGGCGCCGCCGCGCTGGGAGACCCGGTCGCCGTCGTCGCGTGGCTGGCGAACACCCTGGGCGAGCACGGGGCTGCTCTGGAGCCTGGGCACCTGATTCTGACGGGCGCGCTGCACGCGGCCCTTCCCATGAACCCGGGCGATGTGTTCCGGGCCGAGTTCGACCGGCTGGGCCCGGTGACGGTGAGGGTCGCATGAGCGTGAACGTGAGCGAGTTGGCCGCCCGGCTGAGCAAGGCCGTCGCGGATCGTACCGCCATCACCAAGCTGACCGACGAGTTCCCCGAACTCGACATCCCCACCGGCTATCGGGTGCAGCGCGAGCTGCGCTCCGCCGCCGGTGAGATCGCCGGCTGGAAGCTCGGCGTCACCTCACGTGCCAAGCAGGCCCAGGTCGGGGTGGACAGCCCGATCTACGGCTTCCTGCCGGCCGCGGGGGCGGTGGACCTCGGCGAGCCACTGGACACCTCGGCGCTCATCCAGCCGCGCTGCGAGCCGGAGATCGTGTTCACTCTGGGGCGGAACCTCGAAGGCCCGCACATCACCGCGGCCGATGTCGTCGCCGCGTCGTCGGGGGTCGCCGTCGGTATCGAGGTCCTCGACTCCCGATTCGTGGACTACGGCTTCACCATGGCTGACGTTGTCGCGGACAACACCTCGGCGAGCCGGTTCGTCGTCGGGGTGCCGGTACCGCCGTCCGGGATCGACCTGCGCCTGGTGGGCGTCCTCCTGGAGAAGAACGGTGAGGTGGTCGCGACCGCCTCCGGAGCGGCGTCGCTGGGCCACCCGGCAGCCGCGGTCGCCTGGCTCGTCCGGCAGCTCGCCGCCGAGGACGAAGGCCTGGCCGCCGGGCAGATCGTGCTCTCCGGCGGACTCACCGCCGCCGTCCCGGTCAGGCCCGGGGATGTCGTCACCGCGACCATTGATCGCCTCGGCTCAGTAGAGCTGGGCTGCCGGTGACCCAACGCTGCGAGCAGGGCGAGCACGTCGCGAGGGTGATCAGATATGCCCCTTCTCCGTTCTCCACGGCGGGCGGCTTGCCGTTGCCGCGAGGCGCGCTGAGCACGCCCGGCTCATGCCCGAGCCATCGGCTCCTGCCCGAACGTGGCGTGCAGGCGCCGCGTGTGATCCACGTGGCGCTCGGCTCCCGTCAACGTGACCCTGGCCGTCAGGCGCTGATCCGCGCTGGATGCGGCCAACCGCACCTCCAGCTCGCCCGGTTCGACGACGCGCCGACCGTCGCGTCCGGTGAAGGAGGCGAGGTCGGCCGGGACCGTGACACGGACGCGGCGGGCCTCGCCCGGTTTCAGTTCGACGCGGGTGTAGCCGACGAGGCGCTGCACCGGCTGGACGACGGAGGCAACCGGGTCATGCAGATAGAGCTGGACGACCTCGGTTCCGGACCGTCCGCCCGAGTTTCGGACGGTGAAGGTGAGGGTGAACTCGCCGTCCGTCGGAGCCTCCTGGACGTCCACGGTCAGGTCTGCCCAGTCGAACCGCGTATAGGACAAGCCGTGGCCGAAGGCGAACGCGGGGGTCGGGTCGATGTTGGACACCTCGCTGGCGTGCGCGAGCCGCGCCCCGAGGTACGTGGCCGGCTGGGAGTCCGGGCCGCGCGGCACGCTGGCCGGGAGACGTCCGGAGGGATTGGTACGGCCGCTGAGCACACCGGCGATCGCGTGCGTGCCCTCCTCACCCGGGAAGAAGGACTGCACGATCGCGGCGGACTCCTCCACGGCGCGGCCGAGGGCATACGGCCGTCCCGCGAGCAGCACGGTGACCACGGGTGTCTCCAGGTCGAGCAGGGTGTCGAGCAGGTGCTGCTGCGCACCGGGCAGCACCAGCGCCTCGGCGTCGCACCCCTCGCCGCTGGTGCCCCGCCCGAAGAGCCCGGCGCGGTCGCCGAGCACCACCAGGGCGATGTCGGCCTCGCGTGCCACCTGGGCGGCCTCGCGGATGCCGGAGAGATCTCCGTCGTCGATTCCGGTGCCGCGGGCGACCGTGATCTCGGCGTCGGGGAACTCGGCGGAGAGGGTGTCGCGCAGCGTGGGCAGTTCGATGCCGAGTGGGGTCCCGGGGTGGCGGACGCCGATGTGCTGAGGGAAGGAGTAGCAGCCCAGTACGGCGGTGGGCTCGTCGGCGTTGGGACCGAGCAGGGCGATGCGGCGCGGCCTCGCGAGCGGCAGGGTGCCGTCATTGCTCAGCAGCACGACGGCTTCCTCGGCGACCGTGCGGGCCAGCGCGCGGTTCTCCGGACCGTCCAGGTCGATCCGGCCGCGCAGGGCGGCCGGGTCGTCCAGGTCGGCCCCGTCGAGCCCGGCTGGTACGGGGTTCCAGTCCGGGTCGAGCAGGCCGAGCATCGCCTTCTGCGTGAGCACCCGGCGCAGGGCGCGATCGACCAACGCCTCCGGTATGCGGCCGTCGGCGACGGCCTCGGCCAGGGGTGCGCCGTACGCCTTGACGTTGGGCAGTTCGACGTCGATGCCCGCGTGCAGCGCCGTGCCGGCGGCGCCGGCCCAGTCGGCTGCGATCCCGTGCAGGGTCTTCAGGAAGGCGATGGCGAAGTAGTCGGCGACGACCGTACCGTCGAAGCCCCATGTGTCGCGCAGTAGCCCGGTGAGCAGATCCTCGTCGGCCGCGGAGGGCATGCCATCAGTGTCGGTATAGGCGTTCATCACCGACCGGGCGCCGCCTTCACGGATCGCCATCTCGAAGGGAGGCAGCAGAACGTCGGCGCGTTCACGTGGGCCCACGGAGGAGGGGGCGAGGTTACGACCGGCGCGGGAGGCCGAGTAGCCGACGAAGTGCTTGAGGGTGGCGACGATCCCGGCGGACTCAAGGCCCTGCACGTATGCCGTCCCGATGGTGCCGACGAGGTACGGGTCCTCACCGATGGTCTCCTCGACCCGGCCCCAGCGGGCGTCGCGCACAACATCCAGGACGGGCGCGAGTCCCTGGTGGACGCCTACGGAACGCATGTCGCGGCCGATGGCGGCGCCCATGCGCCGCACGGTATCCGGGTCGAAGGTGGCGCCCCAGGACAGCGGAACGGGGTAGGCCGTCGCCCCCCAGGCGGCGAAACCGGCCAGACACTCGTCATGCGCGAGAGCGGGGATGCCGAACCGGTTCGTGGCGGCGAGCCGGCTCTGGGTGCGGGCCAGGGAGAGCGCACCCAGGGCGGGGTCGACGGGGACCGTGCCGAAGGGCCGGGTCAGCTGGCCCAGTCCGGTGGGCAGGAGGGCATCGAGATCGACGGCCTCCTCCATGTCGTGCTGATGGGGTGCCACTTCACCGCCCTGGTCGGAGGCGCCCACCCACACTCCGTACAGTTGGGCGGTCTTCTCCTGAAGGGTCATCGCGTCGACCAGGGCGTCGACTCTCGCGGTGACGGAAACGGTGGGGTCGTTCCAGAGGGGAATTTCGGGGGTGTTCTCGACGGCCACGTTGGCGTTCACTTTCCTCCCACGCCCATCAGACCCTTGACCAGGGCGCGGCGGGCGAACAGGTAGACGATCAGTACAGCCGGCCACCGGCCACAGCGTCGGCGTCGGCGTCGGCGTCGGCGTCGGCGTCGGCGTCGGCGTCGATCAACGACTGAATCCGGCGGTCAGCCCGCTCAGCAGCTGGCGGCGGCCGAACGCGTACAGGACCAGGACGGGCAGTGTGGTGAGGACGACGGCGGCGAGAACGGCAGGGACATTGACCCCGTACTGGCCCTGGAAGGTCCACAGTGCGAGCGGCAGGGTCCGGCGGTCAGGGCTCTGAGTGAGGACCAGCGGCAGCAGGAATCCGTTCCAGATGGTCAGTGCGTTGAAGATGGTCACGGTGAGGATGGCCGGTCGGGTGAGCGGTGCCGCCAGCCGCCACAGTGTCGTCCATTCGGTGGCGCCGTCGACCCGCATCGAGTCGAACAGTTCTTTGGGCACGTCGCGGATGAAGTTGGCGAGCACCAGCACCGACAGCGGGATGGCGAAGGCGATCGACGGAAGGATCAGCGCCAGCAGACTGTCGTACAGACGTAGTTTGATGATGATCAGGTACACCGGGATCACCGTCGCCTGCAACGGGATGGCCAGACCCGTGAGGAACAGTCCGTTCATCGCACGCAGGACCCGCATGCGCCAACCACGTACGATCGCGTAGGCGGCCATGAAGGAGAACACGACCGCCGGCACCGCGGCGCCGGCGGTAACAACGACGCTGTTCACGAAGTAGCGAAGGAAGTCGGACTCGATGACCAGCCGGTAGTTGTCCAGTGTGGGGTCGCCGGAAGGCACCAGCGGGTTGCTCGCGTAGTAGCGGCTCTGCGCCTTGAGACTGGTGATGAGGGTCCAGTACAGGGGTACGGCGACGACGACCAGCCAGAGCCACCCGGCCAGGCCGCCGGCCCAGTTGCGCCGGCGGGCCGCCCGACGGGAGTGGCGTCGCCGCTCACGGTGGGTGCCCTTCCGCGGTCGTCGCGGCTCGGTCGGCGTGGTGGACACCTCAGACCCCCTCGAGTTGGCTCGCACCGGCGTCCCGGCCCCCGAGCCGGCGCAGCAGCAGAGCGAGGGCCAGGCCCACCAGGACCAGGATGACCGCGATGGCGCTGGCCGGTCCCATCAGGCTGGCCTGGAATCCCCGCTTGTACATGGCCAGTGCGAGGACCCGGGTGGCGTCTCCGGGGCCGCCCTCGGTCAGGACGAAGATGAGGTCGAAGAAGGTCAGCGACCCGACCACCATCAGCGTGGACGAGGTGATGATGGTGTATTTCAGCTGAGGCAGCGTGATGCTGAAGAACTGCCGGATCCGTCCGGCTCCGTCCAACTGCGCGGCTTCGTAGAGGGACTTCGGGATCTGCTGGACGCCACCCTGGTAGATCAGTGAGTGGAACGGGACGAACTGCCAGGAGACGACGAAGATGACGACCCCGAACGCGAGCCCGGGCCGCCCCAGCCAGTCCTGGCTGAGCACCTGGAGCTTCAGCCCGGCACCGAGGCCGAAGTTGGGGTCCAGCAGGGCCTTGTACGCGATCGCGATCGCCGCGGAGCTGAGTGTCAGCGGGATGAAGTACACCACGCCCAGCACCGCACGGTAGCGCTGGCGGCTGGCCAGGAACGTGCCGAGCAGAATGCTCAGTGGCGTCTGAACGGCCCAGGACACGGCCATCACCAGGAACGTCACCCAGAGGGCGTGCGGCAGCCCGGGGTCGGTGAGCACCGCACGCCAGCTGGTCAGCCCCGACGGGCGGATGGCGCCGATCCCGTCCCACGTGGTGAAGCTCAGCGCGAAGACACCGACGAGCGGAATCACGGCGAAGCCGACGAAGACCACCAGCGCCGGCGTCGCCAGCCACGGCAGGATGCTGCGCGGTTCGCGACGCGGCGGATGGCCGGTGAGTGACCTCATTTGCCGGTGACCTCGTTGAGGTTGCGGGCGAACTGCTGTGGTGAGATGGACAGTTGGAACAACTTGACGATGTTGTCCAGCAGGGTCTCGGCGGCCGTCGGACTGAGCGCTTGGTCCCAGGACTGGCCGAACACCTTGGCCTTGCTGGCGATGTCGTAGGTGAACTTCAGGAAATCGGCGCTCTTGGAGGCGGCCAGCGCCTTCTCCGTGCCCAGCCGGATCGGAACCGACCCGTTGTCGACCCACTTCTTCACCTCGGCGTCCTGGAGGACGCCTGAGGCGAAGAAGTCCTTGGCGATCTTCTTCTGCTCGGCGCTGGCCTTCGCGGAGATGGACAGGTACTGGGCGGGGTTACCGACGGTGTCGCTCGGATCGCCCTTGCCGCCCTCAACGGGCGGGAAGGTCATGTAGCCCAGCGCGCCGCTGGAGACGAAGTCCCCACCATCGGCCTGTTGGATGCCGTACGACCAGGAGCCGTGCAGCATCATCGCGGCCTTGCCGGTGTACAGCAGCGCCTGGTCGGCGTTGGAGTCCGCGGTGATCGAGGAGAAGCCCTTGATGAACCCGTGGGCTTTGACCAGCTCCTGCACCTTGGTCAGCGCGGTGATGGCGTGCGGGTTGGACCAGGCGTTCTTCTCGCCCTCGATGACGGCCTGGAACACCTCCGGACCGCCGATGCGGTCGAACAGGAACTCCAGCCACATCATGTTCGTCCACCGGGACTGGCCACCGAGGGAGAACGGCGCTATGCCCTTCGCGTTGAACCTGGGCACCAGCGCCATGATGTCGTCCCAGGACTTCGGTGGCTCCACGCCTACCTGGTCGAAGACCTTCCTGTTGTAGTAGAGGATGATCGGCTGCACGGTCTCGCACGGCATCGCGTAGATCTTGCCGTCGACGGTGGCCGCGTCGAACGAGGACGGGAACAGCCGCCCTTTGACCTCTGGGTGCTCGTCGAACCACGAGGTGAGGTCCTCGACCTGGCCCGCTTTGACGTAGGTGCGCAGCGTCCCCCCTCCCCAACCCCAGATGATGGTGGGTGCCTGCCCCGCGCCGATGGCGGTCTTGATCTTCGTCTTGTACGCGTCGTTCTGGAAGCTGGTGTCTTTGACGTGCTCCTTGGGGTGGGCCTTGTTGAACGCGTCCACCGCGCCGGCTCTGACGCCTTCCTGCGGCTGGCCGCTCAGGTACCAGTACGTGGCTCCACCACCGCTTTTGCTGGGACCGGACGAGCCGCAGGCCGCCAGCGCAGCGGAGACCGGCACGCCGGCGGCCAGGCCGAGGAGGGTACGTCGAGAAAGGGGGATCGTCATGTCTTTTCTCCGCACTCGAGAGCCACCGGCTTCTCGCCAGCCACAGTGAAAACTTTTCGAAACGGCCTTCTTCGAGCTCTGTCCGTGCAAATTAGGTTTCGAACTGACGGCCTGTCAAGGCATGTGCAGGCACGTTGTCGGGCAGCAGCAGGCTGCGTAATATCGGGCACGAACGGTCCTCGAGAAACCTCAACAGCGACCGAAACTGTTTCGAAAAATGGTGATCGAGAGATGAGACGCGATGCGATGGCCGCAGCTGACACGCTGTCGGTGCGGGCCATATCGCGCCGCGCCGACAGGACCCGGTGCCGCCCATGTCGGACCCCGTGCTGCCGGCCTGGTCCGGGCGTTCATGCCCGGCCAGGAGGGCGCGGCGGCGGTCGCCCCGGCCGTCCCTGGTCCGGCCCACCGGATCCGCCGCCGTCCGGGCGGTCGGCCCGGACGGTCCGGCAGTTGGCCCGCTTCCGCCGGAGCCGCGGCTCGTCGGCACCTCCCCGGACGGGCTCGGTCCCGGGTTGCCGTACAGTTGACCGGTTCCACCCGCGTTGCCGACCCGACCGGCGGCTCACCACACCGGTGGACCTACAGCTGGGAGGAACCGATGCGACCGAACACCAGGCGCACCACTTTGGCGGACATCGCCCAAGCGGCCGGGGTCTCCGTCGCGACCGTGTCCAAAGTGGTCAACGGTCGAGGTGACGTGGCGCCGCACACCCGCGCCCGGGTGCAGGAACTGCTGCATCAGCACCACTACCTCGCGCCCGTGTTCCGCCACACCGAGGCCATCGAAAGCCCGACCATCGAGGTGCAGTTCAAGGGCGGCCTCAAGTCGTACGTGGCCGAGACCCTGGAAGGCATCATCGACTCCGCCGCCGAATTGGGGGCCTCGGTGGTGATCAGTAAGGCGTCCCGCGCCCCACACTGGGCCCGGGACCTGGTCTCAGCCGGGCGCCGCGCCGTCATCGCGGTCACCAGCGTGTACACCACAGCACACCTGAACGAACTGGCGCGGGCCGGGCTGCCGCTCATCGTGCTGGACCCACTGCACCTGCCGGACAGCCGGGTCAACAGCGTCGGGGCGACCAACTTCGCCGGCGGCCTGTCCGCGACGCAGCACCTGCTCTCCCTGGGCCACCGCCGCGTCGCCTATCTCGGCGGGCCGACCATGGCCGTATGCAACCAGGCGCGCATGCACGGCTACCGCGCCGCCATGGAGGCGGAAGGAGCGCAGGTACCCGACGCCTACGTCCGGCCCGGAGAGTTCACGTACGAGACCGGGTTGCTCGGCGCCACGGCGCTACTGGGCCTGCGAGAGCCACCGACGGCGATCTTCGCAGGCAACGACGAGATCGCCCTCGGTGTCATCGAGACCGCCCGCGCCCGAGGCCTGCGCATCCCCGAAGACCTGAGCGTGGTCGGCTTCGACGACACAAGCCTCGCCCAGATGGCCTCACCACCGCTGACCACCGTGCGCCAGCCACTACGGGAGATGGGCGGTGCCGCTCTGCGCACCGCCCTCCGACTGGCCAACGGCGAAAAGGTCGAGTCCCACCACATCGAGCTCGCCACCGAACTCGTGGTACGCGCCTCAACAGCGCCGCCCCGCGAAGAGACCTCCACGCGTAAGTAATCGCCGTTCGAGGAGAATCAGGGGCCGCCAGGCGTACGTCGGGGCCGCCGAGGCCGACTGCCTCCTTCCACGCGTGCCACGCGCCCGCGTCATGCGTGCGGGCGGCTCTGCCCTCCCGCGGCGATTGTTTCAAGCGGCCTTCGGCGCTGCCTCCGGCCCATGTCACAGGGTTTGGACGCGGCTCCTGCTGACTTCGCAGTGCTCTCGCACGCACCGCGCGTCGAACAGGTGTCAGCAGTAGGTGCGCAGCGCCCAGACGAGACTCCAGTTGATCTCGGTGGGACCGGAGTCGGCGGGCGCGACATGGTTCACGGAGCCGTAGTAGTCGAACATCTTGACTATGCCGCCTCCGGGAAGGCGGTTGTCCCAGTATCCGACGCCGCTCCAAGGCTCTAATGCGGACTCGCCGCAGTGCAGGACGAGCTGGTCGCCGCTGCCGCTGGTGGCGCAGAACGCGTCGGGCACGGTGCATGGAGCCGTGGCCGCACGGCTGGTTGAGAAGCTGTCGGTGGCGGCGGCGCCGGTGGTCGTGCCTGTCAGCGCAGCGGCCGAGAGGGCGAAGACGGTGAGGGCGGTGAGGGCGGTGCGTGTCTTGCGCATGTGTGCCTGCCTTCGTGTGGGTCCGGTTGCCGTGGTGGCAGGGTGCCGGAACGGGTGCGGGAGAACCTGGGCGCATCTTGATTGTGCCGGTGGTGTCATCGTGCGGATCATGGTTGGCGGGCGGGATGGGTGTTCTCCTCCGTCAGCAGGAACGCCGCAACCACCTTTGTGAACGCCTCCGGCGCTGCGCGGTGGATCAGGTGCCCGACCGGGATGGTGACCATGTGCCCGCCGGGGATGCGGCGTGCCAACTCGGCGACGCCGTCCTGGGACACGTGGCTGTGTGGACCGCCGGCCACCACGAGGGTCTCGGCGGTGATCTGGCTGAGTTGCTCCAGCCATCTGGGATCGGGCTGGTCGATCTGCCGCCTGACGGCCAGCACCACCTCCCAGTCGAAGGTCAGGTCGCCGTCCGGCCTGGCCGGGGTATTCGGCTCCCGGGGACGGGGGGCCGACACATCCTCCAGGACCAGTCGGCTCACCCGCTGTGGGTGATCTTGTGCGAGCAGGTAGGCCACGACCCCGCCCATGGAATGCCCGATCAGATCCACGGGGCCCAGTCCCAGCGCGTCCAAGAACCGCAGCACATCGGCCCGCATGAGTTCGAGCGAGTAGTTCCCCGGCCAGTCGCTCCGGCCGTGCCCACGCATGTCGAGGGCATACACCCGTCGGCTGTGGGCAAGGACGGGCACCACCTGCTCCCAGTCGGTGGCATTCTCGCCCAGCGCGTGAACCAGCACGAGCGGCGGAGCATCCGGCGGACCCGACACCTGATAGGCCAGCCGAATCCCACTCACGTCGACCAAGCGGTGATCAACCATGTCCGGAGGATATGCGGTAGGGCCCTGCCGGAGTATCGGCGTTCACAGGCGGCTGAACCGCCACCGCGGTCGGTGTCCCAGGTCCTCAGCCACACAGCACGGCCCCGATCTTCGCGGAATCTGTACTCGTAGGTGTCGGCGAGGCCCCTCCTGAAGGGCTTGTCCCAGACCGGTATCACCGCCCGGATCCTGGAGGTACGTGCTCCCAAAGGAGCCCGCTGGGGAGCGCGGTCCGACACACGACAGGTGCTCATGTTCTTCTTGCTACTCACTACCTGGACAGCTTCCTCCGGGACTCATCCGTCCCAGTAAGGCTGTCCAGATCAGCGGGAAACTTGAGGCCGAGGACCAGGACGTGATGTGGGCGTACTGTTTGTGGTGAAGCCTGGCTTTGACTGGGAGGACTCATGGGTTCCCTGGAGACACCTGTGGGTGTGGATGTACGGGATAGGCTGCTCGCCACCGCGGCTCAGGATGTCGTACACGCGCTGAGAGCTTCGGCGGCGACGGTGTATCTTGTGCGCCCGGAACCACCGAAATTGATGCTGATAGCCACGGCAGTGGTGGTTAGCTCCCTCGGAGTGGGACCTATTGAGCATATACCGGTAGATGATCCAGTATATGCGACGGCGGCCGCTTATCGGTCCGGTGATACGACGACGGCGTATTCGATCGATTTCCTGGGAGAGCATCCCGAGGAGGCGATTTCCATACCGTTTCCTTTTACCGCATTTTCGGCCCCCGTCGGCGGGGTAGGGGTGATGACCGCGTTTTGGATCAATGGCCCCAGAGAGCCGACAGCAGAAGAGAGGCGGCAGCTCGCGGAGGTGTCCGGCAGGCTGGGGCGCGAGCTGGAGCAGCTGGCTGCCCGGCGGGTGCCCATGACTCCTCCGGCCGTGCCGCGGGTACACGCCGCGGAGTCCGGGCTGGCCGAGGGCCAAGGAGCAGCGGCCATTGACAACGCGCCGCTCGTCTATCACCTGCATCGGCTCGCCGTGCAGCTCAACCACGTGTCGGACGGCCGGGAAGCTGCCGCGTTGGCCTGCGCGCGGGTGATGTCCGCGGTGGACGCGGACGCGATGGCGGTGACCCAGGTAAAGGGTGACCGGCTCGTCATTGCCGCTGCCGAGGGTTGCTCGCACTTGTTCCTGCGGGAGCTGGAAGGGCAATTGCTCATCAGTGCTTCAACGCCCGAGGCGAGGGCGGTGGCGCACAGGCGCCAACTGACCTATGCACCGGGAGCGGCACTGACACGCGGCCGGGTGGGGAGCGGGGACCGTGACGATTACGCCTGGGTGGTGCTGCCGCTCCTGGGGGGCAGCGGGGTCGTGGTGGGCACCTGCTCGATCGGCAGCGAGCAGCCAGGCATCTCGAAGACCGCTCCATTTGCGCTGGCCACGCTGCTGGGACAGGCACTGGAACGCACGGCGGCGGACGGCGCCCGACACGCCCTCGCACAGCAGCTTCAGAGGACCCTCTTGCCGCGGGTGCTGCCGCAGTGTGCAGGCATCCGCAGCACGTCCAGATACGTGCCGACCGGCGGGATCGACCTGGGCGGCGACTGGTATGACCTGGTGACACTGCCTGACCAGCACAGCGTCACCGCACTGGTCGGTGACGTTCAGGGGCACGACATTCAGGCCGCCGTGGTGATGGGCCAGCTCCGCGCGGCCGTGCGAGCCTACGCCACCGAGGGCCACCACCCCGGCACCATCCTGGGGCGGATAAACCGCTTTCTCTGGGAGAGCAGTCATTTGATGTGCACATGCGCATGCATGCAAATCGACTTGGATACCGGCGTCGCCCAGCTCGCAACCGCCGGACATCAACCGCCTATAATCCGTGATCCCGCGGGTTGCTATTGGAATTCCAATTCCGGCCTGGACATAGGTGTGCCACTGGGAGTCGATCCCGATAGCTCATATATGGTGACCGAGGCCATTTTGGAGCCGGGCACACTGCTGACCCTCCACACCGATGGAGTGATCAGTCAAGAGGAAACCCAGTCGGACATCATGGAGGCCGCTATTAAATTCTCCGGTGCCGATGAGTTGGAAACTCTGGCAGACGAGCTGATCCGCCGCCGCAGCAATCGCATGACCGATGATGCAGCGCTACTGCTGCTGCAATTTGAGGGTCCTCCTGCGCATGCGCGCATTCGTCAGCTTGAAATCACGCAGAATGATTTGCGAGGTGCTCATCGCGCTCGTTCTGCCGTCCATGGCTGGCTGCATGAGTGGGAGATGGGCCAGGTAGCCGAAAAGATGGAGCTACTGGTATCCGAGATGGTCACCAACGCGCTGATTCATGCCGCCACCGACGTGCATGTGTGTGTGCGCGGATACACGGACTGTGTGCGAGTCGAGGTGCGGGACAGTGACGTGCACCCGGCGCGGCAGGACACCTCGCCCCTACAGGACGACGATCCTGCGGAGAGCGGCCGCGGGTTGCTCATCGTGGATGCGCTGGCAGACCGTTGGGGCAATTCGCCCAGCGGCCGGGGAAAAACGGTGTGGTTCGAGGTGGCGGCAGAGCCATCGTGTCCGTAACGCTGGTCGGCGCATCCGGTTGATCTTGCCCAGCCGGGCGTGGGCCTGTTTTTCAGCTCCTTGCACCGGCCACTGTGAACGCGCGTCTCACCGACTGACAAACATGGCATTCGGTAAATGCGGGTCGGTTCTGGATCAGATAGTCACGCTCCGGCTCCTTTGCCATAGGTGACCTGCGCTTGGCGCAACCTGCCTGAGGTGCTGTGTTTGCGCAGCTCGATGCGCGGCTTCCCCGCGGAAGTGCGTGCGATCACGGTCGCGGAGCGGCGTGCCGGAGCGGGTCGCGGATCGACGCCCTCTACTCCTGCTGTGACTAGAATGGCACCGAGGACAACGAATTCGGTGATGCCCTCACCATGAGGACTTCGGAAAGCCCTCAGCGCGCGGAGCATCACCGTCGAGCAGATGCACCTCACGTCGGGGTGGCGTAAACGGACAGGCTCAGCGGCATCCGTACTGACACCCCTCCCCCGCGCTCAGGGTTCCGAATGGATCTGAACACCATCGAGACGGTCGTCGAGGCACCCACCCGTGCCGAGCAGTCGGCGTGGGAGGCAGGCGACGCCTGGCTTGCCGGCGGCACGTGGCTGTTCTCCGAGCCGCAACCGGAATTGCGCCGGCTCATCGACGTGAGAGGTTTCGGCTGGGCACCGTTCAAGACCGACGCCGATGGGCTGGAGATCGCCGCGACGTGCACGCTGGCGCGACTCGTCGACATCCCGACGCCCGCGGAGTGGACTGCGACCTCGCTCCTGGACCAGTGCCGTCAGGCGCTGCTGTCTTCGTTCAAGGTCTGGAACGAGGCGACCGTGGGCGGCAACCTCTGCCTGTCACTGCCCGCCGGCTCGATGATCTCGCTCATGGCGTCTCTCGACGGCGTCTGCACCATCTGGACCCGCGAAGGCGGCGACCGACAGGTCACGGCCACCGACTTCGTCACCGGTCCGCAGCGCAACGTCCTCAGACCCGGTGAGCTGCTGCGCTCGATCACCTTGCCGGCGTCCGCGCTGCGCTGCCACACGGCTTTCCGTCGGATCTCGCCGGCCCCGCAGGGCCGGTCCGCCGCACTGGTCATCGGCAGGCGGTCACCCGACGACGGTACGTTCGTGCTGACAGTGACCGCATCGACCGTGCGTCCGGTCCGGCTGGCCTTCCGCGGGACACCCGGGCCGGGCGAGCTTCACGCCGCCCTCGACCAGGCCATCCCGCCGGAGCTCTACCACCGCGACGTGCACGGAGCACCGGCGTGGCGGCGCCACATGACTCTCCGGTTCGCCGAGGAGATTCGGTCAGAACTGTCATCACTCGGTGGGCGAGGCCGATGAAGATCGAGGTGAACGGTGAGATCTTCAGCGAACCAGCGCGCCCCGGACAGTGTTTGCGGAGCTACCTGCGGGATCTCGGCTGGTTCGGGGTGAAAAATGGCTGTGACGCGGGCGACTGCGGCACGTGCACCGTGCACGTCGACGGGCAACCTGTGCACAGCTGCCTCTATCCCGCGTTTCGCGCGGCCGGCCATCGGGTGACCACGGTGGAAGGCCTCGCCCGCGCCGGGGATCTCCATCCGGTCCAGCGCGACTTCCTGTCCGCCCAGGGCTTCCAGTGCGGCTTCTGCACAGCGGGCATGATCACGACGGTGGCCGCACTCGACCCCGCCCAGCAGCAGGATCTCCCCAGGGCGCTGAAGGGGAACTTCTGCCGGTGCACTGGCTACCGCTCGATCGAGGACGCCGTCCACGGGATCGTACGAGTGGAGCAGGATCCGGGAGGGGAGCCGTTCGGGCGGAACCTGCCGGCGCCCGCCGGCCGGCAGGTAGTGACGGGAACGGTCCGTTACACCCTGGACGTCCCCGTCGATGGCCTGCTGCATATGAAGCTGTTGCGCTCCCCGCACGCGCACGCGCGGATCACGGCGATCGACACGAGCGCCGCGCGTGCCGTTCCCGGTGTGCACACTGTCCTCACCCACGAGGACTCACCGCCACACCTGTACTCGACGGGACGGCATGAGGACCCCAAGGACGATCCCGCCGACACACGGCTCTTCGACGACGTCGTCCGATTCGCCGGGCAGCGGGTCGCGGCCGTCGTGGCCGACACGGTGGCAGCCGCGGAGGAGGGCTGCCGCAGGCTGGCCGTCACCTACGACCTGCTACCGAGCGTATTCGACCCCGAGGAGGCGATGGCGCCGGGCGCCCCCGTGCTCCACGGCGACAAGGGGACCGAGCAGTACATCGCGCACGCGAAGCGCAACATCGCCGATCAGGTGCACGGTGACATCGGCGATGTGGAGGCGGCCTTCGCGGAGGCCGATGTGATGTGCGAGCGCACCTACGCCACCCAACGTATCCAACACGCGCACCTGGAGACCCACGCCTCGATCGCCTGGCTGGACGAGTCCGGCTGCCTCACCGTACGGACGAGCAGCCAGGTGCCGTTCCTCACCAGGAAGGCACTGTGCACCCTCCTCGACCTGCCCACGGAGAAGGTACGGGTGGTGTGCGGCCGTGTCGGCGGCGGCTTCGGAGCCAAGCAGGAGATGCTCACCGAGGACGTCGTCGCGCTGGCCGCGCTGCGCACCAGGCGCCCCGTGCAGCTGGAGTTCACGCGGGAGGAGGAGTTCACCGCGACCGTCACCCGCCATCCGGTCAGCGTCCGCGTCAAGTTGTCCGCACGGCGCGACGGCACGCTCACGGCCGTGCAGTTGCGGGTCGTCTCCGACACCGGGGCGTACGGCAACCACGCCTGCACCGTGTCCCGCTCGTGCAACGAGTCGATCGCCGTCTACCGCTGTGCGAACAAGAAGGTCGACGGGTACGCCGTGTACACCAACCACATGCCCTCCGGCGCTTTCCGCGGCTACGGGCTCAGCCAGACGATCTTCGCCGTCGAGTCGGCGATGGATGAACTCGCCCGCGCGCTCGGCATGGACCCGATCGCCTTCCGGGAACGTAACGTGATCCGGCCGGGCGACGCCGTGGTGAGCTTCAGCACCGAGCCGGATGACGTCGAGATCGGCAGCTACGGCCTCGACCAGTGCCTGACCCTCGTCGACACGGCACTGCGCCGCGGCAACGGCGTTCAGGCGCCGCCGGGCGAGGAATGGCTCGTCGGGCAGGGGACGGCGCTGGCGATGATGATTACGAGTCCGCCCCACGGGCATCGAGCCGAGGCGCGGATCGGACTGCTACCGGATGGCCGCTACCAACTGGCCGTTGGCAGCGTCGAATTCGGCACCGGCACGACGACCGTGCACCAGCAGCTCGCCGCGAGCGTGCTCCACACGAGTCCCGACCGGATTCTGATTGCGCAGAGTGATACGGACCAGGTCGGCTACGACACCGGAGGGTTCGGCTCGACCGGGACGGTGGTCGCGGGCCTGGCGTCCGCCCGTGCCGCGGAGTCACTGCGTGAGAGCATCATCGCTGGCGCTGCGGACCACGTGGGCGGCGAGCGGTCAGCCGGTGAGCTCGACGAGGACCAGGTGTGCTGCGGCGGTGTGCGCATCCCGCTCGCCGAGCTCGGGGCGGTGCCCCAGGCCGCCGGCAGGGAGCTGCGCGCGACCGGCACCTGCGAGGGCTCCCCGCGTTCGGTCGCCTTCAACGTCCAGGGCTTCCGGGTCGCGGTCCATACCGGTACCGGTGAGATCAGGATCCTGCAAAGCGTCCAAGCGGGCGACGCCGGCCGGGTCGTCAATCCGATGCAGTGCCGTGGACAGATCGAGGGCGGTGTTGCGCAGGCCCTGGGCGCGGCCATGCACGAGTCGTTGGTGCTGGACGGGGAGGGCCACGTCACCACGGCGACGTTCCGCGATTACCACGTCCCGGAGTTCGCCGATGTGCCGCGGACGGAGGTGTACTTCGCCGACACCGCCGACGCCCTCGGTCCCCTGGGCGCCAAGTCGATGAGCGAGAGCCCCTTCCTCCCGGTCGCTGCCGCCTTGGCCAACGCGGTGCGGGACGCCACCGGGATTCGGCTCGGCACGATGCCGATGACGCGTGATCGGGTCTGTCTGGCCATCGCTGCCTCCCGCGGCACACCCGTCGCGCCTGACGAGGTCCGGGCAGACGGTCCAGTCGGGCACGCCCCGGCCTGATCGCCTCGCGCGAGGAAGGCGGCCTCGGCGTCGTCGGCCGACTTCGGCCGCGGCGGCCCGGGAGAGCCGTCACTCTGCTGCGGATGACCGGGACAGTGGGCCGGGTGGATCACCGGACGTCCCGGCAGAGCCAGTTGGTGACGGGCGGAACAGGGACAGCACCACACGTTGCCCCGGGTTGGGCAGGTCCACAGACGCCGGATCCGGTGCACCGGGCAACCACTACGCTCAACACCGGCGAATCACCTGGGTGTGGACGAAGCGGTGCGCGCGGCTGACCTCCTCTTCCCGGGTGTGGATGTGGAGGTCGAGCAGCTGATACTCACGGACGTCGAGGTGTGTGTGGCCGCACGGTGCAGACACCTGGCCTGACGCGCCGCCACGCCCGCCGGACCCGCCGGACGCAGTCGCTCGCTGCCCTGCTCACCGACGTGGCACTGTTCCTGGGCGGCCGTCCGGGAACCCGCCTGTCCGCACGCATGTCCATCTCGACTTGCACGGACACTCTGCTCCGGATGATCCGCACACCACCCGCCCCGGCGCCGGGCCTCATCCTCGTCCTCGGTGTCGACGAGTTCGCCCTGCGCCGCCGCAGGACCTACGCGACGATTCTGATCGACATCACCACCCACCGTCCCGTCGACGTTCTGGCCGACCGGACCGCCGAAACCTTCGCGACCTGGCTACGCGATCACCCCGAGGTGCGGGTCATCTGCCGCGACCGGGCAAGGTCCTTCCGCGACGGAGCCGGCGATACACCGCCCGCCGCACCTTCTGCCCAACGTGAACTCGACAGCCATGGGCGGCCCCGTCCGCTGGTCTTACGGACCCGTGAGCGGTATCACCAGATTCACAAACGCATCGAACGGGGCGACAGCATGCGTGCCATCGCCCGCGAACTCGGTCTCAGCCGGGGCAGCGTGGCCCTATCGCACCGGGGCCATCCCGACGCAGGCCCCGCGCTGCCCCTGCTGACCGTCCGCCGCGTCACGGGCTGGATCATGCGTCGCCCCGAGCACCTCACGGACACCGAACGCAAGCTCCTGACCGACTTGTGCGAGCGATGCCCGACCCTGGCCTCGACCACCGAGTACGCCCGGCGCCTGGCCGCGCTCCTACGTGACCGCCGCAACGAGCACCTGGCCTTCGAAGTCTGGCTTGCCGACGTCCGACTCGACGCACCACGCGAACTGCGGACCCTCGGCCGTGGCATGCGCCGCGACCGGGCCGCCCTCCTCTCAGCTCTGTTAGTCGCTGTGAGCGAGCGCAAGCCCTACAAGACCGACGTCAGCGACAAGCGCGCTTGCCCCTCCCGAAACCGCGAAACGGACTTCAGTCCACGTACTGCCCTCTCGGTTCTGTGATGCCCTGACGGCCACAGCCGGTATCGGTGGAGCGCTACCAGGTGCTTGCTGTGCGGTGCAGATCGTCGAAGCTTGTGTGCAGGTGGTGTCCGAGGGTGGCGTGCTGCGGGTCGGCCAGCCACCGTGCTGATGCGAGTTGGTACGCGGCGACGGAGACGGTGGCGGTCAGCGTGGCTGCCGGGTCGTAGATGCCCCGGGTGCGCAGTGCGTCGGCGATCGCCTCACCGAGGGCTGCCATCTTCGCCCGTTCGCGTTCCCGCAGATCGGTATGTGCGTCAAGGATGTGCCTGCGGCGCTGTGACGCGTCCCGGCGCTGGTCGAACCAGTCACTGGTGGCCGTGAATGCCGCGAGGACCGCGTCGAGCGGGGACTGCTCCGCGGGTGCCGCGCCCACCGCTTCGCGGATCTCGGCGATGAACCGGTCCTGGTCAGGAAAAAGCACCTCCCGCTTGTCGGCGAAGTGGTTATAGAAGGTGCGCTCGGTCAGACCGGCTCGCTTCGCGATCTCGGCGACTGTCGTCCGTTCGTAGCCGCGCTCGGTGAACAACTCGATCGCGGCTTCCTGGAGCCGTTCCTGCGCGCCGGCCGGCCATCGTCCCATGGCACACAGAGTAGTGATTACAGAGACTGCAATCAAGGTGTACGGTGATTTCAGAACCTGTAATCACCGTGGTGCTGCGGGACAGCGGCTGCGGTGATGAAGGCGAGGTGAGCCGTATGGGCCGGATCAGGTGGAGGAGTTCGTGATGGAGGCTGCCGGAACGCGGGTCGGAGTATTCCTGGGAGGCACGTTCGCGCAGGAACCCGGCATGACCAACCTTGTGGACCGGGCGGTGGAGCTCGCGCACGAGGTGGCCGACGCCGGTGTGCGCACCGTGTGGTTCGGGCAGGCGGCGGATTACGACGCGCCCCAGCTCGCGGCGCTGGTGGGCCGGGCGGAGCCCAGGGTCCACGTAGGCACCTCGGTGGTGCCGATGTATCCCCGCCATCCTCTGCTGCTCGCATCGGCGGCGAAGACGGCACAGGCAGCTACCGCAGGGCGGTTCCGGCTCGGTGTCGGGCTCGGCGCACGCTCTGTGCTCCAGCCGCAGTTCGGCCTGGCGTATCCGTCGCAGATCCAGCACCTGCGCGAGTACCTCACCGCGCTGCGCCCGCTGCTGGACGGCGACGACACCGCCTTCGAAGGGGAGACGCTGGCGTCGCGCCCGGTCGGCTCGACGGCCGTGGCCGGGGCTTCCCCGACCGTCCCGGTTCTGGTGGCCGCGATGGGTCCGCGGGCCCTCGCGGCTGCGGGCGAGTTGGCCGAGGGAACGATTCCATTCCTCGCCGGGCCTCGCACACTCGCCGAACAGATCGTGCCGACCATCACCGAAGCCGCCGCCGCGGCCGGGCGGCCGGCCCCGCAGATCGTGGCCGGGGTGCCCGCGGTGGTCACCGACGATGCCGCAGCCGCCCGCGACCGCGTATCGGCCGCCCTCGGCTTCTACGACAGCATCCCGTCCTACCGGAAGGTCATCGCGGCCGAGGGACTGTCGAACGCGGCGGACCTGCTGATCGCCGGCGACGAGGACATCGTCGCCGCCGGTTTGCGCCGCTATCTCGACGCCGGGGCCACCGAGGTCATGATCACCCACACCGACCTCTTCGATACCGAAGACCGCACGCGGACTTGGGCCATCGCCCAGCCTCTGTGAACCGGGACCGAACCGGTCGCACCGCCCCCGACTCCTTCTGCCGTGATCGCGGTGTGGTTCCCGACCGCTCGGCCCACCGCGCCTGCGGAAAGGGAAGCCGGCCACGCTCCAGCGGGGCAGGACGGGCGGCGGTCTGCTCGAACACCGCCGGCACGACATCCGGCCTGATCAAAAGCGGCTCCGAGGATGCAGGCCCCCGCCCCCGCAGGAATCCACCTGCACGCGCAACGGCCGGGAAACAACCTGTTCCCGGCACGCTCCAGGAAGCCCAGCCAGGACGCTGGGCCTCCTCTTCCCGGGCATCCTCCACGGCCAGGAGGAACTGCTGCACGATGATTTGGCGGCCCACCTCACCGCTCCGCTCGACCGTCCGTAGCAAAACCGGGGCCCACAGCCGCACCGGTCAGGTATGCGGAATGCCTCCGCTTCAAGATCCCGCAGCCGCTCATCATGCGTCGCCGTCTCATTCGCCAGGCCCACCATCCTGACAGACTCCCGCCCCGGCCGGCTCCCCGCCCGCCCGGCTGGGCAGACCGCGGGGGCCGGACCACTATGGGGTCGTCGGAGGCCGGGCGTGAGCCCAGCGAGTGGCCTCTACACCGCGGCCTGGCCGTGGGCCTGGAGTTGATGTGATGGCCAAGTCCCGGCACTAGAGGCCCACGATCGTCCGCCGCTACTTCAAGCCGTCGCCGGAGGCGATGGCCGAGATGACCCGCCTGCTCGCGCCGGGCGACACCGGCGTCAGGGGGCGGGCGCTTTGAAGCGCCAGCTGGCGGATTCGCTGCGGACGCAGTAGGCGCTGGTGTAGACGTTGTGCAGAGTGCCGGTGTCGCCGTTGCCGTTGATCTCCAGCCACCCTCCCTGAGCGGTTTGGCAGTTGTTCAGGGGGTGCATGACGTCTCCGAGGCGGACCGCGCCGTCCAGAGTCGTGGACTCCTCCGCGAAGACGAACCACTGGCCGGTGGCGGCGCGGTCGCCGCCCCGGGTCGTCAGGAACATCAGGTGAGCAGTGAGCATGCGTGCCCGGCAGGGCTGTCTGCGACCACGCCTGCCCGAGATGAGCGAGCCCTGGTCACATGGGCAGTGATCACGTTGCTGACGCGACGGCTCACCCGCCGCAAGGAACGCGCAGTAGCCCCGCGCGAGGTCAGGCCGTACTACCTGGTACCGAAGGCAGTCTGATCTACCCAGGCCTTCCGCAGTAACCCCGCTGGAAGGCAGCCCAGAAGTCCTCATCGATCCCGGTGTCAGCGAAGGAGTTCCAGTTGGTGTGGGCGACGAGTTGGTCGCGCCCGTCGCGGCTGTTGAGGGCGAAGGTCAGGTACCCGAGTGCACTGCCGCCATGGCCGTACGCACGGCCGCAGCCGGTGGCGTAGACGTAGACACCAAGGCCGTAGGCGACAGCGGGCGGGGCGCTGCCGGTTGTGGGAACCGTGTCGGTGAGCATCCGGCGAAGCAGTTCTGGGGGCAGGAGACGTCCTTGCAGCAGAGCCCGGAAGAAGCGTGCGATGTCGGCCGCGGTCGTGACGAGAGCGCCCGATGCACCAGCCTCGGATGGACTGAACGCGGTGACGTCGAAACGGGTTGGGTCCGGCGCGTTCGGCAGCAGGAGCGAAACGTCCGCGTAGCCGTGTACATGGGCTCCGTCAATGACGGTCTTCGCCAGCGGGTACGAAGTGTCGCGCAGCCCGAGGGGGGCGAAGACGCGGCGTTCGAGGTTGGTGCGCAGGTCGCGGTCGGTGATCCGTTCGACGACCAGGTCGAGCAGCAGGTAGTTGGTGTTGGAGTACCGGAATCGGGTGCCGGGAGCCGGGAAATACCGGGGTTGGGCAAGACCGATGCTGATCAGCTGGTCGCGGGGCCAGTACTGGTCAAGCCTGCGGAAGTGGGGAAGCAGCCCGTCGATGTAGTCGTACAGCCCGCTCGTGTGGTTGAGCAGCTGGCGGATAGTGATGGGCGCACCGGACAGTGCGTTGTCGGTGCGGACCTGGTCAGGCAGCAGGCTCTGCACGGTGTCGTCGAGTCTTAACCGGTGCTCGGCGACGAGTTGCAGGACGACCGTTGCGGTGAAGGTCTTGGTGACGCTCCCGGCGCGGATCTTAAGGTCCGGTGCCATCGGAGTGCCGGCGGATCGGTCGGCGACGCCGGCCGCGCCGAAGCGGTCGTCCGAGCCACGGCGGGCTCGGAGGAAGGCGCCTGGGTTGGGGTTCGGGTCGGCCACCACCTGGTCGACCAGGGCCTGTAGGGCCGGGTCACGGCGGCCGCCAGCCGTCTGTCCGCCACTGGCCTGGCCCGCGGTGGCCATGCCGGATGGCAGCAGGAGAGCAAGAGCGATTCCCAGACCTAACAAGCGGGTTGAGCGTCGTCGGATCATCGCAAGGGCGCCTCTCTGGTGGCAATATAGACGTACGGTTATAGCACGCGATACCGTCCTCACGTGCCAAGAGTTGCCGACCATGACGCCCGCCAGGGGCAGATCACCGATGCCGTCCAACGCCTGATCGTTCGACATGGCCTCACCGCCGTGACCGTCGCCCGGACCGCCGCAGAAGCGGGCATGTCCGTCGGCCTGGTGCAGCACTACTTCACGGCAAAGGACGAGATGCTGCTGGCCACGTTCACCCGCGTCAACGGGCGTTTCACCGCGCGAGTGGACGAGCTGGTGAACCGAGGCGAGGCCGAGGGCCGCACCATCGCCGAGATGCTGCGGCAGGCGCTGACCGAGCTCATACCGCTCGACGACGCTCGCCGCGCGGAATTCCTGGTCCGTCTCGCCTTTGCGGACCAGGCCGCGCACAACGCCCGCCTTGCCAACGTTCAGAGAGAAACCCTTGTGGGCATCCGCTCACGCGTCGCCCAAGCCATCAAAAATGGCATGGTGTGCGGCGAGGCCGCTCAGGGGATCGACGCGGCTGACCAGGCCCTGCACATCGTCGCGTTCGCCGAAGGACTCGCCCTGCACACGCACATCGACCCCGACGGCACACCGAAACCGGCGATCCGCGCCGCGCTGGACGACCAACTCGGCCGCGTCTTCACCGGAACCTGCCGACGCGCCCAGCTCGGTTAGAGAACCGCAAAGCGGCAGCCTGGGAGACAAAGCCAGCACCAGAGCCCAGCGCTGTTCAGAGCCGAGGATCAGAAACACGCACTTAGCTTGTTCCTTAAGGGTGGGTTGGGTGTACGGGCCGGACTGCCGAGGGGGGCGGATGTTCCTGAACCCGCGCCGGACGCGGGTCGGGGTGAGCGCGGCGCCGGTGCTGATGGTCTTCTCCCAGGGCTTGCGCCGGTCGGCTGCCAGCGGCAGCCCGGGGCGGAGCTGGGTGTGCGCGGCGATCACCAGCCACGTCCACCGGTCCGCCGCCTGTGGGTCACGCAGCCGGGGGCGAATCCAGCCCAGGGACTGCTTGAATAGGCGGAACGTGTGCTCAAGGTCGAATCTGCGCAGGTAGCACGACCGGACGAAGTCGACGCCTACCGACGGCTGGCGGACCGCCACCCCTCAGCAATGCTGCCCGGCACCTGGCGCTCGACCGGGCCGGCGGCGATGTAGTCGACCGACAGTCCCGCGAGCTCTGCCGGCTACGAACCCCTACACTGGCGGTACGGCGGGTGACCTGACCGACGTGGTCGGCGTCCCCCACTCTGCACACAGTCACGAGTGGGGCTCCAATCCGCAAGAGAGCGCCGCCTGACCCGCGACGGCTCGGAGCGCACGGTGGTGCCTCACCCGGCCTGCTCGGACCGGTCGGTTTCACCGGCCGTGCCGAGCACATGCAGCCCGGTGTCGATGAGCCGAGCCGCACGCATGACGTCTGCGGTGACGGCCTGGTGAAGCCGCTCGGGAGCGACGTCGCGCCCGAGGTGGCGGCGCAGGGCTTGGAACTGCACGGACCACAGGCCAAGGAGGGCGACAGCGGCGATCTGCGGTTCGGGGTCGTCCTGGCTCAGGCCGGCGCGCGAGGCGAGAATCTCGGCGGCCTCGGCGACCAGCCGGTCAGTCATGTCCCGCTGATAGGCCCGCAAAGACGGGGTGGACCTGATCAGCCTCCCGAAGCGCATGAACGCGACCTTCGCCTCGACAGGGTCGGCCTGCGCGGCGAGCCAGGAGGTGATGTCCTTCAGCTCTTGGGCGAGGATCGCCAGCGCCGCCTCGACCGGCGCCAGGCCCGGGTCAGCGAGAGTCTGGCGCAGCGAGTTCATGGTGGCCTCGCCCAAATCCAGGACCAAGGACTCCTTGGTCGGGAAGTAGTTGAACACCGTCTTCTCCGAGACTCCGCACGCCTGCGCGATCTCCGCCACGCGCACAGCCTCGAAGCCGCGCTCCAGGAACATGGCGGTCGCTGTATCAGACAGCTGCTGACGCATCAGCCGCTTCTTGCGCTCCCGAAGGCCTTCGTCCGCGGATTCCTGGCTCCTTGGGCGGAGGGTCGACCAGTCCACAGTGCGCATGCTCATGCCTCAGATAGTAATCCAGCCACTGGAAAAGTTCTGCTACAGTAAATTTTCAGTGACTGTACGCGATGGGTTTCCTGTCGCCCGCCCGGAAGGGTCCCAATGAGTGAGATCCACATCGTCCGCGACTACCCCCACCGGCCGGAAACGGTGTGGCGCGCGGTCACCGACCCTCAGTTGGTCCCGCTGTGGACGGCGACCGGCGCCGGGGCCCGCCTCGAGGGCTTCGCGCCCGTCGTTGGCACCAAGTTCGCCTTCGTGGCCAAGCCTCGGCCCGGATGGAGCGGCGTCGTCTCCTGTGAGGTTCTGGAGGTGCGCAAGCCGGAACTATTGCGGTTTTCTTGGCAGGATGAGAGCGGAGGTGCGGTGACCGAGGTCGCCTACCGGATTCAGGCGTGGAGCGAAGGCACACGCTTCATCTACGACCACACGGGCTTCACCGGTGTCGGCGGCCTGTTCATGTCCAAGTTTCTCGGCAGCGTCCGCGCCAAGATGCTCAGGAAGGGCCTGCCCGCGGTGCTGGACGACCTCGATGATCAGGGTTCGCTGCGCCCGGACAGTTCTCTGCGCCCACATGAATAGGTCGTCAAGATCGGCGGCGCCGCTGGTGCCGGTGGTACGCCCCTGAGTGCCCGCCACGACGCCGAGCATGGCTCCGGGCTGGGAACCCAACGTCGAGTCATGGAGTACGCGTTCGCCCACGTGCACTGGTTTCGCCGCCTGCGGGTGGCTCATTGGCGCGTGGCACTGCGCATCAGTTCCTCGAGGTCGCGTTCGCCTGTCGGGGTCTGCGCCCCGTTGCGCAGTCCTCGGCCACGAGACCATCGTGATCAGCGACCACGGCGGTGCTCCTGCGGCGGCCCTGATCCCCGTCGGCGAACTCGCGGAGCTGCGGCGCTTGCAGGAGGAAGCCGACATCACTGAAGCCGGCCACCGCAAAGCCGAGGGCGCGGGCCGGTAGTGACGCATGACGCGTTCATGGCCGATTTGGAGGCCGATGACGCGCGGGCAGCCGCTTCGTGACCCGTGCGATGGTGCGGCAGCATCAGGCCACCGCGCGCTCGGGTGACTGCCCCAACTCGACCTCCAGAGCGCCAAGGAATGCGCTGCCGCAGTGCGCTCGACGATGTTCTCCGCCCACGTAGACCCTCCAGGCGTAGGCCACGACGGGACTTCCCCGCCGGGCCGGCCGGGGCCGACGACCGAGCTCACCGCCATCGCGACAGACTGCGTCCTCAACGCGAGATGCGAGGCGAGGTGATGTCAGAGGCACAGCCGCGTTCCGGCGGCGGTCACTGCGGTGGCGTTGATGGACGGGCCGAGCCCTGATCGCGTCCAGCACGGCCCTCCAGAACGTGCGCCCCGTCTCCCAGCGCGGCGACGTGAGCAGCGCTGGCCGGGGAACGAAGATCAGCACTTCGGCCCAGCCGTATGGAAGAACAGCGACTCCGGGCTGGTGGGGGCGTCGAGCCGCAGCAAGTTGCTCACATCGCCGGCGAACACGATCCGCCCGCCGGCGGTACGCGGCAATGGCATGGTGGCCAGCAGCTGGTGCAGGCAGTGCAGCTCCAGCCAGCCGTGATTGACCACGCCGTACACCGCCCCATCCCCCACGCCGATGCTCAACCTATGAGCGTCAACTCGACCAGCGACGTGACCGGGCCCTCCGAGCACAGCACCGCATCGGTGACCGCGAAGAGCGCATCCTCGCACCGGCGGCACATCCTCGAACCGGACCCTCCATCCAGCCCCCGGCGCCACCCAACGCACCGCGGGAAGTTCCCCACACCGCGAACTCCTGGACCGGACATTGATCTGGAACCAGCGACATCTCCCCCACCCTGCGCGAGTTCGAGCAGTTCTACAACACACACCGCCCACACCAGGGCATCGCAAACGCCAGACCGCTCCGCCCCGTGCCCCCGCCGATCGACGATCCCGACGCGTTAACCCACCTCGACATACGCCGACACGATCGCCTCGGCGGCATCCTCCACGAAATACCAACATGCAGCGTGACCTGCACGGACGAGGTTTCCGGCAAGGCCACCCTCGGCGCCCGTGCACAATGTAGTTGCACCGGTCGAGCCAGCCGGGGAACGCTGTCTGGCGTTCGGCCTCCGAGAGGGCGGCTCGTGCGTTGACGTCCGTTTCCGAGTGCTGCTTGCAGCAGGGGTGCTGATCGCGATGCCGCTCCTGTTTCCTGGCGAAGTTGCCGGTGTCGGCTTCGGTACGGACGCTGACTTGACCAGGCGCTTCAGCTTGGCCCGGGTGCCTTCGCCGTTCTCCGGCAGCAGTTCGTGACCGAGGGCCCGGCAGTCCTTCAAAAACGCCGTCATGAGCAGCCTCCAGGAGGCGAACAGACCGTGCCGCAGGTCACGCGAACCTCACTCAGCGGCCACGGTCGGCGGCAGTCCCATAAGTCAGCACCTTGTCACGCTCGCGCGCAACGCCCTGTTCGGGTGGCCTGCGGGGGCACCCCACATGTGCCGCGGACTCACCCCGCCTCGATCGCCCGCATCAGGAGTGGAAACGCCTTCTCGAGCTCACGCGCCCAGTAGGGCCACGTGTGCGAGCCAGTGCAGGTCTCGAAGGTCACGTCGAGACCAAGGTGAGTCGCCCGCTTGACAAACTCCTGGTTTTGCCGCAATTGGACAGCTTCGTATCGGACGGAGATATCAGAAGGATCGGTTCCGGGCGGATCCAACGGTCCGATCCGCCCGTTACCGCAGGACACGAACAACTTCGTGCCGCGCAGGTCCTTTACGAGATCCGCCGGGTTGTGCGCCGCCCAGATGGCGTGCTGTGCCGTTGGATCGCCGAAGAGGCTGAGCGGGTCGTACCCGTTAGGCGCGATATGTGTCTGCAAGAACCACATCGCGAACGGGTCGGAGGATACTGGCTCGGCGGTCGGGTGAAGCGTGTCCAGCGTGCCGCTGAAGGACGCTGCGGCACGGAAGAAACCGGGATGGCGAGCCGCGTACGACATCGCGCCGAAGCCCCCCATGGACAGACCTGCGATCGCGCGCCGGTTGGCGGCGTGGAGCCCCCGCGCGAGGATCTGTGAGAGCTCCACCAAGTGGAACGTCTCCCAGCCCGGCTTGCTACCCGCACCGCGGGCCCACCAGTCCGTGTAGAAACCGAGCGCTCCGCCATCCGGCATGACGACCAGTACATCGCGCTTGCGGACCAGGCGCGCGACGTCGCTGTGCCGCGCCCAGTCCGTGTAGTCGCCGTAACCGCCATGGAGAAGGTAGAGCACCGGCCATGAGGCGCCGGCTCGCGAGCCGAACCGATTCGGAAGGATGATGCGCACCGACGCGGTGTGGCCGAGCGCAACCGAATCGATCGTGATGTCCACCGTGCGCGGGTCAAGGAAGTTCTGCGCGATCACGCTCGCACCGCTGTCGGCCTGGACTCCGATGAGGTGCGGGTTTCGCTCATCTCCGCCGCTCGCCACAGCGACACCCTGCGACGTCGTCACGGCCACTCCGGCCGTCGAAGCAACCCCGAAGAATCGCCTTCGATTGAGTGTCGTCATTGACCTCTCCTCATGCGAAGCGGATCGCTGCTCCGTCGTGCGGCACCGCGCGGCGACAGGAAGCCGAAGTGAATTCAATTTGCTGCCCCGCTCCGTACATGTCAAGAGTGACCCAAGACGAGATCGACCAAGCCCTGGCCGCATCGAGGCCGGACAGGAAGGACACCGGCTGCCACGGTCCCCCGACGGCCCGGCCCCGGCGGGGCAATCGAATAGCCACGTCTGCACTGCCGCGTGATACCGGTCGGACAAGCGGCCGCCGACACTGACCGGCGCGGGCGCTGGGCGGCGCGGAGGCACCGGCAGGGGCTGGTGCGGCACGGATCGGGGCCGCGACCGCCCACAGCCCCGATTGCGAACCGGCATGTCTCGTCTCGATTCATGCAGCCTCGGAACTACGCCGTTCGCACCTGAGCCGGTCCGATCCGGCCGCAAGCGCAGCCAGGACAGCCGCACCGCACACGCGCGCAGCGGGTCTCGACGCCCTCCAACCCGGCGCCGGCCACGACGTAGTCCACCGCGTCGAAGCACGGATCAGCCACACATGCCTTTGGATCGATGGCCATCAGACTGCGCTCCGGGCCACCGTTGCTCTTGGGGATCGGTATCAGCGCCACCATCGCCCCGGCAATGAGCGCCGGAACCACCGGCGCCAAGGCCCAGGACGCGGGGATCGCCTCGGCGACCGTCAACGTCGCCCAGCAGATCGGGGGGTCGGTCGGCACGCCGCTGCTCAACTCGCTCGCCGCCTCCGCGCTGGCCAGCTTCCTGGTCGGCGAGGACGCAACCAGCCAGACCGTCCAGACCAACGCCGCGGTTCATAGCTACACCGTGGCCTTCGGGGGCACAAGCGCGATCTTCGCCGCAGGCGCCTCATCTGCGGCCTGATCCTACGAATCGGCAACCCCGAACCCGGGGGTGCCTCTGACGCTTTGTGATGGGTGATCTTGACGACGGCCCGGGAAGCCGGACCGAGTGCGCGAGCCCCTTTGCCGTGGCACGAATGGACCGATCAGCGTTCCTCCCGCCGCCTGAGCACCCACCAACAACCGCCAAAGAGCCACGGACAACTACGAGACATCTCGAGGCGCGAGGGGCGGCCGTGCCTGCTGTCCGGGGAATGGCGAACCCCGGCACGAGCCGAACCGCACCGGGGTTCAACGACAGGCTCAGTACCGCGTGGGGAACAGCTGGAGGCTGGCCCTATTGCCGGAGACCGACTTCACCCAGATCTTCAGGTTGTTGAACTTGACGGTGCCGCCCGGGCTGGTGCTGCCGCTGAGGCTCCCGCCGGCGGCCGACATCTTGACGGACCGGGAGCTTACGCTCGTGATCTTCAACTTCCCGAAACCGAACTTGCGGCTGTCGACCGTGATGGTCTTGGGCGCCGACACGGTGGTCTTGCACCGCCCGTCGTAGCAGGGCCCGTTGGCAGCAGACGCCGCCGGCGTCATCAGGCCGAACGCGAGTGTGCCCCCCATGGTCAGCGTCACGGCGGTCGTCGCGGCCCGTCGGCGCATACCGGTACTCATCTGTTGGACCTCCTGTGTTCAAGGGGGAATCTTGCTCGACTTTCCTATCCCGCCGGGCCCGGGACCCCTCCCGGGAAGGCATCCGAGCGCCGACGTCGTCAACGCCGCGCCACGCCTCACCCCGGCGCCGTATGCCCATTGCCGTCCAAGAAGTGCAGGTCAAGGTCGCTGAGGACGGGCTCGCCGGACGCACGTATCGGTTAGACCGCCGTCTCCCCAAGCCGCCGAAGAGCACCGGGCCCACTGGGAGCAGTGGCGCGTGGCCGCATGCGGGCGGCGGCGACCGAACACGCCAAGTCGGCCGGACTGAACAGGTTCGGGGTGGAACAGGCAGTGAGGAAGGCCGACCGGCGGCCAGACGAGGCTGCCGGGGCTCAGCAGCGCGGGGCCGTATCCGGCGAGCAGACGTCTTCCGTGTCAGGTCTGCGTGTGTTGCTGAAGCGGTGGCTACGTACGCGGACGCTTCACTGTTCCCGTAGCCCTGGCGACGGGAGCCGCCCGGCCGAGGACAAGGCAGCTCCCGCCGCGGAAAGTGAGGAGCTTTCGCGGCACATCGGCCTGCGATGGCCTTGGCCTTGGACTCCGCGGCGTCGAGTGCGTGCCGGCGGGGGGGCTTCGTAGAGGAGATTCAGCACGAGCGATCGCGAACCGCTCCAATGCGGCCTCCGCTTTGGTCGACCGCGCCTCGGGCCGCTTCTTGGCACTCCTGGCGAACACCGTCCACCCCGCCGCCCCGGAAAACAGTGCCCGTCGCGTGGCGGCGGCGACGGCGCTTGCCCGCGCGCTGAGGCGGCAATCCCGCATAGTTGTGGGACGGAGACGTTCTGGCGGTTGGTCCGAACGGGTCCCACGGTTAGCCTATGCCTCTCGCTGTACCAGCGGCCGCGCTGATCCACCGCTCCGAGGAAGACTTCGTGACGAATCTCCAGGACCCGCAGGATATTCCGGACCCTCAGGACGTGCCCGACGGCACGGGCTCGGTGGTACCGCCTCCCGGCTGCCCCGCCCACGGCGGCGCCTCACCGTTGTACGGGCGGCAGTTTCTGCGGAATCCGACCGAGAGCTACCAGCGGATGAGGCGCGACCACGGGCAGGTCGCCCCGGTCCTGCTCGAGGCCGACATCCCCGCGTGGCTCGTCCTCGGCTACCGCGAGATGCGCCAGGTCCTCGGCGACACCCAGACCTACGGCCGTGACCCCCGCCGCTGGAACCGCTGGGACGAGGTTCCGCCCGACTGGTCCCTCATGCCCTGGGTGGCCTACAGCCCCATGATCCATTTTACGGAGGGGGACGAGCACCGGCGGCGCTCGGCGGCCGTCAGCGACGCTCTCTCCACCGTCGATCCCTTCGAGTTGCGTACGCACTGCGAGCGCTTCGCCGACGGTCTGATCGATGAGTTCGCCGGCAGCGGCAAGGCGGACCTGGTGTTCGACTACGTCTACTCGGTGCCCGCCCTCGCCATGGGCATGATGTTCGGCCTGCCCGAGGACCAGCTCGAGGACATGGCGCAGGCCCTGACTGCGAGCCTTGACGCCAGCGGGGACGTCATCCCGGCCCAGCAGCGGGCCGCCGAGATAGTGGGGCGGCTGGTGACGGCCAAGCGTGATGCGCCGGGTCCGGACATCACCTCCCGGTTCATCCGGAGTTCCCCGAACCTCACCGACGAGCAGTTGGTCGGAGACATCATGGTGATGATGGTCGCGGGCTTTCCCGCCACGTCGTACTGGATCGGCTCCACCGTCCGGCTGATGCTCACCGACAGCCGGTTCGCCGTGACCCTCGCGGGCGGCCGAAGGAGTATCGGCGAGGCCATGGCCGAGGTGCTGTGGGCGGACTCCCCCGTCCCGAACGCCATCGGGCGCTTCGCCATTCGGGACACCATGCTCGGAGGCCAGCGCATCCGCACCGGTGACCTTCTCGTCCTCGGCCTCGCCGCCGCGAACATGGACCCGCTGCTGTGGCCCGACACCACGGCGGGCTTCGCCGGGAACAACGCGTATCTGTCCTTCACCGGCGGTGACTACGGATGCCCGGCGGGGGCGCCCGAGCTGGCCAGGATCATCGCGGAGACAGCGATCGAGGTGCTGCTCGACCGGGTTCCGGATCTGACCCTGGCCGTCGAGCCCGAGGAGCTCGAGTGGATTGACTCCCTGTGGTGCCGAGCCCCGTCCAGCCTCCCCGTCACCTTCACCCCTACGCACATCAACGCGGGCTAGGTGCAGTGCCGTTGTTCAGGTCGTGGGGGTGGTGGGTTCCCGGGTAGTGGTTCCTGGGGGTGGCTCGGGTGTCTGCGCGTGTGTCTGAGTTATCGGGCCTGGCGCTGTTGACCTGGGTGTATCCGCCGAGCGGCTTGTGCGTGCGGGGAGCAGCGCAGACGGCTGCTTCCCGCGCGACTGGTGGTGTACTTCGTGCTGGGGCTGGCGTTGTTCTCTCCGGCTCCGTATCTGGAAGTGATGCGGCACCTGGTGGAGGGTCTGCGGGGCCAGGGGCTGTTGGGCGGCTGGCATGTGCCGGCGAAGTCCTCGCTGTTCCGGGCCCGGCAGCGGCTGGGCTGTGAGCCCCTGCGGGTGCTGTTCGCCACGACCGCCAAGCCGATGGCCACCGAGGCGACCCCTGGTGCGTTCTGGCGGGGCTTGCGGCTGCTGGCGGTGGACGCAACCTGCTGGGACATCGCGGACAGCGAAGCCAACGAGGCCGCCTTCGGGCGTCCAGGCAACGGCCGCGGGCCGGGTAAGAGCGCGTTCCCGCAGGTGCGGATGGCTGCTTTGGTGGAGGTGGGCAGCCATGCGGTGCTGGACGCGGAACTCGCCGGCTGCCGCACCGGGGAAGTCACCCTGGTCGGCCGCCTGCCGCGGTCACTCGGCCCGGGCCGGCTCGTCCTGGCCGACCGTGAGTTCCTCGGTGTCCCGTTGTGGCAGGCCTTCACCGCCACCGGCGCCGATCTGCTGTGGCGAGTGCCCGCCAACCGCGTCCTGCCGGTCACAAGGCGGCGACGGGCGTCGTGCAGCGCGTGCCAGGCGGTGGGGTCCAGCAGGCCGAAGGAGATGAGGCCGGTGCCGCGGCGGCCGGCGACGGCGGCGGCCTTCGGGCCGAGCAGC
>NZ_BAAAIF010000025.1:0-125406 GCF_039525925.1 Streptomyces javensis | reverse complement strand
CCACACAGCCCGCGGCGCGCTCCTCGTACTCGGCGGCCTCCTCGGCCAGTTCACGCAGCCGGGTCTGCCAGGTGGCGCGCTCCCGCAGCCGGTACGCCAGCCCGGCCAGCGCGTCCGCCACCCGGCGGGCCCGCTGTGCCGCCTCCTGGCGCTCGTCCCGGACCCGGGCGGACTCGGTGGCGGCCTCGTCGGCCTCCGCACGTGCCGTGCGCGCCTCCATGAGGTCGCTCTGCGCGGTGTCGGCGGTCTCCCGGGCGGTCTCGGCCGCGGCCGCGAGCTCCGCGAGCCGCCCTGGCGGGCAGCCGGTGCGCCAGGAGGCGAGCCGCGCGGACAACGCCCGGTCCCCGGCCAGCCGGGCGGCGAGCGCCCTGATCTCCTCGTCCCGCGCGGTGGCACGGGCCCGCAGCTCGCGCCGCTCGTCGTCGGCGGCGCGCTCGTCGTGCATGGCCGGGTTCGGCGGCACGAGGAAGACCCCGCTCTCCCCGTCGCCCGGCGCGGGCGTCGGCGCGAGCAGCGCGGCCGACGTCCCGACGGCCACGGCGGACCGCGGCAGCAGCGACGCCTGGCCGAGCACCTCACGGGCGCGGGCGTGGGTGCCGGGGTCGGTGATGACGACACCGTCCACCAGCTCGGGGCGGGCCGTGAGCACGGCGGCGTGGTCGACGGGGTCCACGGCCTGGGCGAGATAGCGCCAGCCGGGGAGCGCGGGGATGCCGTGCTCGCCGAGGAACTCGACGGCCGCCAGCACATCGGCGCTGGGCGGCAGCAGCCCCCCGTCGCCGAGCGCCCCCAGGATCCGCGCGTCCTCGGCGGCCGCGGTCCGCAGCTCGAACAACTGCCGCTCGGCGGAGCCCACACTCTCCTCGAGCAGCTCCCGCAACGCCTCGGCGTTCCGGTCCAACTCCTCGGCGGTGAGCGGCCCTTCCGCGAGGGGCCGCGGAGCGGGCGCGGTGCGGTGGCCGCGGTCGCGGGCGCTTACGGGACCGGGTTCGCTTTCCGGTTCGGGGTCGCTTACCGGTTCGGGTTCGGGTGCGCCGCCGGGCTCGGGGCTCCAGCAGTCGGAGTCGTCGGGGGCGGTGGCGGAGTCGGCGGGGGCGTCGGCATCGGCATCGGCGGGGGTGACGTTCCCGGGCCGGGGGTCGGTGGCGGCGGCCTCCCCTTCGGCCCGACCGTCGTCCCCGTCCCCGACCCGAGCCGACACCTCTCCGGACGGCCGGGACTCGGCCGCCACGACCCGGGCGCCACCGGGCGGGCCGCCCGCCAGGGCCGCTTGGGTGACGTGGACGGAGTCCGCCGCGAGCCGCGTCCCGGCCCGGCCGTCGTCGCCGTGAGCATCGGCGGCCATCGCCGGGGCACCGCCGCGGTGGCCCTCAGGGCGCGGACCGCCACTGCCTGGCGGGGCGTCCTCAGCCTCGTCGATCCGTACCGTCACCCGCCCCGCGGGCCGCGACTCCGCCGCGAGCGGACGCCGCCCGGGGGCGTCCCCGGGCCCCGCCTCCGCGTCGTCGCCCGCGGCGGCGGCCTCGTTCTGCAAGGCGGTGGGCAACTCGTCCGTGGGACACGCCGGGGCGGCGCCCGTCCCGGTGTAGTCCGCTCCCGCAAAACGTTCGCGGGTGTCGGTGGGGGGCTCATCGGGGGCGTAGGCGTGGCCGTGAGGCGCGGGCTCCGCGTCCAGGGGGAGCGCGGAGGGGTCCGCGCGGAAGGCGGCGGGGAGCTGGGAGAGGCCGACGTCGTCCGCGTCCTCCTCGTCCATGTGAACCGTGATCCACCCGTCCCGGTCGGACTCGGTCGGCACGGCGCGGGTGCCTCGGCGGCCCACGCCGTCTCCGTCCGGAATGCGTACCGTCACCCCGCGCGCCGCGCGCGCGTCCGCCGGGGACGGGCGGGTGGCGGCACCGCGGGGAGCGGGGACGGCGGCGGAGAGCTCCGGCAGACCCAGCAGTTCGATCAGGCGCTGCTCCGCGCCCAGCGCCTCCGCGGCGCGCCGCTCCGCGTCGTACGCGGACTCGGTGGCCTGGGCCGCGTCCACCGCTCGCGCCGCGGCCAGTTCGGCGCGGGCCTCCTCGGCGGCGGCCGACTTCGCGTGGTCGGCGGTGCGCCGGGCGGTCTCGCGGGCCTCGTCGAACGCGGCGACCGTGGTCTTCTCGGCGTCGCTCGCGGCGAGCGCGGCGCGGGCCGGGTCGGCGTCGGGGGCGGAGTCGTCGAGCCATCCGGCGCGGACGGCCTCTGCGGTCTCCTGCTCGACCTCGGCGAGCCGCTGGCGCAGGTGCTCGGCGTCGCTGCGGGCGCGCTGGGCCGCCGTGGCGGCGGAGGTGGCGTCACGGTGGGCGGCCTCGGCCGCCTCCTGGAGCCCGGCCGACCGCTCCTCCTCCTCGTTGGCGACCCGCTCGCCGTCCTCCGCGGCCGCGTGCAGGGCGAGTTCGGGGTCGGCGGCGGCCTTGGCGCGGGCGGCGAGCGCGGGGGCCGCGTCCCGCTCGGCCTCGCGGATGGCGGCGGCCACGCGCGCGGAGCGGTCGGCGGCGGCGCGGTGGCGCAACACGGTCTCGGCGGCCTGCCAGGCGGAGTGCAGGGTGCGGGCGTCGTTGAGCTCGCGGCGCTGCGCGGCGGCGCCCTTCTCGGCGGCGGCGAGCGCCAAGGAGGCGTGCCGGTAGGCGAGTTCGGCGGCGACGAGATCGCTGCGGCCGCGCGCCCCCTCGGCCTCGGTGACGGCCTCGGCGGCGGAGGCGACCCGCTCGGCGAGCTCGGCGGCACGCGCCCGCTCCTCCGCGCCGCGCGCCGACAGCCGCCGGGCGAGCGTACGGGTGCGGCGCTCGGCGCCCGCGTGCACACCGCGCGCCTGTTCACGCCGCTCCGCCGCGTCCGCGATCCGCTGGAGCAGATCGAGCGAACCGGCGGTGAAGTCGCGCTCGGCGGTCAGCTCGGCGCGGCGCCCCAGCTTGTGGGCGAAGCCGTGGACGAGGTCGGCGAGCCCGTCCGTGTCGCGGGTGTCGGTGACGGCGCGCAGCAGGAGGTCGGTGAAGTCGGAGTCGTTCTTGACCGCGAAGAGCCCGGCGGCCTCACCCTCGTCGGCGTTCATCTCCCGCTGGTAGCGGAAGAGTTCGGGGTCGAGGCCGAGCTCGCCGAGGTGTTCGTTCCAGCGCTCGTGGATCTCCACCCAGACGACGTCCAGATGCGGGTACGCCTTGGCGGCCTCCGTTAGGGCGTCACGGAAGCCCTTCATGGTGCGGCGGCGGCCGCGGGCGGTGGAGGCGCCCTCGACGACGGGCCGCACCGCCGCGGACTCGGCGACCGGCAGCGAGTCCAGGCTCATCCCGGGGCCGGGCCGGAAGGAGTACCACGCCTCGGCGAACTTCCGCGGGTCGTTGGAGACCTGACGGCCGCGCCATTCGCTGACCTTGCCGACGACGACGGTCTCACCGGTGACGGTGTGCTGCCACTCCAGCGCGACATGCCCGCAGTCGTCGGCGAGCAGGAACTTGCGCAGCACACCGGAGCTGGCGCCGCCCAGGGTGTTGCGGTGGCCGGGCAGCATCACCGAGAAGATCAGCTTGAGCAGGACGGACTTGCCGCCGCCGTTCTCCAGGAAGAGCACCCCGGCGGGGGCGGGGCGGCGCGGCGGGCCGACCGGCTCCTCCTCGAAGAACTCCGCCTGAGTGGGCGCGGGGCTGGGCACCGGCTCGCCGACTCCGCGCAGGTCCAGCACGGTGTCGGCGTACCGCGCACCGGCCGGCCCGATGGAGTAGAGGCGGATCCGGGACAGCTCGTACATGGCGGCGGACTCTCGTTGTCGGAAGGTGTGGTGGTGTCGGGCGGGCGGGGGCCGGGCGCCGGGGTTCAGGAGTGGAAGGGGAGCCCGGCGTCGGCCACCAGGTCGAGGTCGTCGCCCTGGTCGGGGGGCAGCAGGGTGGCGCCGCCGTCGCTGACGGGGACGACGCCGAGCTCCAGCAGCTCGGCCATGGCGGCGGAGGCCGCCATGTCGCGCACCTGGAGCTGGTAGCGGGCGGTCGTGCGGTAGGTGCCGCCGGATTCGTCGCCGGTGCGCTGGAGGAAGCCGGAGTCGACCAGGAAGGCGACGGCCTTGCCGACGATGCCGGTGGTGGAACCGGCGAGCCGGCGCGCGTCCTTGGTGGCGCCGGTCGCACTGCGCCGGGCGTAGACCCGCCAGGCGGACTCCAGCCCGGGCGCGCCGGTGGCGGGGTCGGTGTTCTCCCCCTGCTCCTCGGCGCGCTCCTCCAGCCGTCGGCATGCCTGGCGGACGAAGGCGTCGACGCCGTTGACGGTGACGCGGCCGATATAGCCGTCGTCGGCGAGGTCCTCGGGGCGGGGGAACGCCAGGGCGGCGACGGCGAGGTGGGCGAGGCCGTGCAGAAAGCGGTCGGCGGAGTCGGTGGCGGCGCGGCGGGCGTAGTCACCCATGCGGACGGCGAAGACGGAATCCTCGGCGGCGGTCACCGCCATTCCGGCACGGGTCGACACCTCCAGCACGATGAGCCCGAGCCCGGCGGCGACGGCGTCGGTGAGGCGGGCGAACGCCGGTTCGTCGCGGTGGCGGCGCAGCAGCTCGGCGTATTCGACGTCCCGCGCGGGCAGCAGCTTGGGCTGGAGCCCGAAGGCCACCAGCCGCGCGGCGTCGGCCGCGTCGGCGGGCGTCAGCCCGGCCGCGGCCGGGGCGGGTGCCGCGTCCGGCGGTGTCATCTCCACGATGTCGTCATCGGTCACGGCTGAACCTCCTCGCGCGGGGCGTACTCATGGGTCGCGGTCATCACGCCACCTCCGCACGGTCGGCCGCCATGCCGACCGCGTCCAGCAGGGCGGTGCCCACTATCAGGTCGGCGCCGCCGAATTCGGGGTCGTCCAGTTCGGTGCCGTCGTCCACGGCGAACAGCAGCCGCTGCTCGCCCTGGCGGTAGGCGGTGCCGACCGGGGGGCTGGCGGCGTGGACGGCGAGGAGGGCGATCAGATAGGGCAGATCGGGGTCGCGGCGGCGGGCGTCGGCGAGCAGCCCGGACAGCCGTCGCGGGGCGTCCGCGGGCAGTTCGAGCAGCTCCATGGCCACCGCCAGCTGCTCCTCGCTGAAGCGGCTGTCGTCGGGGGTGGCGATGAGGTCCGGCTCGGGCATCTCCGCGCCGAGGTGCTCCCGCTCGACCGGCGGGGTGAGCAGCATCTCGACCAGGTCGCTCATCCGCACCGAGGTCGGGGTGCGCAGCCCCGTGCCGCGGGCGAAGAACGCGTCGGTGACCCGGCCCGCGCGCTCGAGGGGCAGCGGGAGGACGGGGGCCAGCAGCTGTCCGTACAGGTCGTATCCGGAGCGCGGGGCGGGGGGCGCGAAGGCCTGGCGGTCCTGTTCGGCGCGGAACAGCGGACCGGCCTCCAGCAGCCGGGACTGTAGCTGGGTGTGACGCCGGATGCAGTCCTTGACGATGTCGACGAGCTCGGCGGCGCGCCGCTTGTGCTCGGCGCTCTCGGCCTCGTCGCGCGCCTTGCGGATGTTGGTGAGGATCGCGTTCTCGTGGCGGTAGCGGTCGGCGACGTGGTCGAGTGCCTCGCTGATCAGCTCGGGGACGGTGCTCAGCCAGTCGACCGCGCGGACGTTGCGCCGGGTGGCGTCGAGGGTGCGGCGCAGCGTCTCCGAGTACTGCACGGTGCGGTAGCGGGCCTGCTCGGCGGCGAGTTGGGCATCGGCGAGGCGGCCGCGGCTGATCAGGACCTCCAGCTTGACCTCGGCGGCGATCTGGGCGCTGGTGACATCCGTGTCGAGGGCGCCGACCAGGACGTTGACCGCCTCGTCCGTGGTGCGCAGATAGACGCTGCCGCCGGGGCCCGGCACCTCCTCGATCAGCTTGAAGTCGTAGTCCCTGCGGACGTACACCCCATCGGGCCCGAAGGTGCCGTAGACGGCGCGGAAGCCGCGGTCCACACTGCCGACGTTGATCAGGTTCTCCAGCACCCAGCGGGCGACCCGGTCGTGCTCGGCGGCGGGGCGCCCGGGGGCCTGGGCCGCCACCCGGGGCAGCAGCCTGGCCACTATCTGCTCGTGGTCGGCGCCGGTGTCGAAGTCCATGTGGAGCGTGACGAGGTCGATGGCGGCGAGGGCGACCTCCGCCATCGCGTACACCCCGTACTCCCCCGCGAGGTTGGCCTTGCGCGCGTCCAGGTCGTGCAGCGGCGCGGTGCAGGCCAGCGCGCGCAGCCGCCGGGCCAGGCCCTCGTCGGCGGCCGGGCCCGGGGCCGGCCGGGCGGCCCCTTCGGCGGTGTTGAGCTGGGGCGCGGCGGCCCCCGGGGGTGGAGATGTCACGTCGCACAGAGTAGGCGGTCGCACCGACAACGTACGAAACGGCACGGAGATCCCGCTATGACACACCAGGTCCCCGGCGCGTGCACGCGCGTACACCGGCGCGTCCCCCGCACCTCACCGATCCGTCAGTCTACGGCTCACCGGCCGGTGGTCCGTCCAGGGCGAGTGCCGCGAAGGTGGCGAGCCAGTGGTCGCCGGTGAAGTCCCCGGAGACGGTGGCCGGGAGCCCGGCGGCCAGATGGTCACGGGCCGCCGTCCGCAGCACGTCCGCCCGCGGGTCGCCGTGGGGCAGGGCGGCGGCGAGGCGGCGGAGCGCGGCGGCCCGGCTGAGGATGAGGCCCAGCAGATGGCCGATGTGCGGATCGGCGGGGTCGGAGACGATGGGCGGGGTGAGCACGGTGACGGGCGCGCCCCATTCGACGCCGGGGAGGAAGCGTTCCAGCCAGCGTGCGAACTCGTCCTCCGGCAGCACCCGGCAGACCGCCTCGGCCTCGGTGAGCGCGGGCGAGAGGAAGTCCTGTCCGGAGGGCTCCCAGTGGACGGGGGCGTCGTGGTCGTCGGCGAACCAGTCCAGGACGGCCTCGGTGACCGGTTCGACGATCCCCTTGACGCCCGCGGCGGCCGCGCTGTCCAGGACCAGGCCGAGGGCGAAGGCGCTGTTGGTGTGGACGCCGTGCCGCACCGGGTAGGTGGCGCGTTCCAGCCATCCGCCCAGCAGTGCGCGGACGGCGTCGGCGGCCGGTTCCAGGGCCTCGGCCCAGCGCTCGCCCGCGGGCCCGGGCAGGCTCCGGCACTCGGCGGTCAGCGCCAGCAGCCAGGCCCATCCGTAAGGGCGCTCGAAGGAGGGGTGGGCGCGCAGATAGTCCGCCTCCGCGGCGAGGGCGTCGGCCGTAAGGTGCCCGTCCAGTACGGCGGTGACCTCGTCGGCGCGGACGCGGTCGGGGCAGCGGCGCAGCAGCCGGACCAGCAGCCAGTGCATATGGACCGCGGAGTGCCAGTCGTAGGAGCCGTAGAAGGCGGGGTGGTGCCGGCGCGGCTCCACCAGGTCCTCGGGGCCGCGCAGCAGATGCGCGGGGGCGTTGGGGTACGCCCGGGTGACATTGGCGGTGGCGAGGGCGGCGAACGTGGCCGCGTACCGGCCGAGTTCGCCCCCGGTCCCGTCCGGCTCGCCCCGCTCGCCCCGCTCGCCCCGCTCATCATCATCCGGCTCGTCGAATTCATCAGGCGCGTTCAATGCGTCGCCCCCTCGGCGACGCGCAGATCGGTCCGGGTGCTCACGGCGGCACCGATGATCGCCCGCAGCGCGTCGGCCGCCATGGCGGCGGGCAGTGCGGGCTCGGCGCCGTCCACGACCTGCTCGGGCGCGTACGGGAGGTGGACGAAGCCGCCGCGCAGGGCGGGCCGCTCGGTGGCGATGAGATGGGCCAGACCGTAGAAGACGTGGTTGCACACAAACGTTCCGGCGGTCTGCGAGACGGCGGCCGGAATCCCGGCCTCGCGGACGGCCGCGACACACGCCTTGACGGGCAGGGACGCGAAGTAGGCGGCGGGGCCGCCCTCGACCACCGGCTCGTCGATGGGCTGACGTCCGGCGTTGTCGGGTATCCGGGCGTCGTCCACGTTGATCGCGACCCGCTCGACGGTGACACCGGGACGGCCGCCCGCCTGGCCCACGCACAGCACCAGGTCGGGGTCGGCCTCCGCCACGGCGGCGGACAGCTCCTCGAGAGCGGTGCCGAAGACGCAGGCGAGTTGTACGGCCGTGACCTCGGCGCAAGGCGGCGGATCGGCCGCCACGAGGGAGACGGCCCGCCATGACGGGTTGACGGCCGAGCCCGCGAAGGGTTCGAAGCCGGTGAGAAGCACGCGGGTCACAGCAGCGGCCCCCTTCAGAAGGCGAACAGCGAGATGATGGCGATGTTGCAGACCAACAGCGCCCCGGCGGTGGGGATCTGCGCCTTGATGGGCCCGTACTGGTCCTTGAGTTCCAGCAGGGCGGCGGGCACCAGGTTGAAGTTGGCGGCCATGGGCGTCACGAGCGTGCCGCAGAAACCGGCCAGCATGCCGACGGCGAGGACGACGGGCGCGTCCCCGTTCATCTGCTGGATGAGCACGGGCCAGCCGATGGCGGCGGTCATCACCGGGAAGGCGGCGAAGGCGTTGCCCATGATGACGGTGAACAGGGCCATTCCCACGCAGTAGACGGCCACGGCGACGTACTTCTGGCCCTCCGGCAGCACCTGTTCGGTGATCTTGCCGACCTGGGTGCCGACCCCGGCCTCCTGGAAGATGGAGCCGAGCACGGCGAGCAGCTGGGGCAGCAGCAGCGCCCAGCCCATGGACTCCAGCAGGCTCCGCCCCGCGTGCAGGGGCACCGCGGGCCGCCGCTCGCGCACCACGACCATGGCGACCAGCAGTCCGACGATCGCGCCGAAACCGAGGCCGAGGATGGTCTCGCTGCCGGCCTCCAGGACCGGTTCGCCCCCGATGTGCCAGTGCTTGACGGCCGAAGCGCAGACGACGGCGACCAGCGGGATGGTGAGCGCCGGGACGAACAGCCTGCTGCCGAGCCGGGCGGCGGATGCGACGCGCTGCTCGGGCGTGGTGGTGCGCGGCACACCGCGCCCGGTGAGCGGGAAACCGCCCAGGCAGACCATGGCGAGGACGGCGACGCCCAACGGTTCGGCCGGGGCCTTCTTCTCCACCACCCAGCTGCTGTAGAAGAAGCAGCCGCCGAGCAGCCCCCAGAAGGCGGCCGAGCCGAGGCGCTTGGGGTTGGTGCGGTCGACGACCATCTGGGCGGCCATGGCGAGGAAGACGGCGCCGACGAGCCAGTAGAACCACTCCGCCTTGATCACTTGGCTTCCTCCGCGGTGCGGCTGCCCTCGGCAGCGGTTCGGCCGCCGGAGGCGGCGAAGTCGTGGTCCAGTGAGCGGTCCAGGCGCAGCAGCCGGAAGCCGTGGATGAGGAACGCGCAGACGGCGGTGGGGATGGCCCACAGCGCCAGCTGAAGCGGCTCCAGATGGGTGTGGTACGTGGTGTTGACGAACCCGGTGATCAGCAGGATCGAGCCGATGGCCAGGAAGCAGTCCTCGCCGAAGAACAGCCCGACCGTGTCGGCGCTCGCGGAGTACGAGCGGACGCGCTCGCGGACCCGCTCGGGCAGCGGGCCGTGGCGTCGCTCCGCGGCGCCCTCGGCCATCGGCGCGACCATGGGCCGCACGCTCTGGGCCGGGCCGCCGATGGAGGTGAGGCCGAGGGCGGCGGTGAGCTGGCGCAGCAACAGGTAGAGGGCGAGGAACCGGCCGGTGGTGAGCTTGCCGAGCCGGCCGATGAGGGTACGGGCCTGTTCCTGGAGGCCGTGGCGCTCCAGGAGGCCGATCACGGGCAGGGTGATGACGAAGATCGTCACCGAGCGGCTGGAGGCGAAGCCGTTGCCGAAGGCCGCCAGGATCTCCTGGGGCGAGAGCTTGGCCAGCAGTCCGGTGGCGATGCCGGCGACCCCCACCACCAGCAACGGGTTGCGTCGTGTGGCGAATCCGAGGATCACCACGAGGACGCCAAGGAGAACGATCATGCGTCCCGCCTTCCGCGCACAAGGACCTCACGGGGGCGTGAGGAGGGTGCACCGGAGGCTAGGCGTTCGTTCAACGATCCGACAAGAGCCTGAAACGAACTTGTTCCGGCCTCGCCGGATCGTTTACCGCCGGGAAACCTCTAACGACGGGACATCTTCCGCGCGTAGGCGTCGGCCAACTGTCCCTGGGAATCGTCCAGATAGGAGGCGAGCAGCCGCTCCGCCTCCACCGCGTCGCCGCCCTGGAGCACCTCCAGGATCTGGCGGTTGCGCACCAGATAGGGGGCGTGGAAGCGGCGGGGGTCGGCCATGACGTGGAAGACCAGCCGGAGCTCGGCCAGCACCGCGCGCATCAGTTCGTCTGCGCGGGGACTTCCGGCGAGGGAGACGATCGCCTGATGGAAGCGGATATTGGCGGTGGACAGGTCCTGCCAGGCCCGGTCCCGGGCGGCCCGCTCGCCCGCCAGGACCGCCGCCTCGACCGCCCGCACCTCGTACGGCGGCTCGCCCAGGCCGCGCACCGCCGCGCATTCGACGAGCCGGCGCACGCGGTAGATGTCGTTGAGGTCGTCCACCGTGACGACGCGGACGAAGACGCCGCGGTTCAGCTCGTGCACCAGCAGCCGCTCATGGGTCAGCAGGCGGAACGCCTCCCGGAGGGTGTTGCGCGAGACGCCGAGCGCGCCGCCCACGCTGTCCTCGGACAGCCGGGTGCCGGGTGGGAAGAACCCTTCGGCGATGCGGTCGCGCAGGATGTCCGCGACGCGCTCCGCCGTACTGGTGCGCCCCAGCAGCGCCCGGTCGGCCTCGAGTCCGGCGGCGAGACCGGGGGCCGGGGCGTACCCGGCCGGCTCCACCGGCTCCACCGGCCCCGCGGCCCCCGCCGTCCCCGCCTTCCCCGGCACCTCCGGCATCTCCCGCGCCTCGGCCGACGACTCGTCCGACGACTCGCCGGAACGGCGGTTTACACCTTTTGCCCCGTTCGCCACATCAGCCCCTGTTCGGTGTCTCGTTCGTCCCGTATAGCGAGAAGTCAAGCCCAGAAACCGTCACCGGACAACAACCATCTTGTCGGATCGTTCAACGATCGCTTACCTTGTGGTGCCATCCACAACCCCGCACGTATCCCCACGCCCGAACGGACGGATATGACCGCATCCTTGGCGAACCTGTCCATCGATCTCAACGCCGACCTCGGCGAGGGGTTCGGCCGCTGGCAGCTCACCGACGACGAGGCCCTGCTGTCCATCGTCACCAGCGCCAATGTCGCCTGCGGCTTCCACGCCGGGGATCCCTCGACCATGCGCCGGGTGTGCGAGCTGGCCGCCGAGCGCGGAGTGCGCGTCGGGGCCCAGGTCTCCTACCGGGACCTGGCCGGTTTCGGTCGGCGCAGCATGGATGTCCCGCCCCGGGAGCTGGCCGACGAGATCGCCTATCAGATCGGCGCGTTGGAGACCTTCGCGCGTGCCGCCGGGACACGGGTGCACTACGTCAAGCCCCATGGCGCGCTGTACAACCGCAGCGTGCACGACGAGGCGCAGGCCGCCGCCGTGGTCGAGGGCGTCAGGCTGGCCGTCGGCGGTCCGCTGCCGGTGCTGGGGCTGCCCGGGTCCCGGCTGCACGAGGCGGCACGCACGGCCGGGCTGCCGGTGATCGCCGAGGCGTTCGCCGACCGCGCCTACACCGCCGACGGGACGCTCGTGCCGCGCACCGAGCCCGGCGCCGTGGTCCACGACCCGGACACGGTGGTCAAGCGCGCCCTCGGCTTCGCCCGCGACCGCGCGGTGACCTCGATCGACGGACGGCGCATCGAGGTGGACGTGCGCTCGCTGTGCGTCCACGGCGACACCCCCGGCGCCGCCGACCTCGCCCGCCGGGTGCGGTCCGAGCTGGCCGCCGCGGGGGTGCGGGTGGCGGCGTTCATATGACGGTGCGGACCTTGCCCGTCGGTGAGCACGGACTGCTCATCGAGCTCGACAGCGGTGAGGCGGCCGAGGCGCTCCACGCCGAGCTGCTGCGCCGCGCCGCCGAGCGGCGGCTGCCCGCCGTGCGCGAGATCGTGCCCGCCGCACGGACCGTGTTCCTCGACGGGCTCGCCGACCCCGGACGGCTCGCCGCCGAGCTGCCCGGCTGGCGGATACCGCCCCTCGACCGCGGCGACAGCGAGATCGTCGAGGTGCCCGTGCGCTACGACGGGCCCGATCTGGACGAGGTCGCGCGGCGGTGGGGGGTGACACCCGAGGAGGCCGTACGGATCCACTCCGGCGCCGAGTTCCGGGTGGCCTTCTGCGGCTTCGCGCCCGGCTTCGGCTATCTGACGGGGCTGCCCGAGCGGTTCCACGTACCGCGCCACGCGACGCCCAGGACCCGGGTCCCGGTCGGCTCGGTGGCCCTCGCGGGCGGGTACACGGGCGTCTATCCGCGCTCCTCCCCCGGCGGCTGGCAGCTCATCGGCACCACGGACGCCGTGCTGTGGGACACCGGACGGGAACCGGCGGCGCTGTTCACCCCCGGCACTCGTGTCCGCTTCATCCCGGTATCGGATGGCGCGGCCCCGGAAGGGGCGGCGCCATGACCGACAGCGCCTTCGTCGTCGTACGGCCGGGAGCCCTGACCACCGTCCAGGACCTGGGCCGGATCGGCCATGCCCATCTCGGGGTGGGCCGCTCGGGGGCGCTCGACCAGCCCGCCCACCGGCTCGCCAACCGCCTGGTGGGCAACGCCGAGGGGGCCGCGACCCTGGAGACCACGCTCACCGGCTGTGCGGTGCGGCTGCGCCGCCCGGCGACGGTCGCGGTCACCGGCGCGCCCTGCCCGGTCACCGTCGACGGCCGCCCGGTCGCGTGGGGCGCGGCCGTACGGGTGCCGCCGGGCGCCCTCCTGGAGGCCGGGGCCGCCGCCCACGGGGTGCGCAGCTATATGGCGTTCGACGGCGGTGTCGAGGCCGAGCCGGTGCTCGGCAGCCGGGCCACGGATGTGCTCTCCGGGCTGGGCCCGGCGCCGCTCGCGGACGGCGCGGTGCTACGGCTCGGGCGGCCGCACGGGCCGGTGCCCGCCGTGGACGGGGTGCCGCATCGGGGCGTCGCACCGGAGCTGGTGCTCCCCGTGGTGCTCGGTCCGCGTGACGACTGGTTCACCCCCGCCGGGCTGCGCACCCTCTCCACCGGGGACTTCCGTGTCTCGGCCGCGAGCAACCGGATCGGGCTGCGGACCGAGGGCCCCTCGCTGGAGCGGGCGCGGGACGGTGAGCTGGCCAGTGAGGGAATGGCGCTCGGCGCGCTCCAAGTACCGCCGGACGGACGGCCGGTGCTCTTCCTCGCCGACCATCCGACGACCGGCGGCTACCCGGTCGTGGGCGTCGTGCCGGAGCGCTGTCTGGCCGCCGCGGCGCAGGCCGTCCCCGGCACTCCGGTGCGGTTCGCCCCGCTGGCCAGGGCCTCCTGGGGGCCGCCTGCCGGACGGGCCTGAGCGGCCTCGCTGAAGTCCGGTGGCGGTTCGGGTGCGCCCCGAAGGGGCGCGGGGCCGTGTCGAAGTGCGGCTCCGCCGCGGCTGTGTCGATATGAGGCTCCGCCGCGTGGGCTACCGGCCACGACGCAGCCGCAGATGAACGACCGCACCTCGCGGCACTTCCCGCGGAGCGCTCAGCGGGCGCGCCGTGCGCCGACGCGCTGCCTGCGCTGTGCCTTGCGGCGCAGCGCACGGCGCTCCTCCTCGCCGGTACCTCCCCAGACCCCGTGGGTCATTCCGCTCTCCAGTGCGTAGTCCAGGCATTCCTGGATCACCGGACAGCGCCCGCAGACCTCCTTGGCCAGCGTCTCCTGCCGCCGGGCAGCCGGGCCCGCCACCCCCACGGGGAAGAACAGTTCCGGATCCTCGTGCGTGCATTCGGCGTTATGCCACCAGGCCATGGCTGCCCCTTCCCGGAACGACGTTGCTGAAAGCACCCGCCGTCGGGCTCACGCGCGGGGTGCGCGCGGCGGGCGTCCGTAGGTCATGCGGACGCGTCCAGGCGGGCTTTGACAAGGTTCGGGTTTCCGATCGTGGCGGCCGCAAACGGATCCGAACACGCCATGCCCCATATCGGCTACCGGGTTGTGCCCGGAGCAGCCTGGGGGCCCGCGGGCCGCCGTCAGTTCCGCAGCCGCTCGGGCAGCAGGATGACGCTGCTGCCCGGCCGGCCGATCCAGCGCGGACCGCCGTCGACCGCGACCCCCGTGACCGCGGCGGCCATCGCCAGCGCCCGCGCCGTCCAGCCGGACGGATGCCCGCCGTCGCCGAAGCGATAGCGCCACGCCTCCTCCGGATCGCCCTGTTCGGGGTCGAGCATGACCTCCTCGCAGGGGCACATCACCCCGTCCCGGGCTATGGAGGGGCGGATGAACGCGTCGGGGTGGTCGAAGACCGAGACGGCCACGGTGCCCCGGGAGAGCGGCGCCAGCACCTCCTCGCCATGGATGGCGATGCCGTCGAACTGCTGGAGCACCACACCGCCGGGCGCCGCGCCGACCAGCACCCGGCCCTCCTCCTCCAGCAGGACATCCGCGTAGTCGGCCTCACCGTCTTCCTCGCCGTCCCCGTCCCCGTCCTCGTCCCCGTCCTCGTCCTCGCCGATGGTGGCGACGATGTCTCCGCCCAGCGCGGCCACGACCTCCGGCACGCTCCGCCCGGCCACGAACGCCGCACAGCCCCAGTCCTGGTACTCCCCCTCCTCGGCGTCGAAAGCGGCGATCAGCGCATCGGCCGCCCGCTGCGCGGCCCGCTCCCCGGGGGCCGGCTCCCGGGCTCCGGGCACCCCGGCCACCAGGTCGGCCAGCGGCGTCCACCAGGCCAGCTCCCCCGGGCTCCGCCCGTCGACCTCCCGGGGCCGCCAGGGGTCGGCCCCGGCCGCGATGAGCGCCGACGCCTTCTCCCGGTCCCAGTTGCGCACCGCGTGCCACAGCGGGGTGCGGCCCGCGGTGTCCGGCTGGTCCACCTCGCGCGCCACCGTGAGCAGTTCGGCCAGCACCTCGGCGCTTCCCGAGCAGGCCGCGGAGTGCAGCGGCGCCATATGGCCGCCGACGACGCGGTCGGGGTCGGCCCCCGCGGCGAGCGCGGCGCGCACGGCCCGCGGATCCGTCCAGTCGTGGATGTCCTGCCAGTCGGTCATGCGTCCAATCTGGCATCCGCCACCGACAATCCGTCTCCGGCCTCCTCCGGCGGGCCGTAACCGCCGCCGCCCGGGGTGTGGACGACCAGGACGTCCCCCGCCCCGACGTCCGCCGCGTCGCGGCCGTCCAGGCGGTCCACCGAACCGTCAGCGCGCTCGATCAGGTTCGCGCCCAGGGCGCCAGGTTCGCCGCCCGCCATGCCGTACGGGGCCACCCGGCGGTGGCCGGTGAGGAGGGCGACGGTCATCGGCTCCAGGAAGCGGATGCGGCGGGTGACGCCGTGGCCGCCGCGCCAGCGACCGCGGCCGCCGCTGTCCCGGCGGATCGCGAAGCTCTCGACCCGCACCGGATAGCGCCACTCCAGCACCTCGGGGTCGGTCAGCCGGGAGTTGGTCATATGGGTCTGTACGGCGTCGGCCCCGTCGAAGCCGTCCCCCGCGCCGGAGCCGCTGGCGACCGTCTCGTAGTACTGGACGCGGTCATTGCCGAAGGTGACGTTGTTCATCGTGCCGGAGCCTTCGGCCTGGACGCCCAGGGCCGCGTACAGGGCGCCCGTGACGGCCTGGGAGGTCTCGACGTTCCCGGCGACCGTGGCGGCCGGGAAGACCGGCGCCAGCATGGAGCCCTCGGGGATGCGGACCTCAAGGGGCTTCAGACAGCCGCTGTTGAGCGGGATGTCCTCGGCCACCAGCGTGCGGAAGACATAGAGCACGGCCGCCATCACCACCGAGCTGGGCGCGTTGTCGTTGCCCGGCCGCTGGGGCGAGGTGCCGGTGAAGTCCAGGACGGCGCCGCGCGCGTCGCGGTCCACCGTAAGGCTGACGCGGATGACCGCCCCGCCGTCGGTCTCGTAGCGGTACGAGCCGTCGCGCAGCCCGGCGACGATACGGCGCACCGACTCCTCGGCGTTGTCCTGGACGTGACCCATATAGGCGTGCACGACGTCGAGGCCGAACTGCCCGATCATCCGGCGCAGTTCCTGGACGCCCTTCTCGTTGGCGGCGATCTGGGCGCGCAGATCGGCGAGGTTGGCGTCCGGGGCGCGGGACGGATACGGCCCGGCGGTCAGCAGCTCGCGGGTCTCCCGCTCGCGCAGCGCCCCGTCCCGTACCAGCAGCCAGTTGTCGAAGAGGACGCCCTCCTCCTCGATGGTGCGGCTGAAGGCGGGCATGGAGCCGGGGGTGATCCCGCCGATCTCGGCGTGGTGGCCGCGCGAGGCGACGAGGAAGAGCAGGTCGTCCCCCGCCTCGTCGAAGACCGGGCTGACCACGGTGACATCCGGCAGATGGGTGCCTCCGTGGTACGGGTCGTTGATCGCGTACACATCGCCGGGCCGCATCGCGCCCCCGTTGCGCCGCAGCACCTCCTTGATGGACTCGCCCATGGAGCCCAGGTGCACCGGGATGTGCGGGGCGTTGGCGATAAGGTTGCCCTCGGCGTCGAAGAGGGCGCAGGAGAAGTCGAGCCGCTCCTTGATGTTGACGGAGTGGGCGGTGTGCTCCAGGCGGACGCCCATCTGTTCGGCGATGGCCATGAAGAGGCTGTTGAAGACCTCCAGCATCACGGGGTCCACCTCGGTGCCGACCGCGGTGGTGCTCGGGCGCGGCCGGACGCGGCTGAGCAGCAGATGGCCGCGCTCGCCCATGGTGGCCTGCCAGCCGGGGTCGACCACGGTGGTGGCGTCCTCCTCGGCGACGATCGCGGGCCCGGTGACCCGCTCCGCCGGGCGCATATGGTCGCGTTCGTAGAGCTCCGTCCGCTGCCAGCGTCCTTCCGAGAACATCCTTACGGTCGTCACGGGCGCCAGTTCGCCCTCCCTGGGCGGGCGTTCCACGGCATGGCCGCCGGTGGGCCCGGACGCGCCGACCGCCTCGACCGACACCGCCTCGACGACCAGCGGCTTGTCCATGGTGAAGGCGTAGCGGGTGCGGTGCGCCCGGACGAAGTCCTCGGTCATCGCGGGGGCGGAGCCTACGGGTACGGGGATGCTGGAGTCGGTGCCCGCGTACCGCAGATGGACCCGGGCGACGGTGTCCAGGGTGTCCTCCGGGACCCCGTCCGCCAGCAGTTCGCCGCGGGTCTGGTCGGCCAGCCGCGCGCACAGCTCGCGCACCCGCGGCAGTGTCTCCTCGCCCAGCTCCGCCTCGAGGGCCTGCTCCCGCATGGCGGTGGCGTCGGCCACCCCGATGCCGTACGCGGAGAGCACCCCCGCGAGCGGCGGCACGATCACGGTGCCGATGCCGAGCGCGTCGGCGACCGCGCAGGCGTGCTGGCCGCCCGCGCCGCCGAAGCTGGTGAGCGCGTAACGGGTGACATCGCGGCCGCGCTGCACGGAGATCTTCTTGACCGCGTTGGCCATGTTGAGCACCGCGATGTCCAGGAAGCCCGCCGCGACCTCCTCCGGTCCGCGCCGGTCGCCGGTCGCCTGCGCGATCTCCTCGGCGAGCGCGGCAAAGCGCTCCCGGACCGTCGCCGCGTCCAGCGGCTGGTCGGCGTGCGGGCCGAAGACCGCGGGGAAGTGGTCCGGCTGGATCCGGCCGAGCATCACATTGGCGTCGGTCACGGTCAGCGGGCCGCCGCGCCGGTAGCAGGCGGGGCCGGGGACGGCGCCGGCCGAGTCCGGCCCCACGCGGTAGCGCCGGCCGTCGAAGTGGAGCACCGAACCGCCGCCCGCCGCCACGGTGTGGATGTTCATCATCGGGGCGCGCATCCGCACCCCGGCGACCTCGGTGCCGAAGATCCGCTCGAACTCGCCCGCGTAGTGCGAGACATCGGTCGAGGTGCCGCCCATGTCGAAGCCGATGACGCGGTCGTGTCCGGCCTCGCCGGAGGAGCGCGCCATGCCCACCACACCGCCCGCGGGCCCGGACAGCACCGCGTCCTTGCCCCGGAAGTGCGCGGCCTCCCGCAGCCCTCCGTTGGACTGCATGAACATCAGCCGGATGCCGCGCAGTTCGGCGGCCACGTCCTCCACATAGCGGCGCAGGATGGGCGAGAGATAGGCGTCGACCACGGTGGTGTCGCCGCGGGACACCAGCTTCATCAGCGGGCTGACCTCGTGGGAGCAGCTCACCTGGGCGAAGCCGAGGTCGCGCGCCACCCCGGCGACCGCCTGTTCGTGCGCGGCGTGCCGATAGCCGTGCAGCAGGACGACGGCGGCACCGCGGAAGCCGTCGCGGTGGGCGGTGCGCAGCGCCTCGGCGGCGGCGTCGAGGTCCAGGGGGCGGACGACCTCGCCATGGGCGTCCACCCGCTCGGGGATCTCCACCACCCGGTCGTACAGCGCCTCGGGGAGCAGGATCCGGCGGTCGAAGAGACGGGGGCGGTTCTGGTACGCGATGCGCAGCGCGTCCCGGAACCCTTCGGTGACGACGAGGACGGTCGGCTCGCCCTTGCGCTCCAGGAGGGCGTTGGTGGCGACCGTGGTGCCCATCTTGACGACGTCGATCCGGTCGGCCGGGACCGGATCGCCGGGGCCGAGCCCCAGCGTCTGCCGGATCCCGGCGACGGCGGCGTCCGTATAGCGCTCGGGGTGGTGGGACAGCAGCTTGCGGGTGACCAGGCGGCCGTCCGGACGCTTGCCGACGACGTCCGTGAAGGTTCCGCCCCGGTCGATCCAGAATTCCCAGCGACCCGTCACCCCGCCATTGTCGCAGCGGACGGCGGTGTGTCGGCGATGAGCGGAGCGGCGGGCGGGTGAGGCAGTGGGTCGGTGGTGGACGGGTGCGGAAGGTGGGCGGGGGCCGGGCCGCGGCTCACCGCGGTGAGCGCGGCGAGCGTCGCCCGCCGGTCCCGGTCCTCGAGCAGATGTCCGGTGCCCTTGAGTCGGTGGCGCCACTCCAGGGCCGCCAGCGCGACCAGGCCGGGCAGAAGGTCGGTGCAGCGGTCCGCGATCCAGCGGGTGCCGCGGGTCGCCATCCACCACGCGGAGGCGGCACGCGAGGGCGCGACACCGTCGAGCTCCAGGGACGGCGGGGCGCCGGTCGCGATGGACCGGGCGCGCAGGGCGCCGTGGAACTCCCTGGCCAGCAGCCGGTGCCCGAGTTCGCTCGGATGCAGCCGGTCCACGCTCCACGCCCGCCGGTCGGCGACCCAGGTGTGGTCGCTCAGCTCCACATGGACCGCCTCGTGGCGCTGGGACAGCGCGTGCACCACGGTGTTCACCGCGCGCATCCGGCGCCCCAGCGGGCGCGCCAGCGCGGACGGCAGCCCGAGCATCCGCCCGGGGTCGGGCAGACAGGCGGTGAGCACCACGGCGCCGTCGGCGCGCAGCGCGCCGATCGTGCGGTCGAGGGCCTCGGCGACCCGGTGGATGTCGAACGAGTCGCGCAGCGTGTCGTTCCCGCCGACCACGACCGACACCAGGTGCGGGCGGGCGCGGCGGGCGGCGGGCAGCTGCTCGTCGGCGACATCGGCGGCCAGCGCCCCGCTGCGGGACAGATTGACGAACTCCACGGGCTCATCCGGGTGCGGCCCGGCGGCCGCCGCGACCAGCGCGGCCCAACCGCGCCAACCGCCGCCGGGCGCCGGGTCGCCGAGTCCCTCGGTGAGCGAGTCGCCGAGGGCGGCGAACCGCAGCCTGCGCGGCTCCGCGCCCCCGCCCGCGCACTCACCCGTGGCCTCCTCGTCGCCCGGCGCGGTGCCCGGCGTACGGACCGCCGGATGCTGGGCACCGCCCACCGGATGCGGGGCAGTGGTCACGTCCTGCCCCGCACACCCCGTCTCCGTAAGGACGACCTCCGCGAGGGCGGCTTCCGCGAGGGCGGCCTCCCCAGGGGCGGCCTCCACGAAGACCGCCTCCGCAAGAACGGACTCCGTGGGGACGGACTCCGTGGGGACGGACTCCTTACGAGACGGTTCCGTACCAGCGCGGTCCCCCGTGTGAGCGCCGGCTGCGCTCACCGCACACCGCCGACGGCCCGGGGCACGGGGACGGCCGGAGCGGTCGGGAGCGCGGCGGCCGGGAGCCGATTGCCGTCGGCGCACCGGACGCCCTCGGTGGACGCGTCATGGGCGGCCAGGAAGGAGGCGACCGCCGCGGGCCAGCCGTAGCGCTCGGCCCGGGCCCGGGCCGCCGCCCGGCGCAGGGGCTCCGAGCGGCCGAGGACCCGCTCGACGGCGTCCGCGAAGGCCGTTCCGTTGTCGGCCGCGGTCTCGCCCGCCGCCCCGACGATGTCCGGCAGCGCGGAGAGCGCGCTGACGACGACGGGCGAACCACAGGCCAGCGCCTCCAGCGCGGCGAGACCGAAGGTCTCCGCCGGGCCCGGCGCCAGCACCACATCGGCGCTCGCCTGGATGGCGGCGAGCCCCGCCCGCTCCGCCACATGGCCGAGGAAGACGGCCGGAAGCCCCTCGGCGCGGGCGCGAGCCTCCAGACGCGGCCGGAGCGGCCCGTCCCCGGCGACCACCAGCGCCGCGGAGACACCGCGCCGCCGCAGCTCGGCGAGCGCGTCGAGCGCACGGCCCGGCCGCTTCTCGGGCGACAGCCGCGAGCACATGGCGATAAGCACGGCCGCCTCACCGCGGTGGTGGTCCCGCAGCGCCGCATCGTGGTGGGAGGGGTGGAAGTGGCCGAGATCCACGCCCAGGGGGGCGCGTACGACATTCCGCGCGCCGATCCGTATGAACTCGCGCGCCGCCCATTCGGTGGTGCAGACGATCCGCGAGTACGCCCGCGCGGTACGGAGGTTGAGCCGGTCCGCGGCTCCCTCGGCGAACGCGTCCGGCACACCCCAGGTGCGCAGCACGGCGTCCGCGCTCTCGTGGGAGACCATCACGGCCGGTACGCGGGCGCGCCGCGCCCACTCCCCCGTCCAGCGGAGGGAGGTGCGGTCCGACACCTCGAGCCGGTCCGGTGCGAGGCCGTCGAGCAGCCGGGTCAGCCGCCGCCGGTCGGCCAGGACGCGGTAGCCGCCGGTGCCGGGGATGGTCGGCCCGGGCAGCGTGATCACCCGCCCCTGCCGGGTGTGCTCGTCCGAGATCCGCTCGCCCGGCACCACCAGGACGGCCTCGTGCCCGGCCGCCTGGTACCCGGCCCCGAGCTCGCGCAGCGCGGTGCGCAGGCCGCCGGAGGCGGGGGTGACGAAGTTGGCCAGCCGGACGATGCGCAGGCCCTTGCCGTCGCTCATGTTCTGCTCTCCTCCCACTGCTCCCACTGCTCCCATAGCTCCCGCAGCTCCCACAGCTCCCACAGCGCTCATGCCGCGACCGCCGTGCGGGCCGCCAGGACCTCGGTGTAGTGGTCGATGAGCTGGTCGCCGATCGCCTCCCAGGTGCGGCCCTCGACCGCCTCCCGGCCGGCGTGGCCCAGCGCCGCGCGCAACTTCGCGTCGGCCGCGAGCAGCGCTACGGCGTCGGTCACCTCGGTCGCGTCCCCGGGCGGCACCAGCAGTCCGGTGCGCCCGTGGTCGATCAGGTCCAGCGGGCCGCCCGCCGCGGGCGCGATCACCGGGACGCCGCTGGCCTGGGCCTCCTGCACGGTCTGGCAGAAGGTCTCCTGGGGCCCGGTGTGGGCGAAGACGTCCAGCGAGGCGAAGACGCGGGCCAGGTCGTTGCCGGTGCGACGGCCGAGGAAGCGGGCCCTCGGCATGGCCGCCCGCAGCGCGGGTTCGCTCGGTCCGTCCCCGACCACGACCACCTGGATGCCGGGGAGCTCGCTCAGCGGCGCGAGCAGCTCGACGTTCTTCTCCGGGGCGAGGCGGCCGATGTATCCGACGATCAGCTCACCGCCGGGGGCGAGCGAGCGGCGCAGCTCCGGGTCGCGGCGCGAGGGGTGGAAGCGTTCGGTGTCGACCCCGCGCGGCCACAGCCGGATCCTCGGCACGCCGTGCTCGTCCAGGTCGCGAGCGGCGGCGGTGGAGGGGGCGAGGGTGCGGTCGGCGGCGGTGTGCACGGCGCGGATGCGCCGCCAGGCCGCGTTCTCGCCCGCGCCGAGGTAGGTGCGGGCGTAGGAACCCAGGTCGGTCTGGTAGACGGCCAGCGCGGGTATCCGCAGCCGGAGCGCGGCCGTCATCCCCCGCGCGCCCAGCACGAAGGGGCTGGCGAGGTGGACGACATCGCTGCCGTGGGAGGTGATCGCGGCCGCGAGCTTCCGGCTGGGCAGCGCGACCCGCACCTGCGGATAGCCGGGCAGGGGCAGGGACGGGATACGGACGACGGGGTACGGATGCGACCGGTCCATCTCCCCTTGGCTCTCGGGTGGACCGCCGGCCGCGGCGGGCGGTGGGCCTCCGGGGGGACCCGCCGGTGCGATGACCAAGGGGTGATGACCACGGCGGTGGAGGTGGTCCGCGGTTTGCAGCGTGCAGTGAGCGACGCCGTTGATGTCGGGTGGGAAGGATTCAGTCACGATGGCGACACGCATACCGGTGTTGTCGGCGTACGAAGGGTGGCCCCGGCATCGTGAACGTTTCGCGCCGTGGAACGTCCCATGAGCGTTGGCCCTCGCACCCCGAGGGGCCCCTTCAGGGCCCCTGGAGGGATCGCCGCAAACCCGTGTGAACCCGCTGGAACCGGCGGCCGGTCACCCGGCGTGAATGTTTCGCTGCGAACGCCCTGCTCGGGGCGGAGCGGAGATACGGAGGGTGATGCGACTCTCACCCATGCCCGGAAAGACGCGTCCGGCGCCTCGGAGGTTGCCTGAGTCCGGCGCCTCGGCGGTTGCCCGCGCCAGGTGCCTCGGCGGCGCACCTCGGAGTGCCCGGCCCCCGGGGCCGTACGTCGGGGCGGCCGGGGGTCAGAAGCCCGGGGTCTCGGGCCCGATACGGCTGCGGACCGCCGTCTGGACCTCGGCCTCCTCCGCCGGGTCGGCGGCCAGCCGGCGGAGCTGTTCCACGACGCGGGCGTCGGCGGTGGCGGCGTGCCGGGCCGCGACCTCGCGGGTGCTCTCCTCGCAGTCCCAGAGGCATTCGACCGCGAAACCCGCCGCGAAGGACGGATCGGTGGCGGCCAGCGCGCGGGCGGCGCGGCCGCGGAGGTGGGAGGAGGCCGTCTCCCGGTAGATATGGCGCAGGACGGGCGCGGCGCAGGAGATCGTCAGGCGCCCGGCGCCGTCGACGAGCGTCCACAGGGTCTGGGCGTCCGGGCCCTCGGCCCGGACCGTGCGGCGGAGGGCGGCGAGCACGAGCGGGCTGTCGTACTGACCGCCGCGGCAGGAGAGCATCGCGGCCGCCGCGTCCCCGAGGGCGTCGGGGCGGTGGGCCCAGATCCGGGCCCGGTCGAGGGCGGCGATACTGCGCATGCGTTCGAAGGCGGAGAGGGCGGCCTGGGAGACCAGCTGTGAGGCGTCCGGCTCGGTCACGGCGGCCTCGATCAGATCGAGCACCTCGGGGTCACCGATCTCCGCGAGGTGCCGCAGCGCCGCGGCGCGGGCGGCGTCGGGGGCCGACGCGGCGGCGGCGAGGAGCTCGGGCCGGTCCTCGGGACCGGCGACGGCGGCGAGACAGCGGGCGGCCGCGTCGGGGCGGCGGGCGTCCGGCTTCAGGTCGTGCTCCCGCTGGGCCCACAGCAGGATGTCGTGGACGCTCCAGCCGGGGCGCGGCCCCGAGGGCCGCAGCTGGCGCTGCCAGCGGTCGAAGGCGCCCCGCTCGGCCGCCGCGCGCACTCGCGGCCCGTGGTCCGGATCGTCGGCCCACAGCCGCCAGGGGCGGGGTTCGTAGGCGCCGCGCACCACGGCGGCCAGTTCGGCGTCGCCGTCGGGGGTCCGGGGGAAGTGGGCGAGGATCGCGGGGGCGAGGCCGCGCAGCCCGGTGTCGTCGTCGCGCAGGGCCAGCTCGTCGAGGGCCCATTCCCAGTTGCTGCCGGCCGCGGCGTAGCGGCGCAGCAGCCGCAGCGCGTCGGACCTGCCGTAGGCGGCGAGGTGGCCGAGGACGGAGAGGGCGAGCCCGGTGCGCTCCTCGTCGTCGTCGACCAGGTCGTCGGGGTGGAACAGATGCTGTTCGATCTCGTCGAGCCCGGCGTCGAGGTCCAGACAGAGCCTGGCGTAATAGAGCGAGCGGTTCTCGATCTGCCAGTCACGGCGGGGGTCGCGCAGCACACAGTGGTGCAGTGCCGCGAGCGCCTCGGCCCGCGGCGCGGCGAGGGCGTGCAGGGTCCCGTCGCCGCGGCCTCGCTGGAGGAGGCCGAGCAGGGTGCCGCTGGGCGCTATGTCTGGATCGAACATGAGGTCAGCATCCGGTGCGGGAGGTTCGCTGGCAACGGGATTTCCATCGATCGGCATTCTTGCCGATGTCCTGCCGCCGTATGCCTGATGAACGGTGCGGGACTGAGGGACTCCCGAGCGCCGCAGCCTACCCGGAATCGCGCCCTCCGCCGATTCCCGCCCGACATGCCCCCGGAAGGCCATCGGCATATGCCGCAAGCACCACCGGATCGGGTATTGCCAAACCGCTTACGGGATGTCGCAGCCTGTGCAAGAGTCGTTACCGGTCCCTCCCTCAAGACCCGGCCGCGCCGCGCCCGTATCGGAGAACGTCATGCCGTCCCCCCGCTCCGCGGACCACCCCGCCGCATCGCCTCCCCAGCGTGACACGGTGGACGCCCTCATCTCGCAGACCCAGCGGCTCCGCGGCGGGCTCGACGCCGTCCGCCGGGACACCGTCGCGGACCTGGGCGGTACGGATGACGCGCAGGTGCGCTGGCAGCGCGCGCTGTGCGAGCTCGCCGTCCACCAGCTGGACGATCTGGGTCGGCATCTGGACGAGCTGCGCGAGGGACTGCCCGCCGATGCCGCCGAGGCGGATGAGCGCCCCGAGACCGTCGAGCCATCCGGGAAGGTCGAACCGTCCGGGACGGTCGGTCCCACCGAGCCGGAGGCCGACTCCACGGCCGACTCCACGGCCGGGAGCGAGGCCGCCGGTCATGCCGCCACCGGCCGCGGTTCACTGCTGAGCCGGGTCGGCAGCGCCGAGTGGAACCTCCTCACCGACGAGGTGACCTGGTCCGACGAGCTCTGCCGGATCTTCGGCCGCGATCCCGGGGACGGCGGGCTCACCCTCGACGAACTCCCCTCCTGGGTCTTCTCCGAGGACCAGCCGATCCTGACCGGGATGGTCACGGACTGCCTGGTGGACGGAAAGCCCATCGACGGCGAGTTCCGCGTCGTGCGCGAGGACGAGGTGGTGCGCACCGTCCATATGGCGGGCGAGCCGGTGCTGGACACCGACGGCAGCACCGCCTCCATGTGGGCCGTGCTCCGGGATGTGAGCGAGCTGCGGCGCAGCGAGCGGGCGGTGCGCGAGAGCCGGGACACACTGCGTCACCAGCGGCGGATCGCCCGGACCGAGCGCCGGCTGGCGGTGGAGGTGCAGGAGGCCGTGCTGCCGCCGTGGCGCGGCTCCCTCCGGCTCCCGGCCCGTGACGGCTTCCCGGGCACGGGTCCGGCGCCCGACAGCGCCGCCCTCGACCTCGCCGCCCACTACCTCCCCTCCGAGTCCAGCGCCCAGATCGGCGGCGACTGGTACGACGCGCTCGAACTCCCCGATGGCCACACCCTGCTGAGCGTCGGCGGCCTCACCGGCCACGGGGTGACCGCCACTTGCGGTATGGCCATGCTGCTCGGCGCCGTGCGCGGCATGGCGGTGGCCGGGATCGAGCCCGGTGCGCTGATGGAGCGGCTCAACCAGCTGCTCGCCGTCTCCTCCCAGCCCGCGCTGGTCGGCGCCGTCTGCGCGCGGTACGACCCGCGCACCCGCACCCTGGCGTGGGCGCAGGCCGGACACCCCGCCCCGCTGCTGTTCCGCGACGGGACGGGGCGCCCGCTGCGCTCTCCCGACGGCGTGCTGCTCGGCGCCACGGCGGGCGCCGCGTACACCCAGGCCGAGGAGCGCCTGGAGCCGGGCGATCTGCTGGTGCTGCACACCGGACGGCTCACCAGGGACGCCGAGGGCACCACCGAGCGGCTGCTCGCGCTCGCGCCACGGCTGACCGCCGCCCATGGCGCACAGGAGTGCGTACGGACGGTGGCCGAGGCGTTCGGCGACGAGCCGCGCGAGAACGACGCCTGTGTGCTGATCGCCAGGGTCACCGGTGCCCGCGCGTGACGCGGCGCCCCGCGTCGGCGTGACGCGGTGAACGGCCCCTCGTAAGGCGTCAACTTCCCGTGAGGCATCGACCCCGCGTGAGACGTCTGCCCTTCGTATGGCGTCTGCCCTTCGTATGGCGCCGACCCCGCGTGCTGCCCTTCGTCATGCCCTTCGTACGGCGTGGCCCGGCCGCTAGACGGCAGCGCTCCTGGCGATGGAGCCCGGCCCTTTCAGCCCTGTGCCGCCCTTCCCCGCGCCTCCCTTCGGCATCATCTGCTGGATCTCCTCACGCAGCTCCCGGATGGCCGGTGAGGTGTCGTAGCGCTTGGTGAGCCGGTACATCTCGCGCAGCCGATCCCAGGTGCGGTGCGAAGAGTTCTGCTCGATCGTCAGCAGCGCCATCCGGGCATAGCGGTCGGCCTGCTCCGGATCGTCGCCGAGGAAGCAGGCCGAGGCGATGGAGATGTGGTCGAAGATCTGGGACCGCTGGCGCCCGCCCTCCCGCATCCGCAGCGCCTTCTTGGCATAACTCTGGGCGATTCCGGCCGCCCCCGGCTCGTGCTCGGCCAGGGTGCGGTAGACCAGCCCCTGCATGCCGTGCAGATCGGCCTCGTTGAACAGCTGCATCCAGCTCGGCGCCGGCCCGTCGTCCCGGTCCGAGACGAACAGCTCCTCCGCCTCGCCCAGGGCCCTCCGCACCGCCTGGCCCTGGCCCTTGGACGCCTGAGCCCATGCCTCGATGGTGCAGAACATGGACCGGGTGCGCGGCAGCGCCGCCTCGCCCGCACCGGACTTGGCCAGCCTCATCAGCTCCAAGGCGTCGTCCGGGCGGCCGAGGTGCACCATCTGCCGGGCGGCCCGGGAGAGCGCCTCGCTCGCCCGGGGCCGGTCGCCGCCCTCGCGGGCCGCGTGGGCGGCGATGACGAAGTACTTCTGGGCGGTCGGCTCCAGGCCGACGTCATGGGACATCCAGCCGGCGAGGACGGCCAGATTGGCCGCCACCCCCCACAGTCTGCGCTGGAGGTGCTCGGGGTGGCGGTAGGCGAGCATGCCGCCCACCTCGTTGAGCTGGCCCACCACGGCCTTGCGCTGGAGCCCGCCGCCGCGGGCCGCGTCCCAGGCGCGGAAGACCTCGACCGAGGTCTCCAGGGCGTCGATCTCCTGGGAGCCCACGGGGGCCGCCTCGTAGCGGTCGAAGCCCACGGGCTCGACGGACAGGGGGTTGTCGGTACGGGGCGCGTCGGTGGCGAGGGTGGGGTCGGAGAGCAGAAAGTCGCTCATGGCACCGGTGATGGCGGATCCCGCGGCGAGCGCGGCACCCGCACCCACCAAGCCGCGTCGGTTGAACATAAGGTCCATTCCCGTGAATTCGGTGAGGACCGCGGCCGTGGACTCGGGCGGCCAGAGCAGCCCGTCACCGGACTGCCCCTTTCCCGCGCGCCCCCCTCGTCCGAACCCGAGATCCTCAATGGTCACGACTCGACCGAGGCGCTCGGTGAACAGGGCCGCCAGCACCTTGGGCACGGGATCGCGCGGCGTCTCGCCGGTGTCGATCCAACGCCGCACCCGCGAGGTGTCGGTCGCCAGCTGCGGATGGCCCATGGCCGCCGCCTTCCGGTTCACGAGCCTCGCGAGCTCCCCCTTGGACCAGCCGGCGAGGCCGAACAGGTCCGCAAGACGGGTGTTGGGTTCCCTCGTCACGTCAAGCCCCCAGGTTCCTCGGCTGACTTGACAGTAACGGGCCCGTCACGAGCCGTGCGACTATTCGCCAGGGTTCGCCAGGGTCCGCCAGATGGTGTGCCACCCGCACAGGGGTGTGATGTAGGAGTGCGTTACCCGGCCCGGTGGCGGCTCGAGTTCGACCGAACCGCATTCCCCAGGGTGCGGCCCCGCCCCCGGGGCCGGGTGCGTACGCAATTCGTCGGCACACGAAGGGATCTGTCTCGCCCATGTACGCAGCATCGTCCTCCGTGTCCGTCCCGCCCCGGCCGTACCGGCGGCAGCTGCCCGGCAATGGGCCGTACCTCGATCCCGCCCCCGGCGGCCGGGCCCGGCGGACCGCCGCCCTCGGCCCCGTGCCGCCCCGCGGGAGACTCGACTTGTCCGGTCCACAGGGTGCGCAGCTGCGCACCGCGATCACCTCGGTCCACCGCATCTGTCCGGAGTTCAACCCGGTGCAGGTGCTGCGGCGCAGCGGACGGTCCGTACTCCTGATCGGGGCGACCGGACGCAGCACCGCGGTGGCCAAGTGCCTGCTGGACCACTCCCCCGCGTGGGCCGAGCGGTTCCGCCGGGAAATAGCGATGTACCGGACGTTCGTCCGCCAGCGCCCGCCGGTGCGGGTGCCCCGCCTGATCGCCGCAGACCCGGACAACTGCGCGCTGGTCATCGAGCGGATGCCCGGGCGGATCGCGGCCGCGCAGCGCCACCCCACCGACCCCCCGCCGCGAGCCGATCTGGGCGCGGTGCTGGGTGCGATCCGCCGGGTCAACCAGTGGCGGCCGCCCGCCGATCTGTTCGACGCCCCCATCGACTATGCCGCCCGGCTGACCCGCTATCACGAGCTCGGGCTGCTGACCGACCGGGACATGGGCGACCTACAGAAGCTGCTGCGCGGCGTCTCGCACGCCTGCGGGCGGCAGACCCCGGTGCAGTTCTGCCACGGCGACGCCCTGTTGAACAACGTCCTGCTCTCCCCCGCGGGCCCGGTGCTCCTCGACTGGGATCACGCGGGCTGGTATCTGCCCGGCTATGACCTGGCCACGCTGTGGACGGTGCTGGGCGACGCCCCCGTCACCCGGCGTCAGATCAGCCAGTTGGCGCAGGCCGCCGGCCCGGCCGCACGGGACTCCTTCCTGGTGAATCTGATGCTGGTGTTGACGCGGGAGATCCGGCAGTACGAGACCGCGGTGCAGCGCACCATGCACGATCCCGCCCCCGTGGTGCCGGGCGCGGTGCCGGCCGGTGAGGAGCAGCGGCTGCTGCTGCGCCGGCTGCACGACGACTGCGCGCTGGCGCGGCGCGCGGTGCGGGCGGCGGTCGGCACCCGCTGAGCGGAGGCGGGGTGGCGGCCGCCTGCGGCGCGTCACCGGTCTGGACCGGTGACGCGCCGCAGGCGGGTGGATGGACGAACGTCCGTCCGGGTGACGGCGATTGACGCCACGCCTGGCAGCGCATATCTCTAAGTGGCTCGGCTCGGCCCGGCCCGCTTGAGGAGGCTGCAATGCCAGGACCCGCACAGGACAGCGCCCACGACGCGCACGGAAACCCGTCCGGTCCCACTCGGAGAACCACGCTGCGCACCGCGGGAGCCGCGGCGTCCGCCGCCCTTCTGCTCCCGCTGGTATCCGCCACCCCCGCCGCCCATGCCGACCAGCGGCCGGCCGATGGACCCGGTGCCGACGACGGCGCCCTACAGCGCGCCTTCGCGGCCGCCGCCACCGAGTACGGCGTTCCGCTGAGCGTGCTCCTGGGCGTGTCATATCTCCAGTCGCGCTGGGACGGCCACGGTGGCGCGCCCAGCGTCACCGGTGGCTACGGCCCCATGCATCTCACCGACGCCCACACCGCGCTGCTCACCGCCCCGCACCACAGCCAGGGCACCGAGGACGCGCGCGGCGATCTGGCCCGGCCGCTGAGGGTGCCCAAGGCCTCCGTCCCCCAGCCCCGGCAGCTGCCCGCCCGGCTGCGCACCCTCAGCCGCGCCGCGGACCTCACGGGGCTGTCCGCGGAGGCGCTGCGCGACGACGAGAGCGCCAATGTGCGCGGTGGCGCGGCCCTGCTGGCCGCCACGCAGAAGCGGCTGGGGCTGCCGTCGAGCGAGGACCCCGCCGACTGGTACGCGGCGGTGGCGGCCTACTCCGGCGCCGATGACGCCGCGGCCGCGGCCTTCTTCGCCGACGAGGTGTACGGGGTGATCCGCGGCGGTGCCGCGCGGACGACCGCCGGCGGCGAACTGGTCTCCCTCGAGGCGGCGCCCGATGTCGCCCCGGACACCCGGCAGCTGCGGACGCTCGGTCTGAAGTCCCGGGCGCGGGATCCGCGGGTCGAGGCCCCCAAGGACGTGTCCTGCGAGTGGATCCCGGCGCCCTACGAGGAGTTCGGGGACAACGACTACGGCAACCACGACCTGGGCGACCGCCCCTCCTCGCAGTCCATCGACTACATCGTCATCCATGACACCGAGGGCTCCTGGGACACCACCATCAAGCTGGTCCAGGACCCCACCTATGTGTCCTGGCAATACACCCTGCGCTCCTCCGACGGGCATATCGCCCAGCATGTGCCGCTCAAGGACGTCGCCTGGCACGCGGGCAACTGGTACGTCAACGCCAAGTCCATCGGGCTGGAGCACGAGGGGTTCCTGACCGCCCCGGACGCCTGGTACACGGAGGCGATGTACCGCTCCTCGGCGCGGCTGGTGCGCTATCTCGCCAAGCGGTTCGACATCCCGCTGGACCGCCAGCACATCCTGGGCCATGACAATGTGCCGGGCACCACCACCTCCACCATCAAGGGGATGCACACCGACCCCGGCCCCTACTGGGACTGGGCGCACTACTTCACCCTGCTCGGCGCGCCCTTCCGGCGCACCGCGGGCTCCTCCGGCGGCCTGGTCACCATCCGCCCCGACTACGACACCAACCAGCCCGACTACACCGACTGCGAGACGGCGGGCCAGGCGTGCGCCCCGCACGGCTCGTCCGCGGTGCGGCTGCACACCGCGCCGAGCGCGGACGCCCCGCTGGTCAAGGACATAGGGCTGCGCCCGGACGGCTCGGACTCCACGACCGGGGTGAACGACACCGGCGCCCGCGCCACCACCGGGCAGCAGTTCGCGGTAGCGGGGCGCGAGGGCGACTGGACGGCGATCTGGTACCTCGGCCAGCGGGCCTGGTTCCAGAACCCCAAGCGGCGGCCGACGGCGGTGAGCGCCAAGGGGCTCGTGGTGACGCCCAAGGCCGGGGCGGCGGAGGTTCCGGTGTACGGCCGCGCCTATCCGGAGCAGGAGGCGTATCCGGAGGGTGTACCGGTCCAGGCGGTCTCGCCGCTGCCGTACAAGCTGCTCGCCGGGCAGTCCTATCCGCTGGGGCTCAGGGTGCGGGGCGAGTATCTGTGGGCGACCACCTTCGATCCGGCCGGTCACCAGGTGGTGCGCGGCCAGGATGTGTACTACCAGATCCAGTTCGGGCACCGGGTGGCGTTCGTGCGGGCCGCCGATGTGACGGTCCGGCGCTCGGGGAAGTGAGCCCGATGGGCCGTCAGTCCGCCGTATGACGGCCGGCCGGGGGCCGTGAGCGGCCGCACCGGAGTCTCACGACCCCCGGCGAAGGTCTCGGCTCACGGCCCTTGGCGAAAGGCCCCTCAGCGCTGCTTCTCTCAGCGCTGCTGGAACATCTCCGCGGGCAGCGGCTTGAGCAGCCGGTACAGATCGTCGGTGATCGGCCGGTCCCAGCTGGCGATGGTGACGAGCACACCGTCGCTGCGGTCGAACTGGGCGCAGGAGATCCGGCCCTCGGAGAGCTTGATCCGGCGGACGATGAGCAGGTTGTCCTCGTGCATCACCGGGCTGTCCTCGGTGTCCACCACCTGAACCGGCTCGTCGTTCCCCAGCGCCGCCAGCAGCTGGGTCACCTCGAACGGCGGCTGGCCCTCGGCCACCTCCCGGGCCGGTGAGCCCTCGGGCAGATTGCCGATGATCATCGCCGGGCCGCGGCCGCCGAACAGGTCGTAGCGCAGAAAGACGCCCTGGCAGGTGCCGTCCGGAGCGGGCAGCAGCCCCGCCCCGAGATCGCCGGGCCAGTCTCCCGGGTCCATGGCGAGGACGTCGAAGTCCGGCCCGGTGGGGGTGGCGGCGCTGCGGCGGCGGAGGAAGGACATGCGGACATGGTACGTGGCCGCACGGCGGTTGCCGTGCCGGGGAGCGGCCGGGCCGCACCCCTCATCCGGGGTCGGCCGCCGGGCGCTGGGGAAGGCCGGCCGTGGGGGTGATGAGCCGCTTGGCCAGCCCGGCCCGGTCGGTGCCGACCTTACGGTAGACATCCGACAGCAGCCGGGCCACCTCGCGCTCCTCAAGTCCCGTGGCCTCGCCGATCCGGGCGTCCGACCAGCCCTCGGCGGCCCGCTCGGCGACGGCCTGCTCCTGCGAGGTCAGCGGGCTGGTGTGGTCGACCCGCAGCTGCATGGGGCGCAGCCCGGCGGCGGACAGCTCGTCGCGGGCCCGGGCCGCGAGCGCGTCGGCCCCGCAGCGCACGGCTCCCTCCAGACCGCGGTAGAGCCGTTCGCCGGCCTCCTGGGGCAGGCCGATGCGGCGCAGCGCGGCGCCGTGGTCGACCAGCGCCACGGCCAGGTCGTACGCGGCCGGTGACCGCATCAGATGGCTGACGGCCTCGGCCAGCAGCTTGATCCGGCCCGGCCCCTGGGTGACGGTGGCGGCGGCGTGCAGCGCCTTGCCGACGGCGGAGTGGGTGCCGAACTGACGGGCGCGGCGCACCGCGTCGTCGGCGACCTCGGCGGCCTGCCCGGGATCGGTCAGCGCGAGGGTCTGGGCGAGGTGGAGCTGCCAGGGGCACCAGGCGGGGTTGCGCATACCGCGCCCGTCCATGCGGCGGCCGACCTCGGTGAGCTGGTTCCGGGCCTCGCGGTGGAGGTTGGCGGCCAGCAGCAGCTCGCCGCGGACCGCGGGCACATCGGGGCAGAGCGTGGCCTGCGGCAGGGTCGCGCCGCGGTGCCGGGCCGCGAACTCCTGCGCCTCCTGGACCCGGCCCCGGCAGATCAGCGTTCCGATGAGGGTGCCGACCGCGGTCCAGTGGGCGGGTGTCGAGGAGCCCACCAGGTCGGCGATCCGCATCCCCTCACGGGCCAGCTCCTCCGCCTCGCCCAGGGCGCCGCGACGCAGCCGGGCGTAGCCGAGGAGGGTGAAGCCGAAGGCCAGGTGGGAGCCGCGCCAGCCCTTGCGCTCGCATTCGGCGATGCCCTTGTTGAACAGCTCCTCGGCGCGTCCCGGCTGGTCGCAGTGGAGGAAGAACCAGGGCGACCAGGATGGGCACCTCGAAGCCCCAGTCGTCATCGGTCCAGCTGAGGCCGTCGCCGAGGGCTTCCTCCGCGTAGTGCAGGGTGGTGGCGACCGGCTCTCCGCGCGTCATCGCGTCCCAGGCGCGCAGCCCCATCAGATAGCGCTCGGCCATGCCGCGGCCGGTGAGGTGGTCCGCGAGCCGGGCGAGCCGCCGGGAGCGGGCGGGCGACTCCTTCTCATCGGCGCGGAACATGTTCCACATCAGCTGCTCGGTCTGCATCCGCAGCCGGGTGCGGGCGCTGGTGGCCCGCCCGACCTCGTCGGCGAAGACCTGGGCGGCCTCCTCCATCCGGCCGCTGTGGCCGTACGCCTGGGCGAGCCGGTAGGTGATCGCCTCGCGCAGCTCGGGGCCGAGCGCGGGCTCGTCGAGCGCGGCCCGCAGATGGTTGACGGTGACGTCGGGCTCGGTGAGCTGGGCGGCGCAGCCCAGCTCGTAGAGCACGGCGGCGCGCTCCTCCAGGGCGGGCGGTTCGCGCAGGGCCCGGGCCAGACAGCGGCGCCCGGCGTCGGGGGCTCCGGCGCGCAGATACTCCCGGGCGGCCGCCCGCAGATGGCGCACCACCCAGGGGTCGCCCTCGGGGTGCATCTCCAGCAGATGCCGACCGGCGGCCGCGGAGCCCAGGCCCGCGCCGAGCACCACGGTGGCGGCCTGACCGTGCATGGCCACCCGCAGGGCGCCGGGGATGGCCTGGTAGACGGCGGTGGCGATGAGCGGGTGGAGGTACTCCAGCGGCCGGGTGCCGTCCCCGGGGCGCGGCGGGGCCAGGATCCGTGCGTCGACGAGCCGGGTCACCATGTCGGTGGCCTCGGTCTCGCTGAGCCCGGCGACATTGGCGGTCAGCGCCGGGGTGGCCTCGATACCGAGGACGGCGACGGCCCAGGCGAGGCGGACGGCGGCGGTGCCGAGGCGGGTCAGCCGGTCGTTGAGCCCGCTGTCCTTGGCCGAGGAGACCAGCTCGCGCAGGGCGGGCAGGTTCTCCGACTGCGGTTTCAGCCTGCGGTCGCGGATCTTGGCGGTGAGCTCGGTGACCTCCCAGGGGTTGCCGCCGGTCATCGCCCAGCACTCGCGGCAGAACGCCTCGTCGGCGTGGTCCCCGAGGACCTCGCGGACGATCCTGCCGACTCCGCCCGGGGTGAGCGGCGCCAGCACATGGGGCCGTGATCCCTGGCGCTCGACCAGAGCCCTTATCGCGGCGACATCGGCGGTCAGGTCCTCCGGGCGGTAGCCGACGGCGAGCAGCAGGGGCAGGTCGGCGGTGCGCGGGGCGAACCGGGTCAGCCAGTCCAGCGATTCGGGGTCGGCCCAGTGGACATCGTCGAGGATCATGACGACCGGGGCGTGCTCCACGGCGAAGCGGGTCACCAGCCAGTCGAGGCCGTCGCGGACGCCCTGCGGATCGGGCGCCCCGCCGTGGCCCGAGACCACCAGGCCGACCGCGGGCGCGACGATCTCGTACCAGCCGCCGAGGATCCTGCGGTGCTCGTCCTCGCCGGTCGCCGCGAGAACCGGCTGGAAGAGCTGGCGCACCACATGGAAGGCCGCGCCCTGTTCGTGCTCACCGCCGCGGGCCCGGAGCACGGTGCAGCCGCGGGCGGCGGCCCTACGGCGCGCCTCGCCGAGCAGCGCGGTCTTGCCGACACCGCCGGGCCCCTCGAAGGCGATCACTCCGCCGCCCCGGGTCTCGGCCCCGTCGGCGGGATCCGTGCCGCACAGTTCGGTGAGCGCGGCGTCGACCGCGCGCAGCTCCCGTTCCCGTTCCAGCAGTGTCCGACGCGTCCCGTTCTGGCTCATGTACTCCGCCACGTTGCTTCCCCTCCGGCAGGTGACGCCGAGCGTAGCGCGAATGGCACGCTGCGTAGCTCCCCCATGGAGGGATTTCCGCCGGGCATTGCCAGTGGCACACGCCAATTCACCACCTCCTCTATCGATGCCACGTCTCGCACGCGAGGATGACCGGATTCAACGGGTTGGCCAGATACCGCTTTCGCCTGTGGTATATGCGGGCTCGGGCCGCCCGAACGACGAAGGGGGCGGACACCACTCATGCACACGCACGCTGCGCGACCACAGGCCCGGCGGACGGCACTGCTGCGCCGGGCGGCCCTGTTCGGCTTTCCGGCCTCCGCCGACCTCAACCCCGGCACCGAGGCGGCCAGGCACCACACCATCCAATGGCTCTCACGATTCGGCGTCTTCGAGGACCACGCGTCCGTCGCCGAGTACGACGCGCTCCGCTTCGATGTGCTGGCGGGCCTGTTCTACCCCCGGGCGGCCGGCGCCGACCTGAACCTGGGCAGTGACCTCGTGGGCTGGTACTTCGTCTTCGACGATCAGTTCGACGGGGAGCTGGGCAGCCGTCCTGAGGCGGTGGCGCGGCTGGTGGCGGACGTCATACGGATCACCGACGAGGACCTGGCGCACAGCAGGGCGGGCGGCGGCGACGGGCCGCTGCTGGAGAGCTTCCGCGACCTGTGGCACCGGATCAACTCCGGGCGGCCGCAGGTGTGGCGGGACCGCTTCCGCCACCACTGGCTGGAGTACCTGCACTCCTACCACCGCGAGGCGCTGGAGCGGACCGGCGCCCTGCCCGGGGCCGGCGGCGCGGAGGTGCCGCGCTCGGTGGAGGACGTACTGGCGCTGCGTCGCCACTCGATAGGCGTACAGCCCTGTCTCGATCTGAACGAGCCGTTCGGCGGCTACACCCTGCCGTCCGCGCTGCACGGCGGCTTCCCGCTGGAACGGATGCGGGAGGCTACGGACGATGTGGTGGTCTTCACCAATGACATCGCCTCCCTGGACAAGGAGCTGGCCGTCGGCGACGTCCACAACAGCGTCATCGTCCAGCGGGAGCGCGCGGGTGGTGAACTGGAGGACGCGGTACGCCATATCGCCGATCTGGCCAATGCCCGGTACCGCTGGTTCGAGGAGACCGCGGCCGGGCTGCCCGCGCTGCTCGCCGAGGCGGGGGCCGACCCGGACACCCACCGCGCCGTGGCGCGCTATGTGGACGGCATGCGGCATGTGATGACGGGCAATCTGGGCTGGTCGCTGCGTACGGCCCGGTACGACGAGCAGGGCACCGAGGCGGTCAGCGGGGGGCGGCAGCGGCCCTGGGCGCAGCTGACCGGCGCTCAGTTGGCGTAGGCCGCCCGACCGTGCGGCCGGGGTGGCGCCGCCCGATCGGTCAGTTCGCGTAGAGCTGCTCGATCTGCGCGGCGCAGAGCTTGTAGACCGCGTCGCGCCGCAGTTTGAGCGTGGGCGTCAACAGCCCGTCCGCAACGGTGAATTCCTTCGGGAGGATCCGGAAGGCCCTGATCGACTCCGCCCTGGACACCGAGAGGTTCGCCGTGGAGACCGCCTGCTGGATCTCCGCGTGCAGCGCCTTGTTCGCCGACGCGTGCTCCCGGCCGACCGGGAGCCGCGCGCCGACCACCTGGTGCCAGCGCCTCAGCATCTCGGCGTCCAGGGTGATCAGCGCCCCGACGAAGGGGCGGTTGTCGCCCACCAGGACGCACTGCGAGATCAGCGGATGTGCCCGCAGCCGCTCCTCCAGCGGCAGCGGGGAGACGCTCTTGCCGCCGCTGGTGATGATGATGTCCTTCTTACGGCCGGTGATGATCAGATAGCCCTCGCTGTCGAGGAATCCGACGTCCCCGGTGTGCAGCCAGCCGTCGCGCAGCGCGGCCCCGGTGGCCCTCGGATCGTCCACATAGCCCGCGAAGACGGTGCCGCCGCGCACCCACACCTCGCCGTCCGGGGCGATGCGCACCGCCGTGCCCGGCATCGGGCGGCCCACGGTGCCGTGCCGGGGGCGGCCCGGCGGCTGCGCGGTGACGGCGGCGGTGGTCTCGGTAAGGCCGTAGCCGTTGTAGACCGTGATCCCGGCGCCCGCGAACATCAGCCCCAGCTCCCGGCTGAACGGTGAGCCGCCGGTGACCGCGTAGCGCACCCGGCCGCCCAGGACGGTTCTCAGCCGTCGGTAGACCATGTGGTCGAAGACGGCGTGGGCGGCCCTGAGCCCGGGGCCCGGCCCCTTCCCCGCGCCCTGTGTCTGCCGCTCGACCGCCTCGGCGTAGCGCACCGCCGTGTCCATGGCCCGCTCGAAGAGGGAGCCCTTGCCCGCGTCCTGGGCGGCGGTACGGGCGGCTCCGAGGATCCGCTCGAAGATGTAGGGCACCGCGAAGACGCAGGTCGGGTGGAAGGACTGGAAGGACGGCAGCAGCGAGGACGGGCTGAGCTCGGGCTCGTGCCCCATGAGGATGCCGCTCCGCACACACAGCACCTGGACCATCAGTCCGTAGATGTGCGCCAGCGGGAGGAAGGCCAGGATGGCGGGTTTCTGCCCGGGCTCGGCGAACAGCCCGCTCCAGCCGGCGAACAGGGTGTCGCACTCGGCGGCGAGATTGGCGTGGGTGATCATGCATCCCAGGGGCCGTCCGGTGGTGCCCGAGGTGTAGCAGATGACCGCCGTACAGCGCGGTTCGACGAGCCAGCGCCGCTCGGTGACCAGTTCTTCGTGGACCGCGGCGCCGCGCCGCCACAGCTCCGTGACGCAGCCCTGGTCCATCTGCCAGATGGAGCGCAGCGCGGGAAGGGTGTCGCAGACGGCGCCGACCGTCATGGCGTCGTCCTCGCCCTCCACCACCACGGCAACGGCGCGCGTCTGGGCCAGGATCCAGCCCACCTGCTCCGCCGATGAGGTGGGGTAGACGGTCACCACCTGGGCGCCGACGGACCACAGGGCATAGCTGAACAGCGTCCACTCATAGCGCGTCCGGGCCATCAGGGCCACCCGGTCCCCGAACCGCACTCCCTCGACCAGCAGGCCCTTCGCGAGCGCCAGGACCTCGTCCCGGAAGGCCGCGGCGGTCACCGGGCTCCACTGATCTCGGTCGGCGGGGTCGCGCCGGGCGAACTGGATCCTATCCGGTTCGCGGTCCGCCAGCTCGTACACCGAGTCCGCGAGCCCGCCCGCGCGCAGCGGTTCCACCATATGAGGGAGACTGAATTCGCGCACGACACCCCCTTTTCAGCCGACTTTCCGCCCCGCACAACGGGGAGGTGGGAGGGAAAACTACCTCCCGGGGCCGAGACTGCATAGAGCGTGGACGATTCTGTTCCCACCCATGGAGACCCGGCGCGACCTGCCGGTGTTACCGTGAGTCACGCTCACTTTTCGGCATGGGGTGTGAAGGGGTCGTGAAGTCGCGATGAACCTTTGAGAAACTCACCCGGGGGCCAGGCGCCACGATATGAGGCGGCATCAGGCTGCCGCGCGTTCTGATCCTGGCCGATAACGCACTACGAGGCGGGCCATCCGGTCCGGCCGGATCCGCCCGCCCCGATCACCCTCCCCGGTTCAGGTGAGGTCGAACTCGCCCTCACGGGCACCCAGGACGAAGGCGCGCCACTCGGCCGGGGTGAAGATCAGCGCCGGGCCCTCCGGACGGCGGCCGTGGCGCATCGCGATGAATCCCTCGATGAAGGCGATCTCCACATCGCCCACGCCCTGGCTGCTCGACTGCCATCGGGCGCCCGAGAGGTCGAGTTCGGGCTTCTCGCCGCTTCCTGTCAGTGGCTGTTCGGTGGTGGTGGTATCGGCCACGTCAGCTCATCCTCCCGGATCGTCGTCCGCGCCCCACCCTAGCGATCGTGGCCGGTGCCGCACAGGCCACGAAAGGAGGAGTGAGCAGGAGACTCAACCTATGGGTGACGTGTCCGCGACCACCCACATCGAGAAGAACTGCGAGCCTCCGCCATAGGCGTGGCCGAGCGCCTTACGGGCGCCGTCGACCTGGTGTTCGCCCGCCCGCCCGCGCACCTGGAGCGCGGCCTCGGCGAACCGCAGCATCCCGGACGCCCCGATGGGGTTGGTGGACAGCACCCCGCCCGAGGGATTGACCGGAAGTTCGCCGTCGAGTTCGGTCACCCCCGACTCGGTGAGCTTCCAGCCCTCCCCCTCGTCCGCGAAGCCCAGGTTCTCCAGCCACATGGGTTCGTACCAGCTGAAGGGCACATACATCTCCACCGCGTCGATCTCCCGGCGCGGATCGGTGATCCCGGCCTGGCGGTAGACATCGGCCGCGCAGTCCCGGCCGGCCCTCGGCGAGACGAAGTCCTTCCCCGCGAAGAGCGTCGGCTCACTGCGCATGGCGCCGCCGTGCATCCAGGCGGGCCGATACGGGGCGCGCTCCGCGCCCGCGCGGTCGGTCAGCACCATGGCGCAGGCGCCGTCGGAGGAGGGGCAGGTCTCGGAGTAGCGGATGGGGTCCCACAGCATCGGGGACGACCGCACCTGGTCCAGCGTCAGATCGTGCTCGTGGAGATGCGCGTAGGGGTTGCGCAGGGCGTTGCGGCGGTCCTTGTAGGCCACGAGGGCGCCGATGCCGGAGGGCGCGCCGGTGCGCCGCATGTACGCCCGGACGTGCGGGGCGAAGAAGCCGCCCGCCCCGGCCAGCAGCGGCTGCTGGAAGGGGATGGGCAGGGACAGCCCCCACATGGCGTTCGACTCCGACTGCTTCTCGAAGGCGAGGGTGAGGACGGTCCGGTGGACACGGGCGGCGACCAGGCCCGCGGCCACCAGCGCGGTGGAGCCGCCGACCGAGCCCGCGGTGTGCACGCGCAGCATCGGCTTGCCGACCGCGCCGAGCGCGTCGGCGAGGTACAGCTCGGGCATCATCACGCCCTCGAAGAAGTCGGGGGCCTTGCCGATGACGACGGCGTCGATGTCCGACCAGGTCAGCTGGGCGTCCTCCAGGGCCCGTACGGCGGCCTCCCGGACCAGCCCGGCGATGGAGACGTCGCGGCGTGCGGCGGTGTGCTTGGTCTGGCCGATCCCGACGACGGCCACCGGCTCCTTCGTCATGAGGCATCCCCTTCCAGGACGGCCACCAGGTTCTGCTGGAGACAAGGGCCCGAGGTGGCGTGGGCGAGGGCCCGGTCGGCGGCGCCGCGGTGGATGGCGGCGGCGGCCTCGCCGAGGCGGATCAGCCCGGCGGCCATCATGGGGTTGGCGGCCAGCGCCCCGCCGGACGGATTGACGCGTACGTCCTCCCCCAGCCGCAGCTCACGGCGGAGGATCAGCTCCTGCGAGGTGAACGGCGCATGCAGCTCGGCCAGGTCGACGGGGGCCTCGAAGGCGCCCGCGCGCTCGGCGGCGAGCCGGCTGGACGGGGAGCGGGTGAGGTCCCGTACGCCGAGGCCGTGCGCCTCCGTCCGGTGGTCCATGCCGCGGATCCAGGCGGGGCGGCGGCAGATCCGGCGCGCGGTGTCCCCGGCGGCGAGCACGACGGCGGCCGCGCCGTCGCCGACCGGCGGGCAGTCGTGGCGGCGCAGCGGCCGCACCAGGTACGGCTCGTCCAGGAGGGCCTCGGGCGGGGCCGAACCGGCCAGCTGGGCGTGGGGGTTGTCCTCGGCCGCGGTCCGGCTGCGCGCCGCGACCCCGGCCAGCGCCCGCTCGTCCGCGACGATGCCCCCCGTGTCTCCCGTGTCTCCCGTGTCCCGGGTGGCTTCCGCGTCGAGCAGCGCCTGGGCCTGGAGGGCGGCGAGGGAGACCGAGTCCGGCCACAGGGGCGCCACGTAGTACGGGTCGAGCTGGCGGGTGAGGACCTCCCGCAGATCCCCGGGCGAGGACTTGCCGTACGAGTAGACCAGCGCGGTCTCCGCCTCGCCCGTCAGCAGTCTCGTCCACGCCTCGTACAGCGCCCAGGCGCCGTCCATCTCCACATGGGACTCCGAGATGGGCGGCCAGGCGCCGACGCCGTCGAGGGCCATGGTGAAGGAGAAGGCGCGGCCCGCCAGGTAGTCGCAGGAGCCGGAGCAGGTGAAGTCGATCTCGCCCGCCCGGAGTCCGACGGCGTCGAGCACCTGGTGGAGGACGGGCATCAACATCTCGACCTCGGAGATCTCCGCGGTGTCGCGCCGGTGGTCGCTCTGACCGAAGGCGACGATGGCCACCTCTCGCATCTACAACAGCTCCTTGTAGGTGTCGTAGTCGGCGTCGGGTTCGCCGCTGGGGCGGTAGTGGTCGGGGTAGCGGCCGTCCTCGCTCCACACGGGCTCCACGCGCAGCCCCATGCGCACCTCGTCGTAGGGGATGCCTCCGATGCGCGCGTGGAGGGCCAGATCGGCGCCGTCCAGGGCGATGTGGGCGTAGACGTACGGCACCTCGATATCGAGGTTGCGGGCCTTGATGTTGACGATGCAGAAGGTGGTGACCGTGCCGCGCGGGCCGACCTCCACCTGCTCCTCGGTGGCGACACCGCAGGTGGGGCAGGCGCCCCGGGGCGGGACGTACACCTTGCGGCAGGACGGGCAGCGCTCCCCGTAGGTGGTGTGGTCGGCGAGGGCCCTCAGATAGCGCGACTGGGCGCGGCCGGGCGCGTAGCTGTAGTCGAGGCGGGCGGGGGCCACGATGCCGCTGACGGGGTCGGTGAACGTACCCCCGTGCGGCACGGCTTCGCCGCCCCCGGCGCCGTCGTACGGTTCGAAACAGGCGATGTCGGTGATGGCGCCCTCGCGCTCCGCGGCCCAGCGGATCCGCACCCGCATCCCGGTGCGCACGGCGTCGGGGCCGGGTGCGTCGAGGGCGTGGAGGAGGGCGGTGTCCGCGCCGTCCAGCCGCACCAGCACCCAGGCGAAGGGGGTGCGCAGGGGCTGGCCGCGGCGCGGCGCGGGGTTCCAGGCCCAGGTGGTGACGGTGCCGGTGGGGGCGACCTCGACCAGGTCGGCCAGCTCGTCGGCGGTGACCGGGTCGTATTCGACGGGCGGCACCAGCACCCGGCCGTCGGTGGTGCGCACACCGAGCACGGTGTGTTCGCGCAGTCCGGTGAGGAAGGCGCTCTGCACCGGGCCGAGGGAGCGGGTGAACGGGAACTCGACGACCAGAGGCGCCTGGAGCACCTCGGGTGAGGGGGCCGGGGTCATGGGGGTGGGTCTCCTTCCGCGCGGCCGCGGGGTGGGCGCGGCGGGCCTGAGGTGTGGGGGTCACGCCCGGCGGTAGACCGGCGGCCGTTTCTCCGCGAAGGCCTTCGAGCCCTCCTTGGCGTCGGCGGTGTCGAAGATGGGCCAGCCGCGCTCGAGTTCGGACTTCAGGCCGTCGGTCTCGGTCATCTCGGCGGTCTCGTAGACCGATGCCTTGACCGCCTCGACGGCCAGCGGGCCGTTGGCGTTGATCAGCTCGGCGAGCTCCAGGGCCTTCTCCAGCGCCGTGCCGTCCGGGACGACATGGCCGATCAGGCCGATCCGCGCCGCCTCCTCGGCCGGGTAGGGGCGCCCGGTGAGCAGCATCTCCAGGGCGTGGGTGCGGGGCAGTTGGCGGGCCAGCCGTACGGTGGAGCCGCCGATGGGGAAGAGACCGCGCCGGACCTCGAAGAGCCCGAAGGTGGCGCCGCGGCCCGCGATACGGATGTCGGTGCCCTGGAGGATCTCGGTGCCGCCCGCGACACAGGGGCCCTCCACGGCGGCGATCACCGGCTTGCGCGGCCGATGGTGGCGGAGCATCGCCTTCCAGTGCAGATCGGGGTCGGCCGCCAGGCGGTCGCGGACGTGCTGTCCGTCCATCCGGCCGCCGCCCGCGAGCGCCTTGAGGTCCATTCCCGCGCAGAAGGCCCCGCCGGCGCCGGTGAGCACCACGGAGCGCACGGCGTCGTCCTCGTCGGCCTCGGTCCAGCCGTCGTACAGCCCGACCAGCATCGGCAGCGAGAGCGCGTTCCTGGCCTCGGGCCGGTTCAAGGTGAGCACCAGGGTCGCGCCGACGCGCTCGACGATGAGGTGTTCGGTCCCGCTTGTCACGACGTCCTCCCGTCTCAAGACCTAGAACAGGTTGCAGCAGCCGGGGACCGACTTCAAGAGAAATCTGATGCTCAGTCAGATTTCTTGTTCCGCAGCCCTTCCCACCTCATCCCGGCGCGGCTCTAATGAGCGCCGAGCCGCCGGATCGAGGGGTATCGAGGGGTCAGGAGGAGTCGTGGAGTACAACCTTGCCGACCTGTTCGAGTCGATCGTCGACACCGTGCCAGGCAGAGAGGCGCTGGTGTACCTCGACCACCCCGGCACCGGGGCCGAACGGCGGCTCAGCTACGCCCAGCTGGACGCGGCCGCCAACCGGCTCGGCCACCATCTGATGGACAGCGGTATCACCCCGGGCGAGCATGTCGGACTGCATCTGTGCAACGGCGTGGAGTACCTCCAGACCGCGCTGGCCTGCCTGAAGATCCGGGCGGTACCGGTGAACGTCAACTACCGTTATGTGGAAGACGAGTTGGTCTATCTCTACCGCGACGCGGAGCTGGCCGCGCTGGTCTACGACGCCGAGTTCGGCGAGCGGGTGGCCGCCGCGCTGCCCCACACCGGCACCCTGCGCCATCTGGTGCGGGTCGGCCTCGGCGGCGGCCCCGGCCCATCCGTGGCGTTCACCGACGCCGAGGCGTCCGGGTCGCCCGAGCGCGACTTCCCGGCCCGGTCCGCCGACGACCGCTTCATCATCTACACCGGCGGCACCACCGGCATGCCCAAGGGCGTGGTCTGGCGGCAGGAGGACCTCTTCTTCTCCGGCCTCGGCGGCGGCGCCCCGACCGGCCAGCCCGTCGAGCGCCCGGAGGAGCTGGCCGAGCGGGTGGCCGCGGGCGGCGAGGGGCTGGTCTTCTTCCCCACCCCGCCGCTGATGCACGGAACCTCCACCCTTACGGCCTTCATCGGCTTCAACTTCGGCCAGAAGGTGGTGCTGCACCGGAAGTTCCTGCCGGAGGCGGTGCTGAGGACCATCGAGAAGGAGAAGGTCACCTCGGTCTCGCTGGTCGGCGACGCGATGCTGCGGCCCCTGGTGGACGCCCTGACCGGCCCCCTCAAGGGCACCGACCTCTCCTCGCTGCTCAGCGTCAGCAGCTCGGGCGCGATCCTCTCGGAGACCGTACGCGCGCAGTTCGCCGAGCTCTCCCCGCACACCCTGCTGCTGAACAACTTCGGCTCCTCGGAGTCCGGGTTCAACGGCACGGCCACCGCCGACTCCGGCCCCGAGAAGGGCTTCCGGCTGCGCGTCAACGCCCGTACGACCGTGGTGGACCCGGCGACCCTCGCCCCGGTGGCGCCCGGTGAACCCGGCCGGATCGCCCAGCGCGGCCATGTGCCGCTCGGCTATTACAACGACCCGGAGAAGTCCGCCGAGACCTTCTTCGAGGCGGACGGGGCGCGCTGGGTGCTGCTCGGCGACATGGCGACCGTCGACGAGAACGGTGTGATCACCGTACTCGGGCGCGGTTCCCAGTGCATCAACACCGGGGGCGAGAAGGTCTATCCGGAGGAGGTCGAGCAGGCCCTGAAGGCCCATCCGGAGGTGTACGACGCGCTCGTGGCGGGCGTTCCGGACACCCGCTGGGGCCATCGGGTCGCGGCCGTCGTCCAGCCCCGTACGGAGGCCACCGGGCTCACCGCCGACGCGGTCCGCGACCACTGCCGGGAGCGGCTCGCGGGCTACAAGATCCCCCGTACGGTCGTCTTCACCGACCGCATCCAGCGCTCCCCCAGCGGCAAGGCGGACTACCGCTGGGCGCGGGCGGTGGCGGAGGGAGCGGACCAGCCGGACACCCCGTAGGCTGACCGGGTGATCGTTCCTCCTCCTATGACCCTGGCCGACGGGATCACGATGCGGATCGCCGCCGCGGACGACGCCGAGGCGCTCGCGGACGCGTTCACGCGCAACCTCGAGCATCTGCGCCCCACCAGCCCGCCGCGGGACGAGAGCTTCTTCACCGCCGGCGGCCAGGCCGCCCGGCTGCGGGACCAGCTGGAGCAGTGGGAGTCCGGCCGACTGGTGCCCTTGGTGCTGACCGACGGCGAGCGGATCCTGGGCACGGTCGCCCTGTCGCACATCGTCCTCGGGCCCTGGCGCAACGCCCATCTCAGCTACTGGGTCGACGCCGGGCACGTCGGCCGCGGGCTGGCCACCCGGGCCGTCCGGTCCGTCTGCCGGACGGCCGATGAGCGGCTGGGGCTGCACCGGATCGAGGCCAGCACGCTGGTGGAGAACGTCCCGTCCCAACGGGTCCTGCTGGGCTGCGGATTCACCCGGATCGGCATGGCGCCGGACTATCTGCACATCGCCGGCGCCTGGCGGGACCATCTGCTCTTCCAGCGCGTCCTCAACGACCGCCCCGTGCCCTGACCGCCGTCTTACGGCGCTCCGCGCCCGCACACCGAGGGCAGCGAGCGGCCCAGTGCCACGGTGTGCAGCGGGTCCAGATGGCGCCCGTGGACCACGGCGGCGGCCCCGGCCGCGAGGTGCCCCACGCAGGAGGGGGACTCGCGTACGGCCGCCGAGTCCGCGATGGCGCGCACGAGTTCGCCGTTGATCCGGTTGATCTCCAGCCGGACCCGGCCGAGGTCGGGGCGTTCGGTGGGCGCCTGTGCGGGGTCGGCGTCCCAGCGGCTGTACAGGCCGCGCTGGACGACCTTGCTGGCCTCGATCTGGTCACGGAAGATCCGCGATGTGGCCACCGGGTCGGCACCCAGCTCCTCGGCCTGCCGCGCCACCGCCTCCAGGACCTCCCGCTCCCGCGCCGGGTCGTCGATCGGGCTGTCGGTGCCCCACTTCGCGGCGGCGACCTCGTCGGCCACCAGCACCCGCTGCGCGGACAGGTCGACCAGCGGCCGGAGGGTGCCGTGCTGGACCCGGGCCGGGCCGGCCGGTGCGGCGACGGCGGCGGTGGCCCCGGTGGCCAGCACGGTGGCGGCCAGCACGGCGATCAGCGCATGACGCGGGGACGGATGCGGTCGCATGGGGTTCCTCTCTCGGCGGTACGGGCGGCCCGCGCCATCGTCCAGGCGGCCGGGTGGCGGGGTCTGGAACGATAGGGCGCCACACCGCGAGCACGCCACGGGGCCGGTCCCGCGGGAAGCGGAACCGGCCCCCTGAGCGAGATGGCCGGATCGGGCGGGCCGTGGCGGCCATCCCCGCCCTCAGCGTGGGGTCTGACCGGCGTCGGCCGCTCCCTCCCAGTACGGCTCGCGCAGCCGCCGCTTGTAGAGCTTGCCGTTGGGGTCGCGTGGCATCTCGGCGATGAACTCCACCGACTTGGGGCATTTGTAGCCCGCGAGCCGGGTGGTGCAGTGGGCGAGGATCTCCTCGGCCAGACCGGGCCCCGGCGCATGTCCCTCGGCGGGCTCCACGACCGCGATGACCTGCTCGCCCCAGTCCTCGTGGGGGATCCCGAAGGCGGCGGCGTCGGCCACGGCCGGATGGGTGAGCAGCGCGGCCTCGATCTCGGCGGGGTAGATGTTGACCCCGCCGGAGATGATCAGGTCGATCTTGCGGTCGCGGAGGTAGAGATAGCCGTCCTCGTCCAGGAGGCCGAGGTCGCCGACGGTGAAGAAGTCGCCGATGCGGTTCTTCTCGGTCTTGGACTTGTCCTTGTGGTAGGCGAAGCCCCCGGTGCTCATCTTCATGTAGACGGTGCCGAGTTCACCGGCGGCGAGCCGGGTGCCCTCGTCGTCGAAGATGGCGATCTCGCTGATCGGCCAGGGGCGGCCGACGGTCCCCGGCTTCTTCAGCCAGTCCTCGGCGGTGGCGAAGGCGCCGCCACCCTCGCTGGCCGCGTAGTACTCCTCGACGCAGCCGCCCCACCAGTCGATCATCCCGCGCTTGACGTGGTCGGGGCAGGGCGCGGCGCCGTGGATGGCGTGGCGCATCGACGAGACGTCGTAAGACCGCTTGACCTCGTCGGGGAGGGCGAGCAGCCGGTGGAACTGGGTCGGCACCATATGGGTGTGCGTACAGCGGTAGGTGTCGATCAGGCGCAGCATCTCCTGCGGCGTCCACTTGTCCATGAGCACCAGGGGATGGCCGATGTGCAGCGAGGAGCTCGCGAACTGTAGGACGGCGGTGTGGTAGAGCGGTGAGCACACCAGATGGACGTGGTCGGGCTCCTCGTCGCGCGGGGTGATGCCGAAGAACCGCAGGAAGCCGCCGAGGTGGCTCTCCTCGGGGAGCTTTCCGGTCAGCGCACGGCGGATGCCGCGCGGCCGGCCCGTGGTGCCGGAGGTGTAGTTCATCACCCAGCCCAGCTCGCGGTCGGCGGGCGGCTCCTCCGGCTGCCCCTCGAGGAGTTCGGCGTACGGGCGGAAGCCGTCGATGGCGCCGACGGCGTAGCGGTGGGTCGCGGGCAGCCCCGCCTCGTCCGCGGCCGCGGCCGCCTGCCCGCCGTAGCGCTCATGGGCGATCAGCACCTTGGCACCGGAGTCGGAGACGATCCAGGCGATCTCGGGGCCGACCAGATGGTGGTTGACCGGCACCAGATAGAGCCCGGCCTGGGTGGCGGCGAGCGCGGCGACGAAGAACTCCACCCCGTTGGGCAGGACGACCGCCAGGGCGTCGCCGCGGCGCAGCCCGGCGGCGCGCAGCCCGGCGACGAGCCGGTTGCACGCGCTGTGCAGCCGCCCGGCGGTCCACTCCTCGCCGTCCGGGGCGATGAGCACGGTGCGGTCGGGCTCGAGCGCGGCCTGGGCCCAGAAGCCGTTGGGTGTAGGGGACATGGCGGTCCGGTCCTCCTTCTGACGGCGGGGTCAGGGAATGTCGAACAGGGGTGGGCAGTGGTGTGCGGGGCGCGCGTCAGGCGCGTCCGGCGATGCGGTTGACGCGGTCGATGGCGCGCTCGAAGCCGCGGGTCAGATCGTCGAAGACCGCTTGCACCGGGCGGACGGAGTCCATCCGGCCGACGATCTGGCCGACCGGCGTGCCGAGCAGCGGTTCCACCTCGTACTTCTGGATGCGCGAGACGGCCTCGGCCACCAGCAGCCCCTGGAGCGGCATGGGCAGCGGGCCCGGACCGTCCGGGTCCTCCCAGGCGTCGGTCCACTCGGTGCGCAGCTGGCGGGCGGGTTTGCCGGTGAGGGCGCGGGAGCGCACGGTGTCCCCGGATCCGGCCGCCAGCAGCTTGCGGATGAGGGCGGCCGAATGGAGTTCGGCCTCCTCGGTGGTGAGCCAGAGGGAGCCGATCCACACGCCCTGGGCGCCCAGCGCCAGCCCGGCGGCGATCTGCTCGCCGCTGCCGATGCCGCCCGCGGCGAGCACCGGCAGCGGGTCCACGGCCCGCACCACTTCGGGGGTGAGCACCATGGAGGCGATCTCGCCGGTGTGGCCGCCCGCCTCATAGCCCTGGGCGACGATGACATCCAGCCCGGCCTCCTTGTGGTGGAGGGCGTGGCGGGCGCTGCCCGCGAGGGCGGCCACGAGAATGCCGTGGTCATGGGCGCGGGCCACGACATCGGCCGGGGGCGAGCCCAGGGCGTTGGCCAGGAGTTTCACGGGATAGTCGAAGGCCACGTCGAGCTGGCTGCGGGCCACCTGCTCGAGCCAGCCGGTGATCCGCCAGCCGGACGCCTCGCCCTCGGCGAGCTCGGGGACGCCGTGCTTGGCGAGGGTCTCCCGGACGAAGGCGCGGTGACCTTCGGGGATCATCGCCTCGATGTCGGCCTCGGTGACCCCCTCCACCTTCTTCGCGGGCATCACGACGTCCAGGCCGTACGGTCTGCCGTCGGTGTGCGCCTCCATCCAGTCGAGGTCGCGGGCCAGCTCCTCGCCCGCGCCGTAGCGGACCGCGCCGAGCACACCGAAGCCACCGGCCCGGCTGATCGCCGCGGCCACGGCGGGGAACGGCGTGAAACCGAAGACGGCGTGCTCGACACCCAGCCTTGTGCTCAGCTCCGTCTGCATGAGCGGCAGGATGCCGCAGGGCGCCGGACGAGGGAAGAGTTTTTCTGACGCTACGTCAGATTCGATGCGAGAAAACCACGCACCGGGCCGTGTGGAGGGGCCCCGCGGGCTCCCGAGGGCTCCCGGGAGCCCCGAGGGTCACCTCTCCAGCACCGCCATGGCCGCGTTGTGCCCGGGGATTCCGCTCACCCCGCCGCCGCGCACCGCGCCCGCGCCACAGAGCAGCACATTGGCGTGGCGCGTCTCCACGCCCCAGCGGCCGGTGCCCTCCTGGGCGTACGGGAAGGCCAGGTCCCGATGGAAGATGTTGCCGCCGGGCAGCCGCAGATCGGCGTCCAGGTCCAGCGGGGTCTTGGCCTCGACGCACGGCCGCCCGTCGGCGTCCTCCGCCAGACAGTCGGCGATCGGCTCGGCGAGATGGGCGTCCAGCTCCGCGAGGGTGGCGCGCAGCAGCGCGGCGCGCGCCGCGTCGTTGTCCTCGGTGAACAGCCGGGCGGGGGTGTGCAGTCCGAACAGGGTCAGGGTCTGATAGCCCTCGCGGGCGAGCTCCGGGCCGAGGATCGACGGATCGGTCAGCGAGTGGCAGTAGATCTCCGACGGCGGCCGGTGCGGCAGCTCCCCCGCGGCCGCCTGCCGGTACGCCTCCTCCAGCGCGCCGTAGCCCTCGGCGATGTGGAACGTGCCGGAGAACGCCTCGCGCGGGTCCACCTCGCGGTCGCGCAGCGCGGGCAGCCTGCGCAGCAGCATGTTCACCTTGAGCTGCGCCCCTTCGGCGGGCGGCGCGGGCGACTCCTCGCCCAGCAGCCGGGCCAGTTCACGCGGCGCCGCCCCGACGAGCACATACCGGGCGGCCGCGGTGGACTCCCCCGCCTCGCCCTCGTACCGCACCTCGGCCGAGGTGCCGTCGGTGGCGATCGACGTGACCTCGCGTCCGGTCGCGATGCGCGCCCCCGCCGTGCGGGCGGCGTCGGCGAGCGCGTCGGTGAGCGCGCCCATGCCGCCGACGGGGACGTCCCAGTCGCCGGTGCCGCCGCCGATCACGTGGTACAGGAAGCAACGGTTCTGACGCAGCGACGGGTCGTGGGCCCGGGCGAAGGTGCCGATGAGCGCGTCGGTGAGGACCACGCCCCGGACGAGGTCGTCGTCGAACGCGGCCTCGATCGCCTCCCCCAGCGGCCGCTCGAACAGCGCCTGCCACGCCGCGTCGTCCCCGATCCGCGCCCGCAGCTCCTCCCGGGTGGGCAGCGGTTCGGTCAGCGTGGGGAAGACCCGCTCGGCGACGCGCTGGGTCATGCCGTAGAACCGCTCCCAGGACGCGTACTCCCGGTCCGACCCGGTCAGCCGCTCGAACGCGGCGCGCGTCCGGCCCGTGGCGGCGGTGTCCACCAGCAGCCCGGTGGGGCGCCCGCCCCGGACGTCGGGCGTGTACGAGGACACCGCGCGCTTGCGCACCGCGAAGCGCAGTCCGAGGTCGTCGACGATCTGCCGCGGCAACAGGCTCACCAGGTAGGAGTAGCGGGACAGCCGTGCGTCCATCCCGGGATAGGGCCGTGTGGACACGGCCGCGCCACCGGTGTGGCCGAGGCGCTCGAGCACCAGCACGCTCCGCCCGGCGCGGGCGAGGTACGCGGCGGCGACCAGACCGTTGTGACCACCGCCGACGATGACGACGTCGTACGCATCGCTGTGAGACATGCCCTCTGGTTAGCACGCGGTGATCGGCGGGGCCAGGCCGCCAAGGGGTCACCTCGGCCGCCGGGGGCGCCTCCGCCGCCGGAGGTCACGTCTGCCGCGCCCGCCGCACCGCGGTTTCGTCCGTTTCGGCAGTTTCAGCCGTGTCGGCGGTTTCAGCCGTTTCGGCCGTCTCTTCGCGGCGGCCCAGCCGCTCCAGGCAGTGCGCCTCGTCGCCGCGGCTGACCAGGGTGTCGGGATGGTCGGCACCGAGGACGCGTACGCGGGCGCGGGTCACCCGGCGGTAGTCGGCCAGCGCGTCGGACCAGCGGCCGAGCCAGCCCAGGGCGACGGCCACCTCGCGACGGCTGACCAGGGTGTCGGGGTGGTCCGGGCCCAGGGCGCGCTCGCGCAGGGCGCAGACCTCCCGCGCCTCGGCGAGCGCCTCCTCCCAGCGGCCCAGCCGCCCCAGGCCGACGCCGAGGCCGTGCCGGGCGCGCAGGGTCTCCGGATCGGCGGGGCCCTGGGCGCGGGTGCGGTCCTCGACCAGGGCGCGGTAGACCGCGAGGGCCTCCTCGCCCCGGCCCAGCCGCCCCAGACCGGCGCCGATCTCATAGCGGGCCGCGAGGGTGTCCGGGTGGTGGGGGCCGAGGGTGCGGGCGCGGGCGGCGGCCACCTCGCGGAAGATGCCCAGTGCCTCGCCCCAGCGGTCCAGGCGCCCGAGGGCGCACGCCACCTCGTAACGGGTGACCAGCGTGTCGGGGTGGTCGGGGCCCAGCACCCGGGCGCGGGCCGCGGCCACCCGCTCCGCCATCCGGTACGCATCCGCCCGGCGCCCCAGACAGCCCAGGTTGAAGGCGAGGTTGTGGCGGCAGCGCAGGGTGTCGGGGTGGTCGGCGCCCATGGTCCGCTCGCGGGCGGCGAGCACGGCGGTGTAGGCGTCGTGGGCCTCGGTGAAGCGGCCGAGGCGACCCAGGGTGAACGCGGTCTCCTGGCGGGCGGCGAGGGTGTCGGGATGGTCCGGGCCCAGGACGCACCGGCGGCCCGCCGCGACCCGCTCGTACTCGCGCAGCGCGTCCCCCGGGCGGCCCAGGGCCCCGAGGGCGAAGGCGATCTCGTAGCGGCTGGCGAGGGTGTCGGGGTGGTCGGCGCCCAGTACGCGCTCGCGCTGGGCGGCCACCGCGCGGTGGGTTTCCACGGCCTCCGCCCAGCGGCCCGTCCGCCCCAGGTCCAGCCCGGCGCGGTGCCGCTCGGCGAGCCGGGCCCGCTCCCCGGGCGGGTCGGGCTCAGCCGTGCCACGGCCCCCGGTCCAGGCGCCGGTGAGCGCGGCGGACGCGTCGGGCGGGGTCGCCGACAGCAGTCCCACCCCGCCGGTGTGCGCCTTGGACCCGGTGGTCATACGGCGGGCCCAGGCCGGGAGGCGGGGAGCCGACGGCCCGGCGGTGAGAAGGCGCGGAGCAGGCGGCCCCGCGGCCGGGAGCGCGCCGCGCCGCTCGGGGAACGGCAGCGGCCGCCGGGATGCCCGCCCCGGGGCGATCCGCCGGGCGAACTCGGCGGCGTCGCGCGGGCGGTCCTCCGGGGCCTTGGCCAGCAGTGCGAGGACGGCGCGCTCGAACGGCTCGGGGAGCTCGGGCCGGTGGCGGCGCGGCGGGGCGGGCGCGGTGTGGCGGTGGCCGACGAGGATCGCCCAGGCGTCGTCGAGGGCGAACGGCGGCGCCCCCGTGGCCAGTTCGTAGAGCACACAGCCCAGCGAGTACAGATCGCTGCGGTGGTCCACCGGGTCGCCCGCGATCTGCTCGGGCGACATGTAGTGCGGAGTGCCCATCGCGACGCCGGTGCCGGTGAGCCGGGAGGTGAAGCCGACGTCGTCGCCGAGGCGGGCGATGCCGAAGTCGCAGAGCTTCACGGTGCCGTCGGTGAGCCGCATGATGTTGGCCGGCTTCAGATCGCGGTGCACCACCCCCTGGTCATGGGTGTACGCGAGGGCCTCGGCCACCTGCTCGGCGATGTCCAGCACCTCGGGGACCGGCAGCGGCCGGCGCGCATTGTCGCGCAGCAGCCGGCCGAGGTCACGGCCCTCCAGCAGCTCCATGACCAGGTAGAGTCCGCCCTCGTGCTCGCCGAAGTCATGCACCACCGTGACCCCGCGGTGCTGTAGCGCCGCGGCCACCCGCGCCTCCCGGCGGAAGCGCTCGCGCACCACACCGGTGAACGAGGGGTCGTGCCGCGACCCCAGCGGTTTGAGGCATTTGACGGCGACGCGGCGGCCGAGCGACTCGTCCCGCGCCCGCCACACCTCGCCCATTCCCCCGCGCCCGATCCGGTCCAGCAGCCGGTACCGGCCCTGGATCAGCTTGATGTCCGCCATGCTCCCCCTGCCTTGGCGGAAGTCAGCTCCCGCCGCCCCCGTGGAGGCCGGCCGCCAACGGCCGTGCCCCCGCCGCATCCCCGCTGTCCAGTATGGCCGCGTTTCTGCGCAGTTTGTAGGGCGAGGGGCGGCTGCCCGGGCCGAGCCGTTCGACCGCCCGCATGATGTGCTTCGGCGGCAGCTGCCAGCGGGCGGTGGGCGGGATGCAGCGCAGCGCCCTGCCCATCGCGCGCAGCCTGCGGGTGACCACCCGTGGCGGGGGCGCGGGGCGCCCGTACAGCGCGTGGGCGTACGGGGGCAGGGTCCCGTAGGCGAGCGAGGCGAAGCGCCCCCAGATCACCTCGCGCGCCGGGACGAGCAGGGCATGGACCGGGGGCCGCCGCAGAAAGGCGTCCACCTCGCGGGCCTCCGGGGTGGCGGCGAGTTCGGGGCGCACCGTCGCGAAGTACGCGGCGAGCGCCGCCGTATCGGCCGGTACGTCGGCGGGGTCGAGGCCGACCAGCCGGGCGGACACCACGTTCTCGGCGACATAGGCGTCCGCCTGGGCGTCGGTGAGCGGATAGCCGGAGCGCCGCATCACCTGGAGGTAGGAGTCGATCTCGGCGCAGTGCACCCACAGCAGCAGCTCGGGCTCGTCGACACCGTGCCGGACCCCGGTGACCGGGTCGGTCAGGGAGAGCCTGCGGTGAATGCCCCGGACCTTGGCGCCCGCCCGCTCGGCCTCCTCGGTGGTGCCGTAGGTGATGGTGGCGACGAACCGCGCGGTGCGCAGCAACCGTCCCCAGGCGTCCTTGCGGAAGTCGGAGTTCTGGGTGACGCCGCGCACCGCGAGCGGATGCAGCGCCTGGAGGTACAGGGCGCGCACCCCCGCGATCCACATGACCGGGTCGCCGTGCATCTGCCAGGTGACCGACCGGGGGCCGTAGAGCCCCGGGTCGCCGTCCGGTCCGTCCCGCCGTATGGCCGCCGCCATGGCCACCACCTCCCGACGGCCAAGCCTACGGAGTGTCCGGCGGACCACACAGGAGCTTGGCCTCTGGACCCCGGGGTCTGGGGCGGAGCCCCAGTTTCGGGAAGGGGCGGGGAGGGGGTCGGCCCGCCGCAGGCGTCAAGATGCGCCGGACAAGCCCCAGGCGTCAACCGTCACCGGGGCGGGGCCGCCCGGGGCTCACTTCTTGAGCGGCTGGGTGAAGCGCAGCAGATTGCCCGCGGGGTCGCGGAAGGCGCAGTCGCGGACGCCGTAGGGCTGGTCCATGGGCTCCTGGAGCACCTCGCCGCCCGCGGCGCTGATGCGCTCGAAGGTGGCGTCGCAGTCGTCCGTCGCGAAGAGGACACCGCGCAGCAGGCCCTTGGCCAACAGCTCCGCCATGGTCTGTCTGTCGGCCGCCGAGGCGTTCGGGTCGGCGAGCGGCGGCTCCAGGACGATGCTCACGTCCGGCTGCGCGGGCGACCCGACCGTCACCCAGCGCATCCCCTCGAACCCGACGTCATTGCGCACTTCGAGGCCGAGCACATCGCGGTAGAAGGCGATCGCCTTGTCGTGGTCGTCGACGGCGATGAAGCATGTGGAAAGGGTGATGTCCATGCCGCTCACGCTACGGCCGCGCGGCGGGGTTCGCTTCTCCGTTCCTGACCGGTCGCGTGTGGATCTTGGCCATGCACGCCGGGATGACGGCGCCGTCGTCATGGCCGCGGGCCCGGTAGCTGCTCGGGCTCTCGCCGACCAGCTGTGTGAAGCGCGAGCTGAACGACCCCAGCGAGGTACAGCCCACCGCGACGCAGACCTCGGTCACCGTGAGGTCGCCGCGCCGCAGCAGCGCCTTGGCCCGCTCGATGCGGCGGGTCATCAGATAGCTGTACGGGGTCTCGCCGAAGGCGGCCCGGAAGCTGCGGGAGAAGTGGCCCGGTGACATCAGGGCGCCCCGCGCCAGCGCCGGGACGTCGAGCGGCTCGGCGTAGTCGCGGTCCATCCGGTCGCGGGCCCGCCGCAGCCGGACGAGGTCATCGAGATCCTGCCGTTTCACCGGCCCAGTTTCCCACAGCGGGAAACGGTCAAGAGGGGAACCGGTCAGGAATGAAGAAGCCCCGGTCACGGGGGTGCGGCTAGCGTCAAGCCATGATCTGGGAATCGGACGTATTGTTCGAAGCCGGTCAGGTCGATTCGGGCGACACCGGCGGGGGCCGCGGTAGGCGGCGCCCGCCCGAGACAGATGGAGACACCATGAGCAGGGCCACGGACAAGGACACGCGGTCGCCTGAGCCCCACGCCGCCGACAGCCACGATCTGATCCGGGTGCACGGCGCGCGCGAGAACAATCTCAAGGACGTGAGCATCGAGATCCCGAAGAGACGGCTGACGGTCTTCACCGGCGTCTCGGGCTCGGGCAAGAGCTCGCTGGTGTTCGACACCATCGCCGCCGAGTCGCAGCGGCTGATCAACGAGACCTACAGCGCCTTCCTCCAGGGCTTCATGCCGAACCTGGCGCGCCCCGAGGTCGATGTGCTCGACGGGCTGACCACGGCCATCACCGTCGATCAGCAGCGGATGGGCTCCGACCCCCGGTCCACCGTGGGCACCGCCACCGACGCCAACGCGATGCTGCGCATCCTCTTCAGCCGGCTCGGCACCCCGCACATCGGCCCGCCCGCCGCGTACTCCTTCAACGTGGCCTCGGTCTCGGCGACCGGTGGCTTCACGGTCGACCGCGGGACCGAGAAGACGAAGACCGAGAAGGTGAGCTTCAACCGCACCGGCGGCATGTGCACCCACTGCGAGGGCCGGGGCGCGGTCTCCGACATCGACCTCACCCAGCTGTACGACGACTCCAAGTCGCTCTCCGAGGACCCGTTCACCATCCCCACCTACACCGGGGACGGCTGGGTGGTGCGGGTCATCTCCGAGTCGGGCTTCTTCGACAAGGCCAAGCCGATCCGCGAGTACACCAAGAGGGAGCGGCACGACTTCCTCTACCGCGAGCCGACCAAGGTCAAGGTCAACGGGGTCAACCTCACCTACGAGGGTCTGATCCCGAAGCTCCAGAAGACCTTCCTGTCCAAGGACCGGGAGTCGATGCAGCCGCACATCCGGGCCTTCGTGGACCGGGCGGTCACCTTCGCCGAGTGCCCCGAGTGCGACGGCACCCGGCTCAGCGAACAGGCCCGCTCCTCCAGGATCGGCAAGGTCAACATCGCCGACGCGTGCGCGATGGAGATCCGCGACCTGGCCGGCTGGGTCCGCGGGCTCGAGGAGCCGTCGGTGGCACCGCTGCTCACCAAGCTCCAGCACACCCTGGACTCGTTCGTGGAGATCGGCCTCGGCTATCTCTCACTCGACCGGGCCTCGGGCACGCTCTCCGGCGGCGAGGCCCAGCGCACCAAGATGATCCGGCACCTCGGCTCCTCACTCACCGATGTCACCTACGTCTTCGACGAGCCCACCATCGGTCTGCACCCGCACGACATCCAGCGGATGAACAACCTGCTGCTGCGGCTGCGGGACAAGGGCAACACGGTGCTCGTGGTGGAGCACAAGCCGGAGACGATCGCCATCGCCGACCATGTCGTGGACCTCGGCCCCGGCGCCGGTACGGCGGGCGGCACCGTGTGCTTCGAGGGCACCGTCGAGGGGCTGCGGGCGAGCGACGGCGTCACCGGCCGCCATCTCGACGACCGGGCCACGCTCAAGGAGACGGTCCGCAAGGCCACCGGGCAACTGGAGATCCGCGGCGCCGACGCCAACAACCTGCGGGACGTCGACGTCGACATCCCGCTCGGGGTGCTCTGCGTCGTCACCGGCGTCGCGGGCTCCGGCAAGAGCTCGCTCGTCCACGGTTCCATCCCGGCCCCGGAGGGCGTGGTCTCGGTGGACCAGACCCCGATCAGGGGCTCGCGCCGGAGCAACCCGGCCACGTACACCGGGCTGCTGGACCCGATCCGCAAGGCGTTCGCGAAGGCCAACGGCGTCAAGCCGGCGCTGTTCAGCGCCAACTCCGAGGGCGCCTGCCCCACCTGCAACGGCGCCGGTGTCATCTACACCGACCTCGCGATCATGCAGAGTGTGGCCACCCCCTGCGAGGACTGCGAGGGCAAGCGGTTCAGCGCCTCGGTGCTGGAGTACCACCTGGGCGGCCGGGACATCAGCGAGGTGCTGGCGATGCCGGTGACCGAGGCCGAGGAGTTCTTCGGCAGCGGCGAGGCGCGCACCCCCGCGGCCCACAAGATCCTTCAGCGGATGACGGACGTCGGCCTCGGCTACCTCACCCTCGGCCAGCCGCTCACCACGCTGTCCGGTGGCGAGCGGCAGCGGCTCAAGCTGGCGGTCCACATGGCCGACAAGGGCGGGATCTACGTCCTCGACGAGCCGACCACCGGGCTGCACCTCGCCGATGTCGAGCAGCTGCTCGGGCTGCTGGACCGGCTCGTGGACTCCGGCAAGTCGGTCATCGTCATCGAGCACCACCAGGCCGTCATGGCGCACGCCGACTGGATCGTCGACCTCGGCCCCGGCGCCGGTCACGACGGTGGCCGGGTCGTCTTCGAGGGCACCCCGGCCGACCTCGTGGCCGCCCGGTCCACCCTCACCGGTGAGCACCTCGCGGCGTACGTCGGCGGCTGACCGGGGCAGTCTCCACCTGCACCTGCACCGGCACCGGCACCGGGCCCGGCGCCGGGCCCCTCGCGGGAAAGCGCCGCCGGGCGGCGGCTCAGCGGCGCACCCGTGGCATCCCCAGCCCGATCCAGGAGATGATCTCCCGCTGGACCTCGTTGTTGCCGCCGCCGAAGGTGAAGACGACGCTGCTGCGGTAGCCGCGCTCCAGCTCGCCGTGGAGGACCTCGCCCGCCGAGCCCTCCTTGAGCGGGCCGGCGGCGCCGACGATCTCCATCAGCCAGGCGTAGGCGTCGCGGCGCGCCTCGGAGCCGTACACCTTGACGGCGGAGGCATCCTGCGGGGTGAGGGCCTCCCGCTCGAGGGCCTCCACCATCTGCCAGTTGAGCAGCTTCATGGCGTCCAGCCGGGCGTGGGTGCGGGCCAGCCGGCCGCGCACCCAGCCCAGGTCGATCACCCGGCGGCCGTCGGGGAGCTTGGTGTCGGCGGCCCACTGGCGGACGCCGCGCAGGGCGCGGATGGCCATGGTGCCGTGGGCGGCGAGGGTGACCCGCTCGTAGTTGAGCTGGGTGGTGATCATGCGCCAGCCCTCGTTCTCGGCGCCGACGCGGCGGGTGGCCGGGACACGGATGTTCTCGTAGTAGCTGGCGGTGGTGTCGTGCGAGGCGAGGGTCTTGATGAGGGTGGCGGAGTAGCCGGGGTCGTCGGTCGGGACCAGCAGGATGCTGATGCCCTTGTGGGGTTTGGCGTCGGGGTCGGTGCGGACCGCGAGCCAGACCCAGTCGGCGGTGTCGCCGTTGGTGGTCCAGGTCTTCTGGCCGTTGACGATGTAGTCGTCGCCGTCGCGCTCCGCCCGGGTCTTGAGCGAGGCGAGGTCGGTACCGGCGTCGGGCTCGCTGTAGCCGATCGCGAAGTCGATCTCGCCGGAGAGGACCTTGGGCAGGAAGTACGCCTTCTGCTCCTCGGTGCCGAACCGCATGATGGTGGGCCCGACGGTGTTGAGGGCCATCAGCGGCAGCGGCACCCCGGCCTGGGCCGCCTCGTCGAAGAAGATGAACTGCTCGACCGGGCCGAGCCCCCGCCCGCCGTACTCCTCGGGCCAGCCCACCCCCAGCCAGCCGTCGGTGCCGAGCCGGCGGATGGTCTCGCGGTAGAACCGCTTCTGCCCGCTGGAGTCGGCGTAGCGTGCGTAGGCGTCATCGGGGACCAGTTCGGCGAAGTACGCGCGCAGTTCATCGCGCAACCGCCGCTGATCAGGGGTGTATTCGAGGTCCACGGCCCCTCCTGGAGTCTCGCGTGCGCCATGACGGCGGGCTGGGAGCGTCCTGGGATCGAGGGGCACGGTAGAACGTGTTCCAACAATACGGAAGGGCCGTGGACCGGGCCGGTCGGCCCGGTCCACGGCCTCAGGTCTCAGCCCTCCGCCCCGGGCGGGGTGTCGTCGCCGCCCGGCCGTAGGACCCGTACCGGCTGGCCAGGGCGCCAGGTGCGCAGCACCATCCGCCCGTCCTCCAGGGCGGTGTGCACCACCTCGGTCACCTCGGCGCGGAAGAGGTGGAAGGGCTCGGGCGGGTGGACCTCCTCGGCGAAGCGGGCGAGCGTCCCGGGGTCGGTCACCTCGACCGCCCGGCCGCTCACCCGGACATCGCCCTCGGTCAGGTCCTCGCCGGGACCGGGGTTGGCCTGTACCGAGAACCGGGGATCGCGGCGCAGGTCCAGCGCCTTGCGCGACTCCGGCATCATGCCCAGCCACAACTCGCCGGAGAGGAAGTTCACTTCGAGCGGGGTCACTCGCGGGGAGCCGTCCTGGCGCAGGGTGGCCAGCACATGGTGGCGGTAGCGCCGGAAGCGGTCCTGGGCGTAGTCGGCGAAGGCGGGCTCGGCCGCCGCGAATCCGGCCCAGCTGGTGGTCGGGTAGGACATCGTCATGGCGCCCATGCTCGGACCGTTTCCGGACGTCTCCTGTCGGGATTTCCGGGCTTCCCACTCCCGCGCCTGGTCCGGGGGCAGATACGCGTTCCACTCGGTGCCCGGCAGCGGATAGGCGACCCAGGTGCGGGCGTAGGCCGGGGGCCGGGCCCGGCCGCGCCGCAGCAGCAGCGCGGTCGGCTCCCGGGCGGCGCGGCGCAGCAGCGAGGGCAGGGTGGTGGACCGGTTGTTCCCGCTGGTCTGGGCGGAGGAGCAGCCCGCGTGGTACGCGACGGGCAGGGCGCGGTCGCCGGTCACCAGGCAGGGCGGCCGCAGCCCGAGCCCCTGGAGCCCCTTGGCGGCGGTGCGATAGCGGCCGGTGGTGGCGTCGGACTGCCTGGCGGTGTGGTCGAGGATGACGAACTGGCTCGCCAGATGGAGCGTGATGATCACCCCGAGGGCGACCGCCAGGTGCTGCGGTGACCGCGCGGCCCGTACGGCGCGGAACACCAGCCCGGCGATCGGCAGCGCCAGCAGCGCGTACGAGGGCATCAGGAAGCGCGGTGCGGAGTAGCCGATGAGCAGCAGATACGGCAGGGCGAGGGTGGCCGCGCAGGCGATGGGCAGGACGGTGAGCGGTACGGCGGGGGGCCGGACGGCCGGGCGGCCGAGCCCCACCCGCACCCGGCGCAGCTCCTGGCGGTCGCGCAGGGCGGTGTGCACGGCGAGGAGGGTCAGCACGGGCAGCGCCAGCCACCACACCGTCAGCTCCGGATGGCGCAGCGGCACCTCGCAGGGGCGGCACAGCTGGGGTCCGTTGAGGCTGCGCAGTGCGGCGCCGACGCTGAAGTGGAGGCCCATACCGCCCTCGACGTCGCTGGAGACGTTCAGCCGTTCCCCGATGCCGCCGAAGCGGTCGTACGCCTCGCCGATCCACTGGGCGGCGCCGAGCAGCGGTCCGCCGATCAGCGGAAGCAGGGCGGGCCGCCAGGTGCGCACCCCGATCGCGCCGATCAGCAGCGGCAGGGTGAGCCATCCCCCGTCGGGGGTGCGCACCAGGGTGACGCCCGCGAGGACGGCGGCCAGCCACCAGCGGGCGTTCGGTTCGTCCGGCACCCGGAGGAACCAGCCGACGGCGGCGACGGCGCCGATCGCCACCCAGAGGTTGGGCATCACCGCGGGCCCGCTGATCTGGGTGATCCACAGCCCGGAGAACAGCAGCGCGGCCAGGGCCACCTGGGGCGCGGGCAGCAGCCGGGTCCAGACCCGGAAGGCGGCGTAGAGCGCTCCCGCGGACAGCAGCATCAGCAGGATCCGCAGCGCCGGAATGGAGTCGGTGGCGGAGACGAGCGGCGCGACCAGGAGACTGACGCCGCGCGAGCGGGGTGCGCTGAAGTACGCGGGCGGGGTGCGCGGATCGACCTGGGAGACATACACGGACTCGTCCCAGCCCAGCGCGTGGCCGGTGTGCGGGATCACCATGGCGAGCTGGACCACGGCGTATCCGATGGCGACCAGGCCGAGCCAGGGGGCCGGACGACGGTACCGCCGCGGCGGGCGGGGCTGGGGGCGCGGGGGCAGAACGGCGGCCGCCGGCGCGGCAGTATTCTCCATGCGCGCACCATATGATGACTATGTACCTTTTTCGTCCTATTAGGCCGTTCGGCTCAGTGTCCAAGGGGTGCCAGGGACGCGGCGGATCCGTACGCTGTTGCAGCGGTGCACACCCCCATCCGGCGGAGGACGGACACACCTATGAAAATGCTCATCAACGTCCCCGAGACCGTGGTCCCCGACGCGCTGCGCGGACTGGCCGCCTGCCACCCCGAGCTGATCGTCGACGTCGACAACCGGGTGATCGTCCGGCGGGACGCGCCGGTCGAGGACAAGGTGGGGCTGGTCTCCGGCGGCGGCTCGGGGCATGAACCGCTGCACGGCGGTTTCGTGGGCCCCGGCATGCTCGACGCCGCCTGCCCCGGCGAGGTGTTCACCTCCCCCGTACCGGATCAGATGGTGCGCGCGGCGGCCGCGGTGGACAGCGGCAAGGGCGTGCTGTTCATCGTCAAGAACTACACGGGCGACGTACTCAACTTCGACATGGCCGCCGAGCTCGCCGAGGACGAGGGCATCCAGGTCGCCAAGGTCCTGGTCAACGATGACGCGGCGGTCACCGACAGCCTCTACACGGCGGGCCGGCGCGGCACCGGCGCCACCCTGTTCGTGGAGAAGATCGCGGGCGCGGCGGCCGACGAGGGCGCGCCGCTGGAGCGGGTGGAGTCGATCGCCCGGCGGGTGAACGACCTCTCGCGGAGCTTCGGTGTGGCGCTCAGCGCCTGCTCCACCCCGGCCAAGGGCGGTCCCACCTTCGATCTGCCCTCCGGCGAGCTGGAGCTGGGCGTGGGCATCCACGGCGAGCCGGGGCGTGAGCGGCGGGCGATGATGACCTCCCACGAGATCGCCGACTACGCGGTGGAGGTGGTGGTCGAGGACCTGCGCCCGGACAGCCCGGTGCTGCTGCTCGTCAACGGCATGGGGGCGACCCCGCAGCTGGAGCTGTACGGCTTCGCCGCCGAGGTGCACCGGGCGCTCGGCGAGCGCCGGGTGGCGGTGGCGCGTACGCTCGTCGGCAACTACGTCACATCACTCGACATGGCGGGCGCTTCGATCACGCTGTGCCAGGTCGACGAGGACCTCCTGCGGCTGTGGGACGCGCCCGTGCGGACCGCCGGGCTGCGCTGGGGCGCCTGAGGCCGGCCGGCCCCCGATACGTACGCTGTCGCCGTTGGCTACACCCCGAGGAGGCGTCTGTGTCCAGCAGTGAACCCGCCGTCGACGACGTGCTCGACACCCCTTTCTTCCTCCGATGGCTCACCGCCGCGGCCACGTCCGTGAGCCGTGAGGCGGCCCGTCTCACCGACCTGGACTCCGCGATCGGCGACGCCGACCACGGCACCAATATGCAGCGCGGCTTCGCCGCCGTGTCCGAGGCGCTGGAGAAGGAGCCCCCGGGCTCGCCCGGGGCCGCGCTCATCCTGGCCGGGCGCCAGCTGATCTCCAAGGTGGGTGGGGCCTCCGGACCGCTCTACGGGACGCTGCTGCGGCGGGCCGGCAAGGCGCTCGGCGACGCCGAGCAGATCACCCCGCAGCAGCTGGCGGACGCGCTGCGGGCCGGGGTGGACGCGGTGGCGCAGCTCGGCGGCGCCGCACCCGGCGACAAGACGATGCTGGACGCGCTGCTCCCCGCCGTCGAGGCGCTGGGCGGGGGCACCGGGTCGTTCGCGGCCGCGGGCGAGGCCGCCGAGAAGGGGGCGCTGGCCACCGTGCCGATGCTGGCCCGCAAGGGCAGGGCCAGCTATCTGGGTGAGCGCAGCGTCGGCCACCAGGACCCGGGCGCCACCTCCTCGGCACTGATCATCGGCGCACTGGCGGAGGCGGCCCGATGACCGACGAGAGCGGGAAGGTCGGCATAGTCCTGGTGTCGCACAGCGCGGCGGTGGCCGACTCCGTCGCCGAGCTGGCGAAGGCGCTGTCCGGCGGCGGCACGGCACCGGTCCGCGCCGCGGGCGGCACCGCGGACGGCGGCTTCGGCACCAGCCCGGAGCTGATAGCGGAGGCGGCCCAGGCGGTCGACCGGGGCGCCGGAGTGGCGGTCCTGGTGGACCTGGGCAGCGCGGTCCTGTCCGTCAAGGCGCTGCTGGCCGAGGGCGACGAACTGCCCGACGGCACCCGATTGGTGGACGCGCCGCTCGTGGAGGGCGCGGTCGCGGCGCTCGTCACGGCCTCCACCGGGGCGGATGTGGAGGCGGTGCTCCAGGCGGCCTCGGAGGCGTACGACTACCGCAAGGTCTGATACCGCCGCACGCCATGGAACGGGCCCCGCCGGTGACGGCGGGGCCCCGTTCCGTCCGGGTCCTCTTCCCACTGACTCCTGTTCAGCCTTCAACGAACACTCCGGGCCCATATTGCGCCGCCGCTTATTCCGCTGATACTCCGCGCGTACGGGGCGAGTTGCCCGGTTTCGGACCGCTCGGGGCACGGTGACAGCACCCCGCCCCCTTCGGCCGTCAAGTGATAGGCGCGATACCAGAACGGGCTTCCGAATCCGTCGATCTTGCGTCTAGACTGCTCATGTCCGAGTGGGGGGACCGGCGGCACTCAGGGGGAATAAAATGGGCGTAATTGAGTGTGCCCGCGCACATCTGGCATCCATCGAACCGATGATGTCCACGCGGGTGTCGCACCGACCGTGGCCCCTTTGCGGCCCGGCCAGGATTCCACGCGCGGAAATGACCACGCCGCGCCGACCGCACGATTCCCTGAGCGTCTGATCTCCGCGCCCGCCACGGGCGTTCGACATATCGACCATGGGCGGTGGTCGTGTCTCACGCCTGCCTTCATGGTGCCGCACAGAGCACGGACGGCAATCCATCTTTTTCCATACAAAGCAAGGGTTTCCGCGTGCCTGTTTTCTTCTCCTTAATCAACGGATTTCGACATTTCGACGTGGAGGAGTCAGTCGCATGACCACACCCACGCTCAGCCCCGGCCGCTTGGATGCGGATACCGTCCGTGAGTCGGTGGACGTCGTACTCGAAGATTTCCTGACGGCCAAGGCCCACACCACCCCGCAACACCATCTGCCGTATCTCTCCGGGCTGCTCAAGGATTTCCTGTCCGGTGGAAAACGCATACGGCCGCTGTTGTGTGTCACCGGCTGGCAGGCCGTCGGCGGCGGCGAGGACACCGAGACGGTGTTCCGGGTGGCCGCCTGCCTGGAGATGTTCCACGCCTTCGCGCTGATCCACGACGACGTCATGGACGACAGCGACACCCGCCGCGGCCGGCCGACCATCCATCGCACCCTGGCCGCGCTGTGCGCCACCGACCGCAGGCCCGAGCAGATCGAGCGGTTCGGGGTCAGCGGGGCGGTGCTGCTCGGCGACCTCGCCCTCACCTGGTCCGACGAGCTCCTGCACTCCGCCGGTCTGACGCCCGTCCAGTTCGACGCCGTACTGCCGCTGCTGTCGGAGATGCGCACCGAGGTGATGCTGGGCCAGTACCTCGATCTGCAAGCCACCGGGGAGCTGACGGACGACGTCGAGGCCACCCTCACGGTCAACCGGTACAAGACCGCCAAGTACACCATCGAGCGTCCGCTGCACGTCGGAGCCGCCATCGCGGGCGCCGGCCCGGAGGCCATGGAGGCGTTCACCGCCTACGCCCTGCCGCTCGGCGAGGCGTTCCAGCTCCGCGACGATCTGCTGGGCGTGTACGGCGATCCGGAGTCGACCGGCAAGTCCCAGCTGGACGATCTGCGGGCCGGGAAGAACACCACCCTGATCGCGCTCGCCCTGCGCGGCTCGGACAGCGTCCAGGCGGCGCGGCTGCGCAGCCTCATCGGCAATCCGCTGCTGGACGAGCGGGACGCCGCGACCATTCAGGAGATCTTCGCCGCCACCACCGCCCGGGATGCCGTCGAGCAGATGATCGACGACCGCCGGACACAGGCCCTGCGGGCCCTCGACGACGCCCCATTCACCGCGGACGCGGTCAACGCGCTGAAGCAGATCGCCCGCATGGCCACTGTGAGGAACTCATGACGACAGGACTTTCCACGGCCGGGGCCCAGGACATCAACCGGAACAGCGTCCGCCCGTACCTGGAGGAGTGCACCCGCCGCTTCCAGGAGATGTTCGACCGCCATGTCGTCACCCGGCCCACCAAGGTCGAATTGACCGACGCCGAACTGCGCGAGGTCATAGACGACTGCAACGCCGCGGTGGCCCCGCTCGGCAAATCGGTATCCGATGAGCGCTGGATCTCCTATGTGGGGGTGGTGCTCTGGTCCCAGAGCCCCCGTCATATCAAGGACATGGAGGCGTTCAAGGCCGTCTGCGTCCTGAACTGCGTGACGTTCGTGTGGGACGACATGGATCCCGCCCTCCACGACTTCGGCCTCTTCCTGCCCCAGCTGCGCAAGATCTGCGAGAAGTACTACAGCCCCGAGGACGCGGAGGTCGCGTACGAGGCGGCACGCGCCTTCGTCACCAGTGACCATATGTTCCGCGACTCGCCCATCAAGGCGGCGCTGTGCACCACGTCCCCGGAGCAGTATTTCCGTTTCCGGGTCACCGACATCGGCGTCGACTTCTGGATGAAGATGTCGTATCCGATCTACCGGCATCCGGAGTTCACCGAACACGCCAAGACGAGCCTGGCCGCGCGCATGACCACCCGCGGACTCACCATCGTCAACGACTTCTACTCCTATGACCGCGAGGTCTCCCTGGGCCAGATCACCAACTGTTTCCGGCTCTGCGATGTGAGCGATGAGACGGCGTTCAAGGAGTTCTTCCAGGCCCGGCTCGATGACATGATCGAGGACATCGAGTGCATCAAGGCGTTCGACCAGCTGACGCAGGACGTCTTCCTCGATCTGATCTACGGCAACTTCGTCTGGACCACCAGCAACAAGCGCTACAAGACGGCCGTCAACGACGTCAACTCCCGCATCCAGTGACGGAACGGGGACCCGTGACTCCCGCGAAGAGCTCCGCACAGCCGGAGCGCTCCTGGACCACCGGCACGGCGCCCGGCTCGGTGCCGCTGCTGGGGCACACCCTGGCGCTCTGGCGCCGTCCGCTCCAGTTCCTGGCCTCCCTGCCCGCCCACGGCGATCTGGTGGAGGTCAGGCTGGGGCCCAGCCGCGCCTATCTGGCCTGCCATCCCGAGCTGGTCCGTCAGGTGCTGCTCAATCCCCGGGTGTTCGACAAGGGCGGGGTCTTCGACAAGGCGCGGCAGCTGCTCGGGAACAGCCTCTCGGTCTCCCGGGGCGAGGACCACCGCTACCAGCGGCGGATGATCCAGCCCGCGTTCCACACCCCGAAGATCGCCGCCTACACCGCCGCGGTCGCCGATGACACCCGCGCCGCGATCGGCTCCTGGGAGCCGGGGCGCACCCTGGACATCAGCGACACCATGCACGCCCTGCTGATGCGGGTGGCCGCGCGGACGCTGTTCTCCACCGGGATCGACGAGGCGACGATCGACGAGGCGCGCCACTGTCTGCGCATCGTCTCGGACGGCATCTACAAGCGCACGATGGCGCCTTTGGGGATCATGGAGAAGCTCCCCACCCCGGGCAACCGGCGCTATGACCGGGCCAATGCCCGGCTGCGGCAGATCGTGGACGAGATGATCCGCGAGCGCCGGCGCTCCGGCGCCGACCACGGCGATCTGCTCTCCACGCTGCTGCGCGCCGAACACCCGGAGACCGGTAAGGGCCTCGACGACGGCGAGGTCCTCGACCAGGTGGTCACCTTCCTGGTGGCCGGGAGCGAGACCACCGCCTCGACCCTGGCCTTCGTCTTCCATCTCCTGGGCGCCCACCCGGAGGTGGAGAAGCGGGTGCACGCCGAGATCGACGAGGTCCTGGCGGGCCGTTCGCCCACCTTCGAGGACCTGCCGTCCCTGGAGTACACCCGCGGGGTCATCACCGAGTCACTGCGGCTGTATCCGCCGTCCTGGATGGCGATGCGGGTCACGGCGGCCGAGACCGAACTCGGCGGCCGGACCGTACCGGCGGGCACGATGATCCTCTACAGCGCCCAGGCACTGCACCACAACCCCGAACTGTTCCCCGACCCCGAGCGGTTCGACCCCGAGCGCTGGCTCGGCGATCGCGCCAAGGAGGTGGAGCGCGGGGCGCTGCTCCCGTTCGGCGCGGGCAGCCACAAGTGCATCGGGGACGTCCTGGCGCTGACCGAGACCGCGCTGATCGTGGCGACGATCGCGAGCCGGTGGCGTCTCCGTCCGGTGCCCGGGACGACGTTGCGCCCCGAGCCGAAGGCGACGCTCGAACCCGGCCCGCTGCCCATGGTGTGCGAGCCGCGCTGATGACGTCCGGTCCGGGGTCCGCCCCGGACCGGACGCCCCGCACCTTCCGTACCCCACCTCGCGAGTGAAGGACGTCTTCCGCATGAGGACCGCGCAGCAACCGGCGACGCGCCACTGGCGGCACGCCGTCGCCCCCGGCGGGCTTCCGCTGGCCGGCCATGCCCTGCTCATGGCCCGCAAACCGCTTCAGTTCCTGGCCTCACTGCCCGCCCACGGCGATCTGGTCGAGCTCCGGCTGGGACCCCGGCCGGTCTATCTGCCCTGTCATCCCGAACTGATCCAGCAGGTGCTGGTGAACGCGCGGGTCTACGACACCGGCGGGCCGGTCAAGGAGAAGGCCAAGCCCATCCTGGGCAACGGCCTGATCACCTCCGACTGGGCGGACCACCGGCGGCAGCGCCGGCTGGTGCAGCCCGCCTTCCACACCGCCCGCATCGCCAAGTACGCCGAGGTGATGGAGCGGGAGTGCGAGGCCGAGTCGACGGCGTGGACGGCGCGCCGGCCCATCGACGTCAGCCACGAGATGCTCGCGCTCACCGCGCGGGTGACCGCCCGTGCGCTCTTCTCGACCAATATGGCGCCGCATGCCGTGGCCGAGATCCAGCACTGTCTGCCCATCGTCGTGGAGGGCGCCTACCGGCAGGCGATCGACCCCACCGGGCTGCTGGCCAAGCTCCCGCTCGCGGCGAACCGGCGCTTCGACGACGCGCTCGCCCGGCTCAACCAGCTCATCGACCGCATGATCGACGACTACCGGGCGTCGGACGACGGCGACCGCGGCGATGTGCTGTCCGCGCTCTTCGCGGCGCAGGACGACGAGACCGGCGGCACGATGTCGGACCAGGAGATCCACGACCAGGTCATGACCCTGCTGCTGGCCGGGATCGAGACCACCGCCTCCGCGCTGACCTGGGCCTGGTTCCTGCTCGGCCGCAATCCCCGGGCCGAGGCCGCGCTGCACGCCGAGGTCGACGAGGTGCTGGGCGGGCGCGCCCCGGCTTACGCCGACGTCCCCCGGCTCGCGTACACCCAACGGGTGTTCAGCGAGGCGCTGCGGCTCTTCCCGCCCGCGTGGCTGTTCACCCGGACCACCACCGAGACCACCGAGCTCGGCGGGCGGCGGCTGCCCCCGGCGTCGGACGTGCTGATCAGCCCGTATGTGCTGCACCGCGATCCGGCCCTCTTCCCCCGCCCGGAGTCCTTCGACCCGGACCGGTGGCTCCCCGAGCGGGCCAAGGAGGTGACGCGCGGCTCGTATCTGCCGTTCGGCGGCGGCAGCCGGAAGTGCATCGGCGATGTCTTCGGCATGACGGAGGCGACGCTCGCCCTGGCCGCGATCGCGGGCCGCTGGCGGATGCGCCCGATTCCGGGGACGAAGATCCGGCCCAGGCCGCAGATGAGCCTCACGGCCGGTCCGCTGCGGATGATTCCGGAACCACGCTGAACGCCGGGCCCCACAGGCGCCGCGGACCGCGGTGGGTGGCCACCGCGGTCCGCCGAGCCGGGGTGGTTCGTCGAGTGTTCCTGGCCGGGACGGTTCGGCGAGGGTTCCTGGCCGGGACGGTCCGTCGAGCGTTCCTGGCTGGGACGGTTCGTCGAGCGTTCCTGGCTGGGACGGTTCGTCGAGCGTTTCTGGCCGAGGCCGTTCGGCGAGCGTTTCTGGCCGGAAGTTCAGGCGTCCGGAGCCGGGGTGAAACGTATCGGCAGCCGTCGCACCCCGCGCAGCATCAGGCTGGGCCGCCAGGCGAGCTCGGCCGGATCGGCGTCCAGGGCGAGATCGGGGCAGCGCTCCAGCAGGGCCCGGAAGGCGATGGCCCCTTCGAGCCGGGCCAGTGGGGCGCCCAGACAGTGGTGGACGCCGTGCCCGAAGGCGAGATGGCCGCGCGGTGCGCGCCGGATGTCGAAGCGGTCCGGCTCGGCGAAGCGCCGGGGGTCGCGCGACCCCGCGGCCAGGGCGACACCCACCGGCTCCCCGGCCGGAATGGTCGTGCCCGCGATCTCCACCGGCTCCCTGGTGAAACGGAACGCGGCGCTCTCCACCGGGCCGTCGTAGCGCAGCATCTCCTCGATCGCGCCGTCCAGCAGCGACCAGTCGGCGCGCAGCGCGGCCAGCTGCTCGGGGTGGCGGAGCAGGGCGAGGGTGCCACTGGAGATCAGGTTGGCGGAGGTCTCGTAGCCCGCGACCAGCAGCACGAACGTCATGCCGAGCATCTCCTCGTCGGAGAGCGCGTCGCCGTCCCCGTCCATGGTGCGGACCAGGGCGCTGAGCAGGTCACCGCCGGGGCCGCGGCGCTTGGCCTCGATGAGCTCCGCGAAGTAGCCCGTCAGGGCCTGGGCGGCGGCACCGGCGGCCTCCGGGCGGGTCAGGTCGGTGCTCTCGAGGTACCAGTCGTGGAACGCCTTGCGGTCCGTCTCCGGCACGCCCAGCAGCTCGCAGATGACGGCCAGGGGCAGCGGCAGCGCGTAGTCCTCGACGAGATCGGCCCGGCCCAGCGGGGCCATCGCGTCCAGCAGTTCGTCCGCGATCTGCTGGACGCGGGGACGCAGGGCCGCTATCCGGGCCGGGGTGAAGGCGCGGGCCGCCAGCCCCCGCAGCCGGGTGTGGTGCGGCGGGTCGGTCTGCACCATGTTCCGTCCGATGGCGTTGCCGCCGTCGTCCTGCCACGCGGCCGAGTGACGGACGTCATTGCTCAGCCGGGGGTCGGTCAGCGCGGCGCGGGCCTCCTCGTGGCCGACGACGAGCCAGAACTCACCGGAGGCGTCGGTGCGCACCCGGTGGACCGGGCCCCGCTCCCGCAGACGTGCGTAGACCGGATACGGGTCGACGACGAAATCCGCGCCGAGCGCGGACAGATCGTGGGGCATGCGATCCCCTCAGTCGGTTGGCGGCTTCCCCCGAAGCCAGAACCGGGGATCGTTCCCCGCTCTGGCGATGATCTTAGCACTAACCGGAGAGATTCCCCCGGTTAGTGTTAGGGTGCGGGCCATGGGCAGCCGTGTGGAGAAAGAGACACCGTTGCGCCGAGACGCACGGCGCAACCGCGAGATGCTGATAGCTGCCGCCCGGGAGATCTACACGGATCAGGGTGTGGACGCCCCGCTCGACGACATCGCCCGTCGGGCCGGAGTCGGCAGCGCCACCCTCTACCGGCGCTTCGCCGGCCGGGCGGAACTCATCGAGGCGGTATTCGGCGATTCCCTCCGGGACATTCTGCGGGCCGCCGAGGAGGCGCGCTCCGCGACCGACGCCTGGGCCGGGCTCACAGCCTACCTGGAGCGCATCTTCGGTCTGCTCGCCGCCGACCGGGGCACCAACGACCTGATGACCACCGGCATCCAGGGCGTCCCCTCGCTCGACGCGCTCCGTAAGGAGAACCACAAGACGCTCGACAACCTTCTGGGCCGCGCCCAGGAGCAGGGCATGGTCCGGGCGGACGCCACCGCGGAGGACCTCCAGTTCATGCTGGCCGCGCTCGGCCGCGCGGTCCCCGGCTCGACCGTGGCCGCGCCACTGGCCTGGCGCCGCTATCTGGCCCTGCTGCTCGACGGGCTGCGCCCCGAGGGGTCCCATCCGCTCCCGGCCCCCTCGCTCACCCCGGACCAGCTCAACGCCGCCATGCTCCAGCTCGGCAAGGTACGGCGGCCGCGCACGGGACGCGCCGACTAGGGGGTCACCTCCGGAGCGGGGCGCGCCGACGCGGGGGCGTCGGGGCAGGGCGTGTCACCACAGTGGCCGGGTGAAGTGTGTCGCCCGCCTACATATCCGAGCCGAACTGCGCATTTCTACGGTGTGGCAACACAAAAACGTCCCCGCACCTCGCTCGGAAGTGGTGACCCATGCCTACCCCGGACTCTCCGGCCTCCGCTCCCCCGACCCCACCCGGCTCACTGCGCCGTATCGTCGCCGCGAGTCTGATCGGCACCACCATCGAGTGGTACGACTTCTTCCTCTACGGCTCGGCCGCCGCGCTCGTCTTCAACAAGCTCTTCTTCCCGGACTCCGATCCGCTCGTCGGCACGCTGTTGTCGTTCCTGACCTACGCGGTCGGCTTCGCCGCCCGGCCGGTCGGCGCCCTGGTCTTCGGCCACTACGGCGACCGGCTCGGCCGCAAGAAGCTGCTGATCCTGAGTCTGCTGATGATGGGCGGCGCGACCTGCGCCATCGGGCTGCTGCCCACCCACGCCACGGTCGGCTCGGCGGCGCCCGTACTGCTCACCGCGCTGCGTCTGCTCCAGGGGTTCGCGCTGGGCGGCGAATGGGGCGGGGCGGTGCTGCTGGTGTCGGAGCACGGGGACGCGCGGCGGCGCGGGTTCTGGGCGTCCTGGCCGCAGACCGGCGCCCCAGCGGGGCAGCTGCTGGCCACCGGAGTGCTCTCCGCGCTGACGGCCACGCTCTCCGACGACGCCTTCGAGTCATGGGGCTGGCGGGTGCCGTTCCTGCTCTCGGGGGTGCTGGTGCTGGTCGGCTTGTGGATTCGTCTCTCTGTCGATGAATCGCCGGTCTTCAAGGCCGCGCTGGCCCGGGCCGAGGCCCGTAAGGCGGCCACGGGCGGGGACGAGGGCGCCGCCGAGAAGATGCCGCTGGTGGCCGTCCTGCGCGACCACTGGCGGGATGTGCTGATCGCCATGGGCGCGCGGATGGCCGAGAACATCAGCTACTACGTCATCACCGCCTTCGTCCTCGTCTACGCGACCTCCGACCATGTGGACCTCGGCAAGCAGACCGCGCTCAACGCCGTACTGATCGCCTCGGCCGTGCACTTCGCGGTCATCCCGGCGTGGGGCGCGCTGTCGGACCGGATCGGGCGCCGCCCGGTGTATCTCCTGGGCGCGGTGGGCGTGGGCGCGTGGGCCTTCCCGTTCTTCCTCCTCATCGACACCAAGGACTTCCCGGCCCTGGTGCTCGCCGTGACGGTCGGACTGGTCTTCCACGGGGCGATGTACGCGCCCCAGGCGGCCTTCTTCTCCGAGATGTTCGCGACCCGGATGCGGTACTCGGGGGCGTCGATCGGCGCGCAGTTCTCGTCCGTCGCGGCCGGTGCGCCCGCACCGCTCATCGCCACCGCGCTGCTGGCCGACTACGACAGCGCCACGCCGATCGCCCTCTATGTGATCGCGGCTGCCCTGCTCACCCTGGTGGCCGTGGGCGTCGCCAAGGAAACCCGGGACCGCGATCTGGCCGCCGTCGAACCGACCTCCGCCCCCTCTCCCGGGCCGACGGCGGAGGCGGCGAAGCGCACGGCCCGTTCGGCCTCGCCCCGGTAGCCCACGGCCGGGGTTCGGGTAGCCCCTCGGCCGAGGTTCAGCAGCCCTCGGCCGAGGTTCAGTCGCCCACGGCCGAGGTCAGACGGTGCAGCCGCAGGGCGAGCTGGATCTCCAGGGAGCGGGCGGGCGACTGCCAGTCGGGGCCGAGCAGCCGCCCGACCCGCTCCAGCCGCTGCGCCACCGTGTTGACGTGCACGTGGAGGGCGTCCTTGGTACGGGCCGGGCTCATCCCGCCGGCGAAGTACGCGTCGAGGGTGCGGACCAGTTCGGTGCCGCGCCGCTCGTCGTAGTCGATGACGGCGCCCACGGTGCGTTTCACGAAGTCCTTGACGCCGGTGCCGTCCGGGGCGCCCTCGCGGGTCCCGGCCAGCAGCAGACCGAGGAAGCCGAAGTCCTCGGCGGCGGCGCCCTGTCCGGCCCGGCCCAGCACTCGCAGGGCAGCCAGACAGCGCCGGGCCTCGGCGTAGCCCGCGGCGACCTCTTCAGGCCGTGCCGCGGGCGCGGGAACGGGCGCGGAGGCGCCCACGGTGACCGCGGCGTGCGCGGCGGTGCCCAGCTGCCGGGCGGTGCGGCGGGCGAGGGCGGCGCCGGCGACGGCGGCGGCGAGCGGCAGCAGCAGGACGGTGCCGCCGTCGCGGGCGGCGTCCAGACCGTGCCGGGTGGCCGCCAGGTGGGACGCGGCGGACCACAGCCGCCGACGGCCCGCGGCGTCCTCGGCGGGCGCGCCCCCTGACGTGCTGGACGTGGATCCGGGCCCGCTTCCGTGCGTGGAGCCGTGCATGGCGCCGTGTGCGCTGCCGGACCCGGTGGTGGGTGTGCCGCCCGTGCCCGGGGCCTCGATGCCCGCCGCGAGCACCACATGGGGCGTGTCCAGGTCCGCCTGGAGCCGCGCGGCGCGCTCCCGCAGCAGCCGGGGCTCACGGTCGGGAGTGTCGAGGAGGTCGTCCAGGAGCTCACCGCGCACCCGCTGTTCCGCCTCGCCCGCGGAGCGGCGGGCGAGCTGAAGCAGTGAGGTGACCATCGCGGCCCGCTCCAGGGTGCGCTGGTCCACGGGGTCGAGCCGGGGGTGGCCGCGCAGCACGAGCGCGCCGAGCAGTTCGCCGCCCGCCGAGACCGCGGCGACCCAGTCCTCCTCGCCGTCGCGCACCGCGTGGCCGTCGGCCCGGGACCGGTCGACGGCCGCCGCGGGCGCCTCGTCGGCCTCGAGGAACTCCACGGAGCCGCTGAGCACCTCGGCCACGGCGTCGGCCACGTCGTGCACCCCGCCACCGCGCAGCACCAGCTCGGTGAGCCGGTCGTGGACGTCGGAGGCGCGCTCGATGACCTGGCTGCGGTCCCGGATGATCTCGTTGGCGGCCTCCAGCTCGGCGAGCGCCGTACGGGTCTCGGCGAGCAGATGGGCGGTGTCGATGGCCACGGCCGCGTGCGCGGCGAACGAGCCGACCAGCGCGATCTGCTCGCGTTCGAACACCCGGGCCCGGCGGTCGGCCGCGAACAGCACGCCGATGACACCGCTGCCGAGCAGCAGTGGCACCCCGAGGATGGCCACGAGTCCCTCGTCCCTGACGCCCGCGTCGATGGCGTGGGTGTGCTGGAACCGAGGATCGTGGAAGTAGCTCTCGGTGACGTAAGGGCGGGCGGTCTGGGCCACCAGACCGCCCAGCCCCTCCCCCATGCCGAGCCGCAGCTGCTGGAAGCGGGCCGACACCGAACCGTCGGTGACCCTCATATAGGTGTCACCGGCGGTCGGGTCGTTGAGCGTCAGATAGGCCACCTCGGTGCCCAGCAGGGAGCGGGCGCGCTGCACGATGGCCTGGAGCACCGCGTCCAGGTCGCGCAGCCCCGCCAGGTCGTGGGCGGTCTCGAAGAGCGCGGACAGCTCGGCCTCGCGGCGCCGTCGCCCCTCCAGCTCACCGCGCACCCGCAGGGCGAGCAGTTTGGCGGCCTCCAGGGCGGCAAGCCGGTCGGCCGGGGCCTTGTCGGCGCGGGCGCGCAGCACCGGGCGCTCGTACGCTTCGGCGGACGCGCCGCGTGCGAGCAGTTCCAGGTACGGGTTCTCCGGCCGGTCGTCGGGCATGGTCACAGGCATACTCCCGCCGGGCGCGGCGGCGCCAGCCGTAAGGCGGCCCGGTGCCTTGTCGACGGGGCGGCCGGGCAGCAGGCGGTCCGGTGGCTGAGCCAATGGGCCACTGTCCGGAGATGGCTGAGCCAGTGGGCCACCGTCCGGAGATGGCTCAGCCAATCGGCCACCGTCCGCCGGTGGCTCGGCCAATCGGCCTTCGTGGTCCAGTGGCTGAGCCAATCGGCCATCAAGGGCCGATGCCCGATCCGATGGGCCGCTCAGTGGGCGGTCCATCCGCCGTCCATGCTGAGCGAGGCACCGGTGATGAAGGACGTGTGCGGGCCGCAGAGGTACGCGACGGCCTCGGCGACCTCCTCGGGCTCGACCAGCCGCTTGACCGCCGCCTCGGCCAGCATCACCTCGGAGACCACCCGCTCCGGGGAGATCCCGTGGGCCTCGGCCTGGTCGGCGATCTGCCGCTCGACGAGCGGGGTGCGCACATAGCCGGGGTTGACGCAGTTGGAGGTCACCCCGTGCTCCGCGCCCTCCAGGGCGGCGACCTTGGAGAGCCCCTCCAGACCGTGTTTGGCGGCTACATAGGCCGACTTGTACGGGGAGGCGCGCAGCCCGTGCACCGAGGAGATGTTCACGATCCGGCCCCAGCCCTGGGCGTACATGTGCGGCAGCGCGCCGCGCACCAGCCGGAAGGGGGCCTCGAGCATCACGGTGAGCACCCGGGAGAAGACCTCGGGCGGAAAGTCCTCGATGGGCCGGACGAGTTGGAGCCCGGCGTTGTTCACCAGGATGTCGGTGCCCGCGGCGGCCCGCTCGGCGGCGTCGAGGTCGGTGAGGTCCAGGGGACGGGCCTCGACCGGACCGGGCAGTCCGGAGGCCGCGGCGACGAGGTCGGTGAGGCCCCCGGTGTCCAGGTCGACGGCCCGCACCCGCGCCCCGGCGGCGGCCAGCCGCAGCGTGCAGGCCCGGCCGATGCCCCCGGCGGCGCCCGTGACGAGTGCGGTACGGCCGGAGAGATCGAGGCCGCCGGACGGCCGTGGGTCCGGGCCTGGTGTGGTGGACGCGCTCATGAGGGGCACATTAGGCAGCCGTCGGGCCCGGACCGATGTGGGGGCGGCACATACTTCACTCCTCGACTATGGGCTCGAACCATGTCGGGCCGTCTTCGAGCGCCTGCTTGATCCGGGACAGGGAGAAGTCCTCCATCTCGGGCAGCGCGTCGAGCGGGTACCAGCCGACGTCCAGCGACTCGTCGTCGTTCACCCGCGCCTCGCCGCCGACCGCGCGGCAGCGGAAGCAGACGTCCACGAACTGGCACTTGTCGTCGTTGGGGTAGGTCACCGGTGCCAGGGTCCGTACGAGCACGATGCGTTCGGGGACGCAGCGCACCGCGGTCTCCTCCTCGACCTCGCGTACCACCGCCGCGGCCGGCTGCTCACCGGGTTCGGGGATGCCGCAGATGATGGTCCAGCGGCCGTTGTCGGCCCGGCGGCCCAGCAGCACCCGGTCCTGGTCGTCGAAGACGACGGCGCTCACGCCCGGCAGATAGAGCAGTTCATGACCGATGGAGGCCCTGAGGCCACGGATGAAGTCGGGGGTCGGCATGGGCCGAGGGTATCGGGCGGAAATGGGGGCGCGCGCGGCGGCCGCACGGCGCCCTCCACGGCGGGCGTTTCACGACCGACTCATCGTTTCTGCGCACCATATACACATTCCTTACGACAAGCGCTACGGTTTCGGGTGTCATGGCTCGCGCGATGGCCGTAAGGGCGTCGGCGCGGTGCCCGTCACGACGGGGGGTCGGCGGGATGACGTCATCAGTGGTGGAGCCTGTCGTGCAGGACCACGGCAGACCGGCCGCGGGCCGCGCCGGCGCGTCCGATGTCGCGGGGGTTCTGATCCTCGCCGGTTGCGCCGTCTGGGCGCTGATCGCGGCCATGGGGCGGCCGGCCCGCCCCGAGGGAGTCCTGCTGGCGGTGTTAGCGGTGGCCGCCGGGTACGCATGCGGCCGGATCGCCGGATCGCTGCTGCCGGTCGCCGGGGCGGCGGCCGCCGGGTTCGCGGGGTTCGGCCTGGCCTGCGCCTCACCGTACGGGCTCAGCGGCCACGAGGGGCCGGGCGCGGCCCAGCTCACCCTGGCCACAGGCGCGCTCTGCTGCGCGGCCTGGGCCGCCCCGCGGGTCCTCCGCCCGGCGCTGTGGCTGTCGGCAGCGGCCATCACGCTGACGGCCGTGGTGGGCGGCTCGACGGTCGGTTCGGCGGCCTGCGGTGCCGTCCTGGTGTGCTCGCTCATCGCCGCCCGGCCACGGCGGCGGCTGCCGGCACTCGCCGCGTGTGCGCTGATCGCGGCGGTCGCGGTCGGCGGCACCTGGGCGGTGGCCAAGGGCTCGGTCCCGGGCGGACTGCCGCCCGCCCTGCGCGCCCATCTCACCGAGCACCGGATCCGGCTGTGGCAGGACGCGGCCCGCATCGAGGAGACGGATCAGCTGCGCGGTGCGGGCCCGGACCGCTTCGGCGAGCTGAGTCCCTCGGTGGCTCAGCCACTGGGCCCGGAGGCCAAGCCGCATTCGGCGCCGCTCCAGCAGGCGGCCGGTCAGGGGCTGCCGGGGGTGGCCCTGCTGGGCGCGGCCTTCGGCTGGATGCTCCACGCCCTGTGGCGCTCCCCGCGCCCCACTCCCGTGGTCCTTACGGCGGCCGCGACCCTCACGGTCCTGGCCGTCGAGTCCTGTCTGGGCAACGCCCTCAGCTTCTCCCAGATCACTGCCGGAGCGGGCCTCCTCGCCGGGCTGGCGACCGCCCGTCGCCTGGACGACGACCCGGGAGCGGTGCCATGAGATCCGGCACGGCCCATGCGTACGCGCCACCGAAAAGGGGGTGCGAGCCCCGGAGGCCCCGAAGGGCGGCGCATCCCCCGGAAGAGGGGAAGGGGGATCGGCTAAACCTGGGAGGTGCGGGCCGCGATCAGCCGCAGCCGGTCGCGGATGACCCGGACCGCCGCCTCGGCGTCGTCCACCGTGACCGTGAAGACGCGGCCGTCCCCGAGGCGGACCACCACGCCCTCGCCCCGGCGCACCACCACGGCGGTGCCCTTCTCGGGGCGCCAGCGGTAGCCCCAGCCGCCCCACTGGCAGGGAGTGACCTTACGGGCCACATCGGCGTGGACCACGTCGCTGAGCGGGATGCGGCGGCGTGGGAGTCCCATATGGCCGCAGCGGATCTCCAGCACCTCGTCGTCGACCCGTACCGCCACATGGACGAAGGCGAGGGTGCCGAAGAGCATCAGCAGCCCGGCGGCGACACAGCCGATGACGGCCATCAGGAGCGGGGCGATGCCCGAGCCCCAGGGCGAGTCGACGGCGAGGTCGACACCGAGCGCCAGGCACGCGGCGCCAGCCACGGCCAGCAGCCACTGCGCACGATTGTGGGCGCGTCCGATCCAGACCTCGGGTGGCTGCCCGTGGGCGGTCGGCTCTCCGTGGTCATGGTGCCTCATGGTTGGCAGCGTACTCACCTTCCGGCACCACGGCAGCGGGGCGGAGGAATCCGCTGGTGAGGGGCGTTTCGGTCAGCTCATCGCACGAGGCACCGCTGTCAAGCGCGCGTCGGGGCGACAGGTGCCAGCTGCACGCCTTCGGCGTAGGTCAGGGCGACCTCCGGCAGGGTGGCCTCGCGTCCGCCGAGGATGACGGTCAGACCGCCCGGGGTGACCGGGCCGTCCGGCGGGAACGGGTCGGCGCCGATCCGGCGCAGGGCCTGGGCGGCCACGGCCCCGGCCGAGCCGTGGAGCACGATCGGCGGCGCGTCCGGCTGCTGTACGGCGGTCCGGATCCGGTCGGCGACGAGTTCGTAATGGGTGCAGCCCAGGACGACGGTCGTGACATCGCGCGGGGTGCGGGCCGCCGCGGCGGCCACCGCGGCGTCGATCCCCTCGTTGTCGGCGTGCTGCACCGCGTCGGCGAGCCCCGGGCACGGCACCTCGGTCACCTCGACGCCGCCCGCGAAGTCACGGATCAGTCCGCGCTGGTACGGGCTTCCGGTGGTGGCCGGGGTGGCCCAGATCGCGATCGGCCCTCCCCCGGCGGCCGCGGGCTTGATGGCGGGCACGGTGCCGATGACCGGCAGCCCGGGTTCCAGCTCGGCGCGCAGCGCGGGCAGGGCGCGTACGGACGCGGTGTTGCAGGCGACGATCAGCGCGTCGGGGCGGTGCGCGGCGGCGGCCCGTGCGCACCCCAGGGCCAGCCCGGTGACGTCCTCGGGGGTACGCGGGCCCCACGGCATGGTGGCGGGGTCGGAGGAGAGAACGAGATCGGCGTCCGGGCGCAGTCGGCGCATCGCGGCGGCGGCGGGCAACAGCCCGATTCCGGAGTCCATAAGCGCGATCTTCACGCGGTCACTTTAATGGATCGGTCCCGTGCGCCCGTCGGCCGGGCACACCTTCGGGCAGACTTCGGCGGGTGAGCGCGCTGATGTGGATCGCCGCCGGATCGTTGGCCGCATGGCTGTGGCTGCTGCTGGGCCAGGGCTTCTTCTGGCGTACGGACGTACGGCTGCCCCGGACGGGCCCGGACGGCTCGGGGCCGCCGGAGCTGGACGGCTCGGGGCCGCCGGAGCCCGCGGTGTGGCCCTCGGTGGCCGTCGTGGTGCCCGCCCGGGACGAGTCCGCGGTGCTTCCGGCCAGCCTGCCCTCGCTGCTCGCCCAGGACTATCCGGGGCCGGCGGAGATCTTCCTGATCGACGACGGCAGCTCGGACGGCACCGGGAAGCTGGCACGTGAACTGGCCGACGAGCACGGGGGGCTGCCGCTGACCGTCGGCTCCCCCGGCGAGCCGGGCCCCGGCTGGACCGGCAAGCTGTGGGCGGTGCGGCACGGCATGGCGCTCGCCACGACCCGCCTCGCCGTGGACCGTGGGGACGCGGACGGTGCGGGCCGTAAGGACGCGGACGGCCGGGACGCGGACCGTAAGGACGACGGCGGCGTGGACTACCTGCTGCTGACGGACGCGGACATCGCCCATGAGCCGGACTCCCTGCGGGAGTTGGTGCGCGCGGCCGAGGCGCACGGGCTGGATCTGGTCTCCCAGATGGCGCGGCTGCGGGTGGTGACCTACTGGGAGCGGCTGATCGTGCCCGCCTTTGTCTACTTCTTCGCGCAGCTGTACCCCTTCCGGTGGGTCAACCGGCCCCGGGGGCGCACCGCGGCGGCCGCGGGCGGCTGTGTGCTGCTGCGCCGGGAGGCGGCCGAGCGGGCCGGGGTCCCGGAGGCGATCCGGCAGGCGGTCATCGACGACGTGGCGCTGGCCCGCACGGTGAAACGGTCCGGCGGACGGATCTGGCTGGGGCTGGCCGACCGGGTCGACAGCGTGCGGCCGTATCCGCGGCTGGGCGAGCTGTGGCGGATGGTCTCGCGCAGCGCGTACACCCAGCTGCGCCACAATCCGCTGCTGTTGCTGGTGACGGTCGCGGGGCTGGCGGTGGTGTATCTCGTGCCGCCCGCGGCGGTGGCCGCCGGGGTGCTGACGGGGCGTCCCGCGCCGCCGGCGCTGGGCGCCGCCGCCTGGGCGCTGATGGCGGGCAGCTACATCCCGATGCTGCGCTACTACCGGCAGACGCTGTGGCTGGCGCCGCTGCTGCCCCTGACGGCCCTTCTCTATCTGCTGATGACCGTGGACTCGGCGGTGCGGCACCACCTCGGGCAGGGCGCGGCCTGGAAGGGGCGCACATACGCCCGCCCCAGCGCCGCGCCCTGACGGCCGCGCCCCGTGCACCGGGGTTTCACTTGCGGCCGGGGGTCCAGTTCATGCCCCAGCCGTAGGCGTGGTCGAGGGTGCGCTGCGGGCTGGTGCCGCGCTGCGGCACCAGATAGCGGGCCTCGCGCTGCACGACGAGTTCGCCGCCGGTGTTGGTGATGAGCGCGAGCGCGCAGACCGGGGAGGGGACGGTGCACTCGTCGAGCGAGAAGTCGATCGGGGCGCCGAACTGCGGTTGCAGGGTGACCGTGGCGTGGAGGTTGGCGAAGCTGCGGGCGCCCTCGTAGATGGTCACGAAGACCAGGATCCGGCGGAACAGCTTCTGCTGGTCGAGGTTGACGGTGAGGTTCTCACCGGCCGCCCGGGCACCGGTCCTGTCGTCGGCGTCCAGGTGGATGAAGGGCGGCTGGTGCAGCGAGCCGAAGGAGTTGCCGAGCGCCTGGACCACGCCCTTGCTGCCGTCGGCGAGTTCGAACAGCGCCCCCAGGTCGAGATCGAGATCGCTGTGCATGGCCATGGCCCGGCCCAGCTTGGAGGCCCATCCCGAGAACTGCTTGTGCACCTGCCAGTTGAGGTTGATCCGCATGGTGCCGGAGGTGCCGCCCTGCTTGGTCAGCGAGACCGAGGGCGCCTCCTTCGTCAGGGTGACCTTGCTGAGGCTCACCGGTGCCGAGCCGGGCGCGGGAGCCGGGGCGGCAGGTGCGGTGGGCGGGGGCGGCGGCAGGGGCGTGGAGACGGCGGTGGGCGTCGGAGGCGGGTACGCCCCGGCGGGCGGGCCGGACGGCGGCGCGGGGGCGGCGTACGGGTTCTGCGCGGCCGGGTACGGGGTCTGCGCCGCGTACGGGTTCTGCCCGGCGTTCGGCGGGGCGACGGGGGCCGGAGCCGGGGCGGCGGGCTGAGCCGGCGTCTGTTGCGGCTCGTCGACCGAGATGCCGAAGTCCGTGGCGAGCCCCGCGAGACCGCTCTGGTAGCCCTGACCCACCGCGCGGAACTTCCAGCCACCCTGCCTGCGGTACAGCTCGCCGAGGACGAAGGCGGTCTCGACGGTGGCGTCCTCGCTGTCGAAGCGGGCGATCTCCGCGCCGCCCGCCGCGTTCAGCACCCGGATGTGCAGACCGGGGACCTGGCCGAACGTTCCGCCATCGGCCGAGGCCGCGAGGACCACGGTGTCGACGGCGGGCTCGACCCGGGCGAGGTCCACCGAAAGGGTGTCGGTCACCGTGTCACCCGCGGTCCGCTTCCCCTCGTGACGCACCGCGCCGGAGGAGTGCGCCGCCTGGTTGTAGAACACGAAGTCCCCGTCGGACCTGACTTTTCCGGACACCAGCAGCAGCGCCGAGGCATCCACGTCCGGCGCCCCCGGTGCGGCGCGCCAGCCCAGCTCGATCCGCACCGCGTCAGCCGGTACTGGCGTGTTACCGCCCTTGCGCATCGCCATTTCCGTCCCCCTGCCTTTCTGTTCGCTCGGATCGGGCCGCTCGGCCGTCGCACAGCGCGGTCGACGGGTGGCTACCCGCTGAAAACGCGCTCTTTACACGATCTCAACGTACCCTGACGACCGATTTTCCCGGGTTCGCTCGGATTGGGGATCCACGGCCACTCCGAACACTGAAAACAACCCTCCTACCGGACTCCCCAATCAGCACATGGTGGGCTTAACTTATGGTCTATGACCTCCCCCCGCAGCACTTACGGTGGCGGCTACTACTCCTCGCCGTCCTTCCCGGACACCCCCATCTACGACAGTCTTGTCGCCGAGCGGGGGACACCGCAGATCGCGCCCATCAGGGTGCCGTCGGCCTATGACACCGGAAGTCATCTTCCGGCGCTGCCCTCGGCGCTCCCCGCGCTGCCGGCCGCTCCCTCCCCGCAGCCCATGCACCAGGGGTACCAGCAGCAGGCGCCGCAGCCCACCGGCCTCCAGCAGGCGCACTCGCCCTACATCCCGCCGCAGCCGACGGGACCGCGTGGCTACCCGGGCGCGCAGCAGCCGCAGATGCAGCGCCCCGCGCCGGCCTCGCCGATGGGGTACGAGGCGATGCGCCCGGCGATGACGCGCCCGGTCGCGCCTCGCCCGGCGGCACCCGCCCCATCTCCGTACGACGACCCTTACGGCCGTCAGCAGTACCCGGGCGGCCGGGCGCCGCAGCCGGGAGGCGGCTACTGACACACGTCGGGAGGTGATGCGACCGGGCCGCGCCCGGTCGCGGGAAGGTCCGGGCCGGATGGGGTATCCCCGTCCGGCCCCTGATTTGTTGTGAGGGCCGTCCGCGCCCGATTTATGAGGGCCGTTCGGCCCCTCCCCGACGGGCGGGGCGCACCGCGATGCTGGGCCGAACAGTTCCACGAGCCATCTCCACCACCGGGGGTGGGCCGGGCTCTCACTCCACTGCGGTGATGAGCATGTCGACCGGTCCCGCCCCACTCGGCGTGGGGCGCGGGGCCGGTAGGGGACCGGTCTCGCGCTCCACGCGAAACACACGCGGCCACCATGGCGGTCACCGCCATCGCGGTAGCCACCGTAAGGGTGTCGTCCGCTCCCGGCCGCACCGCTGCCAGGCATCGCCCACGGGCTCACTGACCCGCTTCGCGCTCCTTGATCCGCTCGGCGATCACCGCGGCCTGGATGCGCCGCCCCACGCCCAGCTTGGACAGGATCGAGGAGATGCGGTTCTTGACGGTCTTCTCGGCCAGGAACAGCCGCTCGGCGATCTGCCGGTTGGTCAGCCCGTCGCCGATGAGCTCGAGGATCTCCCGCTCCCGCGGGGAGAGCTTCTCCAGCTCCACGGGCCCGCTGGGCGCGGGGCCGCGCAGCCGGGCCATCACCCGGGAGGTGGCGCCGGGGTCGAGCATGGAGCGGCCTTCGGCCACGGTGCGCACCGCCGACACCAGGTCGGACCCGTTGATCTGCTTGAGCACATAGCCCGCGGCCCCGGCCATGATGGCGTCGAACAGCGCCTCGTCGTCGTCGAAGGACGTCAGCATCAGACAGGCGAGGTCGGGGAGCCGGGCCCGCAACTCCCGGCAGACCTCGATCCCTTCGTGGTCCCCGCCCTCGCCCGAGGAGCCGAGCCGTACGTCGAGCACCGCGACATGCGGCCGTACGGCGGGGGCGCGGGCGATGGCCTCGCGGGCGTTGGCCGCCTCGCCGACCACCTTCAGATCGGATTCGGCGTCGAGCAGATCTCGCAGTCCGCGCCGCACCACCTCGTGGTCGTCGAGCAGAAAGACCCCGATGGGGCCGTCCGGGTCGGCTGTCTGGGGCACGGCCTCTCCTCCATGGCGCGCGGGTCGCCGGTCGCGATCCGGCTGCCCAGCTTCACGTTCTCGCGCGGGGAAGCGTAAGGGGCCATTCGGCCCCCGGGCCGCCCGCCGCACCCTCCGGCCCGGTCATGGCGAGATTCCGCCCGCGTAGGGCCCGTACAGATCCAGCAGCCGGGTGCGGGCGCTCTGGAGCCGGCGCCCGATCACCTGGGCGCAGGCCAGCGCGAGGGCGTAGCCGAGCTCCGGATCCTCGTCGCACAGCCGGCGGACCGCCTCGGCGTTGAACTCGTGTGCGCGCACCGGGCTGAGTGCCTCCGCGCCCAGGTGCCAGGTGTCCGGCGGGAAGAGCCAGGACCAGCCGATGAGCTCTCCGGGGCCGAGGGTCTCGATCACCGCGGCCCGCCGCCCCGGGACATGCAGATCGAGGGTGACCGCACCGGTGCGGATGATCCAGAAGCGGTCGGCCTTACGGCCTTCCTCGAAGATGCGGCCGCCCGAGGGGAAGGACACATCGTGGGCGAGCGCCATCAGCCGCTCACGGTGTTCGGTCTTCAGCGCGCTCAGCAGTCCCATCATGACCTCACTCTGCCGTCTCCTCTCCCCCCTCGCCCCTCGGCGGTCTCTGAGCGGACGAGCTGTGGATACGAGAGGCAGCCGATCCGAAGCGATACACCGACGATCGGGTATCGCTTCACTCTTACCCATTTTCGGTCACGTTTCCGATATGACACGTCATTCGTGGTCGTCCCGACCGGTGAGAGGTCGCTCCCCGTACCCTCGGCTGCTTCACCGACCCTGTGTTGTCGCTCGTACTCGTCACCAAACGGGAGGCACTGGTGCTAGCCGACCCTCGTCGTCGGTCCGCCGATCGAGCCGGAGAACACCTGCTCCACCGTCATTTCACCGCCGATGAGCTGCCCCGGCTGCGGGTGCAGGTCGAGAGGTGCGCGGCCTGGGCCGGGCTCAGCGAGACCCGCCGCGGGGACTTCGTGCTGGCCGTGGACGAGATCGCCAACAACGCCATCGAGCACGCGGGCGGCACCGGATCCCTGCTGCTGCGGCGGATCGGCGACGAGCTGGAGTGCCGGATCAGCGACTCCGGCCCCGGCTTCTCCGAGGACGTCATCCCGCGGATCCTGCCGGGGCTGGACGGCGCGACCAGCGGCCGCGGGCTGTGGCTGACCCAGCTGGTCACCGACCGGCTGGTGATCAGCGCGGGGGCGGTGGGCGCCGTGGTGACGCTGGCCATGCGGCTGCGCTGAGTGAGCCGCCGGGCTCCCTCGGCGACCGCTTCGGCGGGACAATGGGAAGGGACATTTCCAGGTGCCGACAGGAGAGGCGGTGGGCACGGTGGAGCTTCCCGTGGTCGTCGGGGTGGACGGTTCGGACGCCGCCTCGGACGCACTGGACTGGGCGGCCGAGATGGCCGGGCGCCGCGGGCTGCCGCTGCGCATCGTCCACGCCTCGCTGTGGGAGCGGTACGAGGGCTATATCCCCGGAACGGCCGCAGACCGCCCCGCCGAGCGGCTGCACAGCGAGGCGGTGCTGGCCACCGCGGCCGAGCGGGCCGGGCGGCGGGTGCCGGCCCTGAAGGTGATGACCGATCTGGCGGCGGACGACGCGGTCACCGCTCTGCTGCACGCCGGGAAGAGCGCCGAGGCGCTGGTGGTCGGCTCGCGCGGCCGCGGCGAGTTCGCCTCGCTGCTGCTCGGCTCGGTCGGACTGGGCATCGCGGCCCGCGCCCAGTGCCCGGTGGTCGTGGTGCGCGGCCGCCCGGAGAACGTGCGCGGCGGGATGAACCGGGTGGTGGTGGGGATCGCCGAGCGCGAGCGCCCGGGCGAACAGGAGTCCGCGCCGCCCTCCGCCGCCGTGGCGTTCGCCCTCCGCGAGGCGCGGCTGCGCGGCGGCGAGCTGGAGGCGGTGCACGCCTGGCGCTGCGCGGGCCCGGAGGACCACTCGAGGCCCGGGAACCACGGCGGGCCCGGGACCCGCGGCGGGCGCGGGGGCCACGGTGCGCACGAGGAGCAGGGGGCGCGTGAGGCGCAAGGGATGCGTGGGACGCGAGGGGCCCCTGCAACGCAAGGGGAACGTGCGGCGCAAGGGACGCGCGAGGTGCAAAGCGCGCGTGAGGCGCACGAGTGGCGCGCCGCCGAGCTCCTGGACGAGACGCTGGGCGGCGCCACGGCGGCCGGGCTGCCGCCGGTGCCGGTGGCCCACCGCCCGGTCGAGGGCCCAGCGCGCAAGGCGCTGCTGGACGCCTCCGCGCACGCGGATCTGCTGGTGGTGGGGGCCCGGCGGCGGCAGGGGCACTTCGGCATGCAACTGGGGCTTGTCAACCACGCGGTGCTGCATCACGCCAAGTGCCCGGTCGCCGTGGTGCCGGTTTCCTAGGCGCCGGTCGCCCGGCGGCCCCCCGACCCTGGCCGAGTTCCTTCCATCTCCGCCACCACCGGCCCCCGCCCCGGCTACCCTGCTGGTGAGAGGGTCATGGGGGGATGGAGGCCAGGTGTCGGGCAGTGCGGACCAGGGACGCCATCCGGCCCTCCCCCAACTCCGGCTCGACCAGCTCCTCGATGAGCTCCAGGCCCGGCTGGACGCGGCCCGGTCCACCCAGGACCGGATGCACAGCCTTCTGGAGGCCGTGCTCAGCGTGGGCCGCGAACTGGACCTGGAGCAGGTGCTGCGCCGGATCGTGGAGTCCGCGGTGGTGCTGGCCGACGCGGAGTACGGCGCGCTGGGCGTGGTCGACCGGCATCGGCTCTCGCAGTTCCTGCCGGTGGGCATGTCCGAGGAACAGGCGTACCGCATCGGCCCGTTGCCCAGTGGCCACGGGCTGCTCGGCGAGCTGATCCGGCACCCGCAGCCGCTGCGGCTCACCGATCTGTCGGAGCATCCGGCCAGCTACGGCTTCCCCGAGCACCATCCGCCGATGCGCTCGTTCCTGGGCGTACCGATCCGGGTCCGTGACGAGGTCTTCGGGAACCTCTATCTGACCGAGAAGCGCGGCGGGGCCCAGTTCGACGCCGATGACGAGGCGGTGCTGACCACCTTGTCGGTCGCCGCCGGGGTGGCCATCGACAACGCCCGGCTGTACCACGAGAGCCGGCGCCGCGAGCAGTGGCTGGAAGCGCTCGGCGTCATCACCCGTACGCTGCTGGCGGGCACCTCGGCGGGCGAGGTGCTGAGTCTGATCGCCCGGCTCGCCCTCCAGGTGGCCCTGGCCGACTCGGCGGCGATCCTGCTGCCGGCCACCGGCAGGGACTCGCTGATGGTCGAGGTGGCCGAGGGGCATGACGCCGAGCTCATCGGCGGGCTCGTGGTGCCGTCCGACGGCTCGCTGGCCGGGCTCGCGGCCCGCACCGGGCGCCCCGCGGTCGCCTCGGACGTACGGGTGGACTCGCGGGCCCGGTCCTGGCCGCTGCCGGCTCCGGAGAGCGAGTTCGGCCCGGTGGTGGCCGTACCGCTGGTCACGGGCGAGCGGGCCTCCGGTGCGCTGCGGCTGTGCCGGCTGGCCGGGCGGCAGCCGTTCGACGACCACGAGGTGGAGCTGCTCTCGGGGTTCGCGGCGCAGGCGGCCCTGGCCCTGGAACTGGCCCGGCACCGCGCCGAGTCCGAGCACATGGCGCTGCTCCAGGACCGGGACCGGATCGCCCGGGACCTTCACGATCTGGCCATTCAGCGGCTCTTCGCGACCGGGCTCACCCTCCAGAGCGCGGGCCGGCTGATCGACCGACCGGAGGCGGCCGAGCGGGTGGGGCGGGCCGTCGACGACCTGGACGAGACCATCAAGATCATCCGCTCCACGATCTTCGCCCTGCGCACGGTCGGGGACGACGGCGGCGAACCCGCCACGCTGCGGCGCCGACTGGTCAAGGCCGTCCGCTCGGCCTCGGACACCCTGGGTTTCGCACCGTCGCTGCTGATGGACGGCCCGGTGGACACCGATGTGCCGGACGAGACCGGCGACCATGTGCTGGCGGTGCTGGCCGAGGCGCTCAGCAACACCGTGCGGCACGCCCATGCCCAGCGGGTGGAGGTGCGGCTGGCCGTCGGGGCCGACATCACCCTGGAGGTCACGGACAACGGGGTGGGCACCGGGGGCGCCGCGCCCAGCGGAGGACTGATCAATATGCGGTCCCGGGCCGAGCTCCTGGGCGGCACTTTGGACATCGAGGCGCCCGAGGCGGGCGGCACCCGGCTGGTCTGGTGTGTCCCCCTGCCCCGCCGACGGCCCGCCGGAACGGCGAAGGGGCTGACCCCGTGATATTGCTCTCTCTCCACCGAATACGCGCATATCCGGCTCGCCATGCGGTACTCACGAACGGGGAAGGGGGTATGTGATCCATGCGAATGATCTGGGGGCTGTGGCGCTGGCGGCGCAACCCGCTGCGCCGTAAGACGGACGTGATGGAGGCGTGCGCGGCGCTGGTCGCCGCGGTACTCATCCTGCTCGTCGCCCCCGCGGTCGGCTGGACGTCGGGGTCCCTGGCACACGGGGCGCTGGTGAAGGCCGCGCAGAAGCAGCGCGCCGAGCGTCATCCGCTCTCGGCCACCGTGGTGAAGGTGCTGCCGCAGCCACCCATCGACTCCGATCCCGAGACCGCTTCCGCGAGAGACGCCCATCGCCGCGTCCTCGCCCGCTGGACGGGGCCGGACGGCAGCAGACACGAGGGCACGCTGGGTGCTCACCCCGGCGCGGATCCCGGCGAGCGGTTCCGGATCTGGACCGATGACCACGGTCGCCCGGTGGGCCGTCCGCTGGACACCGCCACGGCCACCACCCACGCCGTGCTGGCCGGAATCGGCGCGGCCGGGGTGACGGCGGTCCTGGTGGACGGCGCCCGGCGGCTGGTCGTATGGCGGCTCATGCGCCGGCGCTACGCACAGTGGGGCATCGCCTGGGAGCGCGCCGGTCAGGACTGGGGACGGGCGGACGCCGACAGCTGACCCGTGCGACCGGGCAACGTCCGGCCAGGAGTTGTCATACGAACACACAACTCCCCCCGTGCTCCACAGCCACGTCAACTCATGGCGCCTCGCGCACGCTACGGTGGGGCATTCCATATGCGCAGCGGCAGTCGGCAGCGGCGGTCAGGCGCGCACACCGGCAACGCACGAGGTGGGGGCACAGCAGCACCATGGCACAGGGCTCGGTCGTCCAGGTGACGCACAGCGGAACGTCGCGGTGGCGGCGCCGCACCGGAGAGTACGCCTCCCTCACGGCGGCCCTGGAGGCCGCTGGGGACGGTGATGTGCTCTCCATCTCGCCCGGCACCTACCGCGAGAATCTGGTGGTGGGCCGGGCCGTCACCCTGCGCGGGCCCGAGGGCTCGGCGCGCGGTTCGGTGCGGATCGCGCCGGTGGACGGAGTCGCCCTGACGGTACGGGCCTCCGCCGTGGTCCAGGATCTGCATGTCGAGGGCCAGGACTCGGCCGCCCCCGCGCTGCTGATCGAGGACGGCACCCCGGAGCTGACGGACGTACGGGTGGCCACGCGCTCCGCGGTCGGCATCGAGGTGCGCGGCGGCGCCCGCCCGACCGTGCGGCGCTGCACCGTGGACAACCCCGCGGGCGTCGGGCTCAGCGTGCTGGACGGCGCGGGCGGGGTGTTCGAGGAGTGCGAGGTGGTGGCCGCCGGGCAGTCCGGAGTGGCGGTGCGCGGCGGCGCCCGTCCGCGCCTGGACCGCTGCCGGGTGCACCACGCCTCGGGGGCGGGGTTCTCGCTGACCGGCGAGGGCTCCTCGCTGGAGGCCGTCGGCTGTGAGGTGTACGAGATCCGGGGCGCCGGGGTGCAGGTCTCCGGGCGCGCCACCGGGAGTCTGACCGACTGCCGGGTGCACCGTACGACGGCCGACGGGGTCAACCTGGACACGGACGCGGTGCTCACGCTCGCCGACTGCGAGATCCATGACGTCCCGGAGAACGCGATCGACCTGAGGTCGCGTTCGGTGCTGACGCTGACCCGGTCCACGGTGCGCCGGTTCGGGCGGAACGGCCTGTCGGTGTGGGACCCGGGCACCCGGGTGGACGCCAACCAGTGCGAGCTGCACGAGAGCACCGGCGACTATCCGGCGGTGTGGGTGAGCGACGGGGCGACCGCGGTGCTCGACTCGTGCCGGGTGCGCGAGGTGCCGGACGCCCTGTTCGTGCTGGACCGGGGGTCGCGGGTCGATGTGGTCGACAGCGATCTGTCCCAGGTGCGCTCCACCGCGGTCTCGGTCAGCGACGGGGCCATCGTCCAGCTGGACGACTGCCGCATCCGGGAGGCGGCCACCGGGGCGTGGTTCCGTGACCACGGCAGCGGCGGCACGCTCGCCAACTGCACCATAGACGGCGCCGCCACCGGAGTGATCGTCACCAAGGGCGCGGATCCGACGGTCGAGCGCACCACGGTCTCCGGGCCGACGGAGGCCGGGTTCTATGTCTCCGCCGAGGGCCGCGGCACGTTCACCGGCTGCCGGGTGACCGGCAGCGGGGGCTATGGCTTCCACATCATCGACGGCTGCCGCACCACCCTGACCCGGTGCCGTACGGAGCGGTGCGCGCGCGGGGGCTACGAGTTCTCCGAGGCGGGGCCGGTCGTCGAGGACTGCACCAGCGACGAGAGCGCCACCACGGCGCTGGGCTCCCCGGGCGCGCCCGCCCAGCCCCCGATCACCGCGCCCGCCGTGGAGACCGCCTCGACGGGCGGGCTGCTGGGCGGCGTCCCGGCGCAGCGGGCCGCCCAGACCTCCGCGCCCGCCACCGAGCCCCCGGTCGCCGTCCGCCCGTCCACGGCGGTGCTGGGCGAACTGGACGCGCTGGTCGGGCTGGAGAGCGTCAAGCGCGAGGTGCGGGCCCTCACCGACATGATCGAGGTGGGCCGGCGGCGTCAGGAGGCCGGGCTCAAGGCCGCCTCCGTCCGCCGCCATCTGGTCTTCACCGGCTCCCCCGGCACCGGTAAGACGACGGTAGCCCGGCTCTACGGGGAGATCCTGGCCTCGCTCGGGGTGCTGGAGCGCGGCCATCTGGTGGAGGTCTCCCGGGTGGACCTGGTCGGTGAGCACATCGGCTCCACGGCCATCCGCACCCAGGAGGCGTTCGACCGGGCGCGCGGCGGGGTGCTGTTCATCGACGAGGCGTACGCCCTCTCCCCGGAGGACTCCGGCCGGGACTTCGGCCGGGAGGCCATAGACACCCTGGTCAAGCTGATGGAGGACCACCGGGACTCGGTCGTGGTCATCGTCGCGGGGTACACGGCGGAGATGGAGCGCTTCCTGTCCGTCAACCCCGGTGTGGCCTCCCGCTTTTCGCGCACCATCACCTTCGGCGACTACAGCCCGGAGGAGCTGCTGCGGATCGTGGAGCAGCAGGCCGAGGAGCATGAGTACCGGATCGGCGAGGGGGCGTCGGAGGGGCTGCTGAAGTACTTCACGGCGCTCCCCAAGGGCCCCGCGTTCGGCAACGGCCGCACCGCCCGGCAGACCTTCGAGGCGATGGTGGAGCGGCACGCGGGCCGGGTCGCCCAGCTGAGCGACCCGACCACGGACGACCTCACGCTGCTCTACCCCGAGGACCTGCCGGAGCTCATCTGACCGGCGGCCTCCTCCGCCGCGGGTGGCGGGGTCTGCTCCGGGAGCCGGGCCAGCAGCCCGGCCCGCTCCCGGTCGAAGGCGGGGTCGGCCTGGTAGTCGCCGTGTCCCAGGATCGGTGCGGGCAGCGGGTGTTCGGTCGTACGGCCGTAGGCCAGCGGGTCCTTGAGCGCGTCGCAGTCGACCTCGGGCCCGCTGCCGTCGGGCAGCTTGATGGGGCCGCCGATCGGGTCGGTGTAGCGCCACAGATTGCGCCAGCAGCGCACCTCACCGTGGAGCGAGAGCAGCTGGGTAGGCCCGAAGTAGGCGGGGAACCAACGCCCGTAGAGCCGCTCCAGCGGTGAGCCGTAGGTGAGCAGCGCGACCTGGCCGCGGGTGCGGTGGTCCACCTGCCAGACCGCCGCGGCGGCCAGCACACTGCCCTGGGAGTGGCCGGAGATGACCAGCCGGCCGCCGTGCTCGCGGGTCCAGGTCTCCATCCGCCAGGTCAGGTCGGGCACCGCCCGCTCGGCGTAGCACGGTGGCGCGAAGGGGTGGGCGGCGCGCGGCCAGAAGGTGCCCACGTCCCACAGGATGCCGATGGTGCGGCGGGCGGAGGGGCTGCGGTAGGCGCGGCGGGCGAACGTGACCAGCATCAGGAAGGCCAGCCCCATCAGCCAGGAACCCAGCGCCTGCGCCGTCTGGGCGGCGGCGTCCACGGCCCCGGGCGCGCCGTCGGCGGCCCGCCCCGGCACCTCGTCGGTGACCCAGGCCGCGGTGACGCACAGGGCGCCGAACAGCAGGGTGAGGAACGCGACCGGGCCGACGATCCAGGGCGCGGAGTCGGTGAGGCCCGCGCGGGCGATCGTGGCCGCGATCCGCCGGGTGCGTACGGCGTCGGGCCGCTCCCCCGGATAGCCGTCCATGATGGTCGGCAGCAGTCGGTTGCGCACCCGCCACACCCTTACGGTGAAGATCACCAGCAGGACGACCAGGACCAGCAGCAGTGCGGGGATGGCGGTGGCCAGCCAGGTCAGCAGCACCGGAGGCGCTATCCCCGGCCCCTCGCCCGGGGTGCCGCCGCCGTCCAGCCAGTCGGCGAAGCGCTGGGCGACACCGCCCGCGAGCACCGCGCCGAGCCCGCAGGCGAGTACGGCGACGGCGGGCCCGGCGAGCCCGTACAGCGGGGTGCGGCCGGGCGCGGCCCGGTGCAGGACCAGGGCGCACACCGCCATGGTCACGATCAGCGCGCCCTCCCCGATGGCGATGGCGCAGAACGCCTCGTTGCCCGGTAGCTGGTGGGTGGAGACCCAGCCGGGGCGGGACCAGCCGGCGTACAGGACGGAGAGCGCCAGCACCGCGAGGGCGGCGCCGGGCAGCGCGGTGATGGTGATGCGGTCCAGTTCCCCGTCGACCTTGGACTCGCTGCGGCCGCGGTAGCACACCACGGCCACCACCGTGACCGCGCCCGCGCAGAGCAGCGTCAGCAGCGCCCAGCCCGCGGTGTCCTGAAGCCCGCTGCCGCCCGGTTCGCGGTCATAGGTGGTGGTGGGCAGGGTCAGGCCCGCGGCGATGGTGAGGAAGCCCGCGGCGGTGTGCGCGGCGCGCAGCCGGGCGACGATCCTGCGGCCGTACCAGAAGCCGGGCAGGCACAGCGCGGGGCGGTTGCCCGCCTCGGGCGCCGACTCGTCGACGGGGCGCTCCAGCGGCGGGGAGGCCTCGTACGCGCTCCAGGTGCGGTTGGACAGGTACCACAGCAGTCCGGTGAGCGCGCCGGGCAGCACCGCGGCGAGCGCGAGCCTGCGGCCGGGCTGGCTCCACCAGCCGTGGTTCTCCGGGGACAGGAAGCCGAGCCAGGACTTGCCCCCGGCGCAGTCGGCCGAACCGGCGCACTGCCAGGCGACCAGGTCCAGGGCCACCTCGCAGGCCCCGGCGATCAGCAGCACGGACAGGGTGAGTGCCACGAGCCGGACGAGCAGACCGTAGGTGCGCACGGTGCGCTCGCGCCGGTCGGCCGGGGGCCGCATCCAGTGGGCGAGGTTGGCGACCATGAACGGCAGTAAGAGCAGCCACAGGGCCCGGGAGCTGTTGCCCGAGGTGAGGTTGCACCAGACGTACGCCTCGCGGATCGGGCCGTCGCGGTCCGGGCCCTCGCGGTCCTCCGGCGGGCGCTGCTCGGCGTCGATGTCGTCCGCCCTGCGGTAGACCGCCGCGGTCTCGTCGCCGGTGACCGGGCTGGTGCGCGGATCGCCCAGCATCTCCTCGGGGGTGGTGCCGCCCACCCCGTGTACGAGGAGTTCCAGATCGGGTGGTGGCGCCCCGCCCTTGCGGGCCGTCCTCGCGTGTTCCGACGCGTCGGCCGGTGTGTCCGTACGCATGGTCGATGGCACCGTGTCCCCCGATCCGGTGTGGTGCGGTCGTTCTGGCTCCAGGATTGTGCCCATCGGCCACCTTCCCCGACCCTGACACGGCGGGCGTGGCGAAATCGTAACCCTGGGTGCACCGGCACTCGGCCGTCCTCGCCTCATGCGAAGATGAACGCGCGGGCGACGAGGGCCGACCAGAGGGAGACGAGGCAGGGTGAGCGACAACCAGAACCTGCTCGCGGAGCAGCGGCGTGCCCTGATTCTCGATGAGGTCAGGCGGCGCGGCGGGGTCCGGGTCAACGAGCTGACGCGCAAGCTCAATGTCTCGGACATGACGGTTCGTCGCGATCTCGACGCGCTGGCCAGGCTGGGCGTCGTGGAGAAGGTGCACGGCGGGGCCGTGCCGGTGGCCGAGGCGAGCACGTACGAGCCCGGGTTCGAGGCCAAGTCGGGCCTCGAGCTGAGCGCCAAGGAGGACATCGCCAAGGCGGCGGCCGCGATGGCCACGCCGGGCACCGCGATCGCCCTGGCCGGGGGCACCACGGCCTTCGCACTGGCCCAGCAGCTGCTGGAGGTGCCCGATCTGACCGTGGTCACGAACTCGGTCCGGGTGGCCGATGTGTTCTACAACGCCCAGCGGTCGGCGGCGCTCGGCGGGGTGGGCCCGCGCCCGGGCGCGGCCACCGTCGTGCTCACCGGCGGGGTGCGGACGCCGTCGGACACGCTGGTGGGGCCGGTCGCGGACGCGGCGGTGCGCTCGCTCCACTTCGATGTGCTCTTCCTCGGGGTGCACGGCATATCGGTGGAGGCGGGTCTGTCGACGCCGAATCTCGCGGAGGCGGAGACCAACCGCCACTTCGTCAGGTCCGCGCGGCGGGTGGTGGTGGTCGCGGACCACACCAAGTGGGGCACGGTGGGGCTGAGTTCCTTCGCCTCGCTGGACCAGGTGGACGCGCTGGTCACGGACCCGGGGCTGCCGGAGGACGCACGGGCGGAGATCTCCGAGTATCTGCCGGAGCTGGTGGTGGCGGGCGAGCCGGTCCGCACCGCAGACATCTGACACCCCGACAGTTATCGTGTGTCCATGACACACCGGTTGCGTTCCGTCGGACTGGAGTACGCCGAGACCGCCCCGGTGCGGCTCGCCTTCGTCGCCAAGGTCTCGGCCGCTCCGGAGGCGGTGTTCGAGGCGTTCACCGACGTCGAGGGCTGGCCGCGGTGGTTCCGGCAGGTCAAGGACGCCCGCTCCACGGACGGCGGCAAGGGCAGGGAGATCCGCCTCATGGGCGGCACCCACTTCCGCGAGACGGTCATGGCGGCGGATCCGTATGAGCGCTACGCCTACCGTGTCGACGAGACCAACGTACCGGGGCTGCGGGCGCTGCTGGAGGAGTGGACGCTGCGGCCGGCGGACGGTGGGACCGTGGTGCGCTATGTCTTCGCGGTGGACGGCACGGCGGTGCTGCGCGGTGCCGTACGGGCGATGCGGCCGGGCCTGCGCCGCGCGTTCCACCAGGCGGTGCGGAACCTGGACCGGATGGTGGCGGCGGCCTGACGACGCCGCCGTACGGGCGAAGTGGCGACCATACGGACGCGACGGCGGCCGTAAGGGCGTGACGGCGGCCGTAAGGGCGTGACGGCGGCCGTAAGGGCGTGACGGCGGCCGTAAGGGCGGAGGTCAGTCCGTCCAGTTGCCGGTGGTGAGGAAGATGTCGAGCGTCTTCACATACGGCTCGATGTCCAGCCCCTGCTCCTCGAGCCACGCGTCCGAGTAGTACTTGTCCAGATACCGCTCCCCCGGATCGCACAGCAGCGTCACCACGCTCCCGGTCCGCCCCGCGGCGACCATCTCCGCGACGATCCGCAGCGCGCTCCACAGCCCGGTCCCGGTGGAGCCGCCCGCCTTACGGCCGATACCGCGCTCCAGGGCGCGCACGGCGGCGACGCTCGCCGCGTCCGGGACCTTCATCATCCGGTCGATCGCGCCCGGTACGAAGCTGGGCTCCATCCGTGGGCGGCCGATGCCCTCGATGCGTGAGCCGTGGTCGCTGGAGGCGTGGGCGTCGTGGTGCACCCAGCCGTCGAAGAAGCAGGAGTTCTCCGGGTCGGCGACGCACACCCGGGTGTCGTACTGCATGTAGTGGACATAGCGGGCGATGGTCGCCGATGTGCCACCGGTACCCGCCGTGGCCACGACCCATGCCGGTTCGGGATAGCGCTCCAGACGCAGCTGCTGATAGATCGACTCGGCGATGTTGTTGTTGCCGCGCCAGTCCGTGGCCCGCTCGGCGTAGGTGAACTGGTCCATGTAGTGGCCCCCGGATTCCGCCGCGAGGGCGGCGGACTCCTCGTACATCGTCCGCGGGTCGTCCACGAAATGGCACTGGCCGCCATGGAATTCGATCAGGCGGCACTTCTCCCGACTGGTCGTGCGGGGCATCACCGCGATGAAGGGCACTCCGATCAGCTTGGCGAAGTACGCCTCGGATACGGCGGTCGAACCGCTGGACGCCTCGATCACGGGCTTGCCCGGCCGGATCCAGCCGTTGCACAGCCCATAGAGGAACAGCGAGCGTGCCAGGCGGTGCTTGAGACTTCCCGTGGGGTGGGTGGACTCGTCCTTGAGGTAGAGGTCGATCCCCCAGCGCTCGGGCAGCGGGAAGCTCAGCAGATGGGTGTCCGCGGACCGCTGGGCGTCGGCCTGCACCTTACGGACGGCTTCCTTCAGCCACTCGCGGTAGCCGTGGTCGCTGCGATCCACGTCGATCGTCTCGATACCCCCGCGCGCCGTGCCGTCCAACGCCCACTCCTCCTGCTTGTGCCTCATGCCCAGCCCAGGTGGCATACTCATGCCGTTTCGATCCTCATTGTCCCCCAGTGCGCCCTGGTGTCCGGGGCCGGTCACGGGCACACTGCGCAACAGGGAAAATGAGAGGCGGCGGCACAGTGCCAGTCGGAGCCATCGGGGAGGCGGTTGTGATGGCCGATACGGAGTTCAACGCCAGGGGAGTGCGGATCGAGCGATTCCTGCGCTCGGTCACCCGCGCCGGACAGGTCATGATCAAGGACGGTCGGCTACAGCTGCTGACCAGTTACGGCAGCGAGATCGACAGCGCGCCCGTGCAGTCGGTGCGCGCGAGCAAGCCCTGGTTCGTGGACGGGGACCAGGCCATGGCCACCGTGAACGGCACCCGCTACCGCCTCACCCTCGGCTCACAGGACGCCAAGTCCACCTCGGCCAAGTCCGGCTCGGGCGCCGCCAGCCGCTTCCTCGACGCCGTCCGGTCCGCCCGGGGGCACGCCTCGAAGAGGTGAGGCGGCCGAGTTGCGCATGCGCGCGGTGGGACCGACCCTGGACGAGTATCAGTATCACTGAGGGTCAACAAGCGGTGACGCTGAGAACCGTCCCACCGGTCGCGCCCAGCAGCCACCACTGCTGAACGTGTTCGTCGCCCGCATCTGAATCAGGCTAGCCCCACGTCTTCAGGGAGTCGCAGCCGTGATCAGTCGTCCTAGCAGGCATTGCACGGTGGAGCTCCAGGCCCTGCCGTCGCGGATCGGACAGGTCCGCAGAATCGTGTCGGCGCAGTTGCGCTACTGGCATCTGGATCCGCTCATCGACCCGGCGGCGCTCGGCGTCACCGAACTGCTCACCAATGTCCATCGGCACGCCGAGCCGGACAAGCAGTGCACGGTGGAGATCGCCCTCATGCTGGACCGGCTGACCGTATCGGTCCGCGACCAGGATCCGCGACTGCCTCGCGTTCAGGCGTGCGATCCCTTCGCCACCCATGGCAGGGGGCTCGCGTTGGTCGCGGCCGTCAGCCAGAGCTGGGGGATGCACGCTCGGGACGACGGCGGCGGAAAGGTCGTCTGGTTCACGCTGGCCGTGCCGCGGCCCGCCGCCACCGCCAAGCCGCCCTTCGCCTCGTACGGAACGGGCCGCACCGCGCCGCCCCTTCGCGGGGTCGCCTCCCGTCCGGCGCCGGCGTCCACCGCGCCCCTCACCGGCCCCGCGCCCGCCCCCGAGCCCGTCACCGCCCCGACTCCGACGCCTGTCGCCCCGGCGCCCGTCGCACCGGCACCGGCACCCGTCGCCCCGGCACCGACGCCCGCACCCCTCACCCCCGAACCCGTCGCCGCGGCACCGGCACCCGCTGCCGCCGCCGCTCCGGCCCCGGCACCGGCCAACGCCGCTCCGGCGCCCGCGGTGCGCGAGCGGCCCCCCGCGGCCGCCCGGTCGGCAGCCGCCCACTGAGCATGCGAGCGTCCCGCCTCCAGCGAGGCGGGACAGCCCGGCGACGCCCGGCGGCCCGTACCGCCCCGGGCTCCGCCCTCGCCGTCAGAGGGCCCCGCCCTTCGTCGCATGACGGCCGAACTGCTCGTCCAGGACGGACAGTCGGCGCCAGTACTCGTCCTCGTCGATCTCACCGGCCGCGAAGCGACGGCCCAGCACCGCGATCGGCGACTGTTCGCCGAGCGCCGGGGGGCCCTGCCGCCAGGGAACGCCCCCACGCCACGCCGTACGGCGCAGCAGGGCGATTCCGCCGCCGATGACCAGCACCCACATCAGCGGGAACAGCAGGATCCAGGGACCGGGTCCGTCGGGGTGCCCGTAGGCCAGGGTGTTCATCGTGATCGCGCTCCTCGGAAGTGACGTCCTGGTGGGTCACTTCCGAGCGTCGCTCCCGACGGCGTCCGGGTCGTCGTACGGCCGGGGACAGTTCACGTACTCCCGGCGGGGTACACGGCGCCGCTCCGCGCGGCTCAGGCGGGGGCGGAGCGGCTGGCGCGGAGGGCGGAGGCGCCGACCGGCGTGAGGGTGTGCAGCACGCTCGCCGCGTAGCGACTGCTGCTGAGCAGTCCCGCCTCGCGCAGCACGGTGGCATGCTTGCTGGCGGAGGAGACGGACACCCCCACCGCGCGGGCGAGTTCACCAGTGGTCGCCCCGGCGCCCGCCGCGGCGGCGCACAGCACGGTCGCCCGGGTGCGGCCCAGCAGGGCGGTCAGCGGGGCCGTCGGAGCGTCGGGCCCGGCCGGGCCGTGGGGCCGGGCGTGGGGCTCCGCCGCAGTGGGCGACGACGCGCGCAGCAGGGGGTAGAAGAGCACCGGCGGCAGTTCGGGGTTGGCCATGGTGACCGGGGTCCGCCAGCAGAAGTAGGACGGTACGAGGCGCAGCCCGCGCCCGTTGAGCCGCAGGTCGTGCTCGGCGGGGTAGTCGACGTACAGAACGGGTGGTCGCCAGCGCATCGTCGGCCCGAGCCCGGCCAGCATCCCGTGCACGCCGCCGTCGAGCAGATCGCGGGCGCGCGCCGCCCGTTCCGCCTCGGTGCGGGCCCGCAGCGGGTCGTCGCAGGGCGCGACGGCGGCCTCGTAGTAGGTCCGGATCGCCCGCACCAGCTCCTCGCGACCCGCTATCCCGGTCAGCCGGCCCGCCCAGGGCGGGGCGCCGACGATATGGGTGAAGAGGGCCAGCTCCCGCTCGACCCGGTGGCGCGGGGTGCCGAGGATGCTCTCCAGGCCCGCCTCCAGACCGTGCTCGGACTGGCTGGGCGTCAGGAAGTCCGGGAAGTACACCGCGCGCGGGAAGAGCGGCAGCAGCACCTCGCGCAGCAGCCGGTTCAGCCCGCGCTTATGGACCCGCTCCAAGGTGGTCCGGTACCAGTCGGCATAGGCCCAGCGGCCTCCGCGGCTCTGCAATCGATGCAGGCTGGAGGCGACCTCCCATAATGGATCAAACGTCGCGGACATCCGGGTCTTTCCCAGATCCGCATCGGTGAAATGGATACGGAGCACGCCGTTCCCCCCGTTTAATCTCGGCTTTTGACTCCTCGGGAAACAGGATGGCCGAGCGGGACGGGAGGTGGCAATAGTGGGCGCTACAAGGAACCCCCACAAGGGACCGGCGAGGCGATTATCCGCCATGATCGCCGGATTACCACGGCGGGATTCGACGGGGATCACTTTTTCCTGAGGGAAAGGAACGGGGAGATCATGCGGAAGAGCAGCAGGATTCTCGTATCGGCCGCGAGCGGACTGCTCCTGGCGACCGGCGGACTCATGACCGCCACCACCGCCGGCGCGGCCGAGACCGGAAACAGCTCGGTCCAGGCCTGCTACGACGGGGCGAGGTCCTATTCCAAGGCGTCGGGCGCGCGCTATTATCCCAATCCGGGCAGCTACCTCACGACCACGAGCGCCTGCAACGACATCAACATCAAGCCCAAGACCGACCGCTATGTCGCGGTGTGTTTCAAGCCGAGCTCGGGCAGCGACTACTGCCAGGGCTCCTACAAGCTCGCCAAGGCGAACCAGTGGACGGCGATAGCGACGGATGTCACCAATGGCACCCGCTTCTACTTCGACTTCCGCTCCACCGCGGCGTCCAACGGTTCCTGGGCCGCCTGACCGCCTGAACCCACCGCCGCCCCACCGCATATACGCATCGCCGCAGCGGGGCGGCATCCGGCGAACTCAATGGGATCCGGAAAAGCGATATCGGCGGCCGGGAAAACGGGGGACCCGGCCGTAACGGGGGAATCAAACCACGCCCAGGGCCGCCAGCGGATCGTCGAGCACCGGCTGCCACGCCAACTCCGCCGCTCCGACCAGACTGTTGTGGTCCAGCGTGCACGGCAGAATCGGCACACCGCCGCTCCGGCCCCACAGGCTGCGCTCCGCCACCACGGCGCGCAGCCGCTCCGGGTCGGCCTCCAGGAGTTCGCGGTGCAGCCCGCCGAGGATGATGCGGTCCGGGTTGAGGATGTTGACCAGACCGGCGAGCCCGAGGCCGAGGCGGTCGATGAGCTGCCCGGTGGCCGCCCTTACGGACGGCGCCGTGGCGTACTCCTCGCGCAGCAGATCGCGGGCCTGCCGCAACAGGGACACCTCCGGGCCCGGTTCACGCCCGGCCGCCTTCAGGAAGGCGAGCGGATCGGTCTCGATGTCCAGACAGCCGCGGCTGCCGCAGTGGCAGGGCGGTCCCTCGGGGTTGACGGTCAGATGGCCCACCTCGAGGGCGAGCCCCGCGCTGCCCGTGTGCAGCCGCCCGTCGAGCACCAGCGCGCCACCGACGCCCCGGTGCCCTGTTGCGACGCAGAGCAGATGCTGGGCGCCGCCGCCCGCGCCATGGCGGTGTTCGGCGAGCGCCGCCAGGTTGACGTCATTGCCCGCGAAGCCGGTGACCGGCTCGCCGTCGTCGCCGCGGATCCCGGCCGCGGCCAGGCTGCGGTTGAACAGCTCGCGCACCGGAGCGCCCGCGGGCCAGGCGACGTGCAGCGGGTTCAGGGCGGTGCCCTCCGGTTCGGCGACCGCGGACGGGACGGCGAGCCCCGCGCCCACACAGCGGCGGCCGGTCTCCCGCAGCAGCCGGGCGCCGGCCTCGACGACCGCGTCGATCACATGCGCCGGGTCGGCGGGCACGGTCATGCAGCCGGGGGCGGTGGCCACGGTCTGTCCGCCGAGTGCGACCAGCGCCGCGCGGAAGCCGTCGGCGTGCACCTGGGCGGCGAGCGCGACCGGCCCGTGCGGCGCGATCGACAGCCGGTGAGAGGGACGGCCCTGCGCCCCGGCGGCCCCGAGCGGTCGCGAGTCGACCTGGATCAGGCCGAGCGCCTCCAATTCGGCGGCGACGGCGCCCGCGGTCGCGCGGGTCACCCCGAGTTCGGCGGTGAGCACGGCGCGGGTGGGGGCGCGGCCGGTGTGGACGAGTGCCAGTGCCGGGCCGAGAGCGCTTCGGCCGCGCTCGAGCCTTGTCCGTGTCTGGGTCACGCCTCTATTCTCACTTTGTGCCGACTCCAAACAAAACACGGACGGCCATTCCGGGCGCGCGCCGCTCCGTCTCCACGGATCGCGACCTCACCCGACTCCGCGCCGCCATCACCGCGTTCTTCTTCCTCGACGGATTCGTGTTCGCGGGCTGGGTCGCCCGTATCCCCGCGATCAAGGACCAGACGGGCGCCTCGGAGGGTGCGCTGGGGCTGGCGCTGCTCGGCGTGTCGGCGGGCGGTACGGCCACGATGATGGCCACCGGACGCCTGTGCCGCCGCTACGGCAACCATCCGACGACCGTGGCCGCCGGTGTGCTGCTCGCGGGCTCCGTCGCGCTGCCGCCGCTGACCCACTCCGCGCTCGCCCTCGGCCTGGTGCTGCTGGTCTTCGGCACCGGGTTCGGCGCCCTCAACGTGGCCATGAACAGCGCGGCCGTCGACCTCATCGCGGCCCTGCGCCGCCCGGTCATGCCCGGTTTCCACGCCGCGTTCAGCCTGGGCGGGATGGCCGGGGCCGGGCTGGGCGGGCTGATCGCCGACCAGCTCTCCCCCACCCGCCATCTGTCGCTGCTCGCGGTCTTCGGGCTGCTGCTCACGGCTGTCGCGGGCCGGGCGCTGATCTCGCTGCCGGTGCCCACGCCGAGGAGCGGCACGGCACCCGCGGCCGAGTCCGGGCCCACCGCCGACCCCGAGTCGTCCCCCGGCGGACAGCGGCCGGGGCGCGCCCGGTGGCTCGTCGCCGTGTTCGGCCTGATCGCGCTCTGCACGGCGTACGGCGAGGGTGCGATGGCCGACTGGGCCGCGCTCCATCTGCACCAGGACCTCGACGCGTCCGCCGGGCTCGCCGCCGCGGGCTACGCCGTCTTCGCCCTGATGATGGCCGTCGGGCGGCTGAGCGGCACCGCGCTGCTCGAACGGCTCGGCCAGACCAGAGCGTTGATCGCGGGCGGTGCCACGGCCACGGCCGGAATGCTGCTGGGCTCGCTCGCGCCCACGATCTGGCCGGCCCTCCTCGGCTTCGCGGTCACCGGGCTGGGGCTGGCCAACCTCTTCCCGGTCGCCATCGCGCGGGCGGGCGCACTGACGGGGCCGGGCGGGGTCGCCGCGGCCTCCACGCTCGGCTACGGCGGCATGCTGCTGGGCCCCCCGACGATCGGCTTCCTCGCCGACTGGTACTCGCTGCCGGTCGCGCTCACCACGGTCGCGGCGCTGGCCGCCGTGGCGGCCGTCGTCGCGTACGGCACGCGGAATGCCGCGCGCACGGCCGGAAGCTGACAGTCCGTCCGGCTCGGCCCGGCGCTGTCGGAGGCGGCTGGCATGATTCCGACATGGAGAATGCCGAGTTGATCGAAATCGTCGACCGCGAGGGCCGGTTGCTGGCCGACGCCGCGGCCGAAGCCGGGGTGGACGCCCCCGTTCCCACCTGCCCTGACTGGCGCGTCCGGGACCTGCTGTCGCATATCGGCCGGGTGCACGGCTGGGCCGCCCGGTTCGTCGCCGAGGGCCTGACCGAGCCGGTCCGGCCGACCGTCGAGGGGGCACCTGCCGACGCGGAGCTGGTGTCGTGGTACCGCGAGGTCCATGGCCGTCTTGTCGACGTCCTCACCCATGCCGACCCCGAGGTGAAGTGCTTCACCTTCCTGCCCTCGGAGTCCCCGCTGGCGTTCTGGGTCCGGCGCCAGGCCCATGAGACGGCCATCCACCGGATCGACGCGGAGTCGGCGCGCGGCGGGGACTTCTCCCCGGTCACCCCGGAGTTCGCGGCCGACGGGGTCGATGAGCTGCTGGCCGGTTTCCACAGCCTGGACCGGTCCCGGGTGCGCACGGACACCCCGCGCACGCTCCGGGTGCGGACCACGGACCAGGGCGCGGTCTGGACGATGCGGCTGTCCCAGGACGCTCCGCGCACCGAGCGCCATGGCGAGGGGGCGGCCGACTGCGAGTTCAGCGGCCCGGCCGGCGACCTCTATCTCGCGCTCTGGAACCGGCTGCCGATCTCCGCGCTGACCACGGAGGGGGACGAGAAGCTGGCCGAGCTGTGGCGGGAGCACTCGGGGATCTGACCTCCCGGCGGCTCGGGGCGCGACCACACCGCTCGGGTTGCGCCCGCCGCTTGGGGGCGCCCGCCGCTCGGGTACGCGCACCACTTGGTTGCGCCCGCCGCTGGGGCGGGCCAACCGCTCGGGCGGGCCAACCGCTCGAGTTACCGACGAGTAATAACCCGTGTTAGCTTCCTGTCATGTCACGTCGATCGATGTCGCCGCGCGGACTGCGCCGCGCGATGAACTGGTGGCCGCCCTATCTCTTCGCCGGAGTGCGGGTGGTCCACCTGGCGGAGGACTGGAGCGGCGCCCGCGTCAGACTGCGGCTGCGCCGCTTCAACTCCAACTACGTGGGGACCCATTTCGGCGGTTCGCTGTTCTCGATGAGCGACCCGTTCTGGATGCTGCTGGTGATGCGACGGCTCGGCCGGGACTACATCGTCTGGGACAAGGCCGGCGAGATCGACTTCGTCTCGCCCGGCCGGGGCGATGTGTTCGCCGACTTCAAGCTCACCGAGGAGCGGCTCGAGGAGATCCGCGAGGCCACGGCGGACGGCGGCAAGGCGCTGCCGTGGTTCGAGAACGAGGTGGTCGCCGCGGACGGTACGGTCGTGGCACGCGTACGGAAGCAGCTGTATGTGCGCCGGAAGCACCATGACGGGCAGCGCGGGCCGGGGCCGGCGAGTACCGACCCGGCGGCGGCCATCGGACACCAGACGGAGGGCTGACACGAGATGACCGGACCCCGTACCCAGAACGAACGCGACGCGCTCACCATCGAGATAGTGTTCGCCCTGGTCACGGCCGGTCTGCTGGCGGCCGTGCTCTATGTCGCGGTCGCGAGCCCCGCCCTCTTCGGCGACCTGGACCGGGCCCATGAGCGGGCCTGGCAGGGAGCCGCCTTCGCGGTGGCCACCGCCGGATTCGCCGTCCGCCTGGTGCGGGCACTGTGGCTCTTCTCCCGGCGGCGCTGATGCCCCAGGGCCAGAGCCAGGGCCAGAGCCAGGACCCGGGGCCCGCACACTGGCAGTGCGCCGGGGCGCGCTGGGCCCGCGGCGGGCCCGCTCTGGTCTGGCGCCATCCGGTCCAGGGCGAGCGGCTCTCCCCGCTGACGCCGGACCGCCCGCTCTCGTTCACCACCGGCCCCCGGCGCGCCTGCGTCGGCGTCCGCAGGGGCGCCCGGCACACCCCGTGCCCGGCCGGGGCCGAGGTCCCGGCCTCCGCCGTATCGGCGCAGTGCCCGGACTGCGCCCGGCTGGACCGCTCGTACTCCGTGGCCGCCGACACCCGTACGGACGATCCGCGCCCCTACGACGTCTATCTCGCCTGGTTCGGCCCGGAGCTGGTCAAGGTGGGGATCACCGCGGCCGAGCGCGAGGGGGCACGGCTGCTGGAACAGGCCGCCCTCTCGTACTGTCTGCTGGGCCGTGGCCCGCTGATGGCCGCGCGCCGCGCCGAGGCCGTGCTGGGCGCCGCGCTCGGCGTCCCGGACCGCTTCCCCTACGCCGCCAAGCGCGCCGCACGCGAGGCCCCGCCGCCACCTGAGCGCCGGGCCGCCGACCTCGCCGCGCTCCACCAGCGGGCGCGCGGCCTGAGCGGTCTGCCGGAATCGCTGGCCCTGGCCCCGTTCGAGCCGGTCCACCATGACGTGGCGTTCCATCTGGACCGGGTGCGCCCGGCGCCGGGGCTGGTCCGGCTCGTCCCCGACGCCACCGTGGCCGCTCGTATCGACGCCGTGGCGGGCCCGGACATCCATCTGACCGCGACGGACGGCCGGGCCCTGCTGCTGGACACCCGACAGCTGGCGGGCTGGCCACTGGCGGCGGGCGCCGCGGACGCCCCGACGACGGCGCCGGTGGCGCGGCGGGAACGGGAAGCGGAGGCCCCGGAGGGGCTGTTCTGAGCCGAGGGGACTGTTCCGCGCGGAGGGCCGTGCTGGGCGGAGGGTCGGGAGCACAAAACCCGGCCCACAAAACCCGGGCCGCAGAACCCGGAGCCCAAAACCCGGACCACAAAACCCGGGGCCCAAAACCCGGACCGCAGAGCCCGGACCACAAAACCCGGAGCCCAAAACCCGGGCCGCAGAGCCCCCGCTCAGCCGAGCCAGCCCGGCCGGACCAGACCCGACTCATAGGCGAGCACGACGAGTTGGGCGCGGTCCCGCGCGCCCAGTTTGACCATCGTCCGGCTCACATGGGTCTTGGCGGTGAGCGGGCTGACCACGAGCCGCCGGGCGATCTCCTGGTTCGACAGCCCCATCCCGACCAGGGCCATCACCTCCCGCTCCCGCTCGGTCAGCTCCGCCAGCGCCGCCGCGGGCGCGGGCTCCCTGGACCGGGCCGCGAACTCGGCGATGAGACGGCGGGTCACCCCGGGCGACAGCAGCGCGTCGCCACCGACGACCGCGCGCACCGCCCGCAGCAGCTCATCCGGTTCGGTGTCCTTGACCAGGAAGCCGGAGGCGCCGGAGCGGATCGCCTCGAAGACGTACTCATCGAGTTCGAAGGTGGTCAGCATGACCACCTTCACCTCGCCGAGGGCCGGGTCCCCGGTGATCCCACGGGTGGCGGCGAGGCCGTCGAGCACCGGCATGCGGATGTCCATGAGGACGACATCGGGGTGCCGCTCCCGTACGAGCGCCAGCGCCTGCTCCCCGTCGGCCGCCTCGCCGACCACCTCGACATCCGGTTGCGCGGCCAGCAGGGCGCGGAATCCGGCGCGGACGAGGAGCTGGTCATCGGCGAGCGCGACGCGGATCACGGCCTCGGGCCCGTCCTCATCCCGCACGGGGTCTCGCTCATCCCTCATGACGTCTCCCTCCCACCCTTGAACGGGATCCTGGCCCGGACGCGGAAGCCGCCGTCCGGGCGCGGGCCCGCCGCCACTGTGCCGCCGAGCGCGGCGGCCCGCTCGCGCATGCCGACCAGGCCGTTGCCGCCGCCCGTCGCCCCGTCCCCGGTCGCGGGGCCGTCGTCGTCCACCCGCAGCTCCAACTCACCGGGGGCGTAGTGCAGCAGCACATGGGCGTTCCGGGAGCCGGAGTGGCGGACGATGTTGGTCAGGGCCTCCTGCACGATACGGAACGCCGCGAGATCGGCGCCGGGCGGCAGGGCCGTCCGTACGCCCTCCACCTCCACCCGCACCGCGAGCCCCGCGTCCGCCGCCTGCCCGGTCAGCTCCTCCAGCCGGTCCAGGCCGGGCGCGGGTGAACGGGGCGCGGCACCGGGCGCGCCGGAGCCGGAGGTCCGCAGGGTGTCGAGGACCTGGCGGACCTCGCCCAGCGCCTCCTTGCTGGCCGCCTTGATGGTGGTCAGCGCGGTGCGGGCCTGCTCGGGGTCCTGGTCGAGCAGGGCGAGCCCGACGCCCGCCTGGACGTTGATGACCGAGATGCTGTGGGCGAGCACGTCATGCAGTTCGCGGGCGATCCGCAGCCGCTCCTCGTCCGCCCGGCGCCGCGCCGCCGCCTCCCGTTCGGCCCGCGCGCGGGCCCACTGCTCACGCCGTACGCGGACGAGTTCGGAGGCGGCCACGATCGCCGCCGCCCAGGCGGTGACCGCCAGTTCCTGCCCCCATCCGGCGGGCCCGTCGTCGCCCGGCGGCAGCCAGCGGTAGAGCCAGTGGCCGATGAGCAGATGGCTTCCCCACAGCAGCCCGAGCGCGCTCCACGCGGCGATCCGCCGCCCGGCCGCGATCGCCGCCACACAGGCGACGACGACGCTGAGGAAGACGGGCCCGTACGGATATCCGGCGGCGAGGTAGACGGCGGTCACCGCCGCCGTGCCGACCACGACGGTCCCGGGGCGGCGATGGCGCATGAGCAGCAGCGCGGGCCCGGCGAGCAGCAGCACGGCGCTCCCGGGGCCGAGGCCCGCCCGGGCGGGCTGATCGTGAGCGGCGAACCCGGTGCCCACCATCTGGATGACGGCGATGGCGAGCGAGGAGCGCCAGGGTACGGCCGTACGCGATGGGTCGAAGGGCGCCCCGCGCCACCATCCGCCCGGCCGCTGCCCCGGGCCGTGCTCCCCCGTGAATCCGTGCATACGGGCAACGCTAAACCGGCCGGGCGGCCGGGGCGTCCCCCCTGCGCGGTGCCCGCGCCTACTCCCGGCGGAGTAGGCGCCCATGCCCTGCCGGGCAGATCGCGGGCCAGGGCCGAGCCGCGCCCGGCTCCCCGCCGCAGTGCGGCGGACGCGCGGTGAGCTCAAACCTGCGGCGCGCGGCGACGAGCCGTGCGAGGCCACGCGGGTCGCGGGCCGCCGGACCGGTCGCCGCTCGCCGCTCGCCGTTTGCCGGTCGCCGGTCGCCGGTCGCCGGTCGCCAGGGCCCCCACGTCGTCCGTCCCCGGCAGCGCTTCCGCCTCTCCCCGTACGGGCGGGGCGCCCCCGGCATGGCGGTCGCGGGCCCCGCGAAGATCAGCCCAACGTGTCAGGTTCTCCGCGACGTCCGGCGGACCACGCGACGGGGCCGCGCATCGATGGCAGGGGCTCCGCCCCGGACCCCGGGGGCTGGGGTGGAGTCCCAGTTGTGGGGAGGGGCGGGGAGGGGAACAGCGCGCCGCAGGCCTCAGGGAAACGGCCCGCCGCAGGCGTCCGATCCGACAGACCCCCTAGGGTCTGTCGTCAAAGTGGGCGTTCCGCCGCGAGCAGGGGGCGCCTCCCAGCGGTAGCTGGGGGAGCCTGGTGCGGTGCCTCGCCAGGCGTCAGGAGCAGGGCGCGCGCCCTTTGACGACAGCCCCTAGCCCCGATCCATCGCCCCCAGGGCCCGACGGGCGGCCGGGTGGGTGCGGACGAGGTCGCCCAGCGTCGTGGTGCCGCGAGTGATCTTCGTGAAGGCGCGCCACGCCGGGCGGAACCCGGTGAGCGCCGCGTGGAACATCCCGGGTCGGCGGGCGAAAACCGTGTGCAGTCGGCGGCCGACACCCATCTCCACACCGAGCCCCGCCTTGATCGCGAAGGCGTAGTTCAGGGCCTGGCGGCGGGCGTCCACCGCGTCATGGGCCTCGGCGACGCGCACCGCCCACTCCCCCGCCAGCCGGCCCGAGCGCAGCGCGTAGGAGATGCCCTCGCGGGTCCACGGCTCCAGCAGCCCGGCCGCGTCGCCGCACACCAGGACCCGGCCGCGCGACAGCGGCGAGTCGTCGGCGCGGCAGCGGGTCAGATGGCCGGAGGAGATGCTCGGCTCGAATCCGGCGAGGCCGAGCCGGGCGATGAAGTCCTCCAGGTAGCGCTTGGTCCCGGCGCCCTCGCCGCGCGCCGAGATGACGCCGACGGTAAGGGTGTCGCCCTTGGGGAAGACCCAGCCGTAACTCCCCGGCATCGGGCCCCAGTCGATGAGCACCCGGCCCGCCCAGTCCTCCGCGACGGTCTCCGGAACGGGGATCTCCGCCTCCAGGCCGAGGTCCACCTGGTCCAGCTTCACGCCGACATGCGCGCCTATGCGGCTCGCGCTGCCGTCGGCGCCGACGACGGCCCGCGCCAGCACCGTCTCACCGTCGGAGAGCACCACGGCGACCGTGCGCCGGTCGGGCACGGCCGGGCCGTGCTGCTCGACGCGGGTGACCGCGACGCCCGTACGGACCTCGGCGCCCGCGTCCTTGGCCGCGTCGACCAGGGCCGCGTCGAACTCCGGCCGGTTGATCAGCCCGAAGAGCGCGTGCTTGGAGCGGCGGGTGCGGGACAACTTGCCGTTGAGCGAAAAGGTCACCGCGTGCACCCGCTCCCGCAGCGGCAGTTCGAAACCCGGCGGAAGGGCGTCCCGCGAGGGGCCGATGATGCCACCGCCACAGGTCTTGTAGCGCGGCAGCTCGGCCTTCTCCAACAACAGCACCCGGCGCCCGGCGCAGGCGGCGGCATGGGCCGCGGAGGCACCCGCGGGGCCCGCGCCCACCACGACGACGTCCCATACCGTCTCATTGTCCGGGGCTGCGTTGTCGCTGCTCACGTGTGGATCCGCTCCCAATCGACCGACCTGATGCGCCTACCCGGCATCCTACGGCTCCCCGGCGGATGACCCCGCTGTGGGATGATCGGCCACGCGGCATCAAGCCGTACATACGTGCCCATCGCCGCGCAACCCGCCGTCGGCCCGTCGCACCCCAGGAGGGTCCCCCCATGGAGAAGGCGCCTCTCGCCGCCACCGTCGCCGCCCTGCAACCGCGCGCCAGGGCCGAGCTGGCCGAGCTGGTGGCCTTCAAGTCGGTGGCGGACCCGGCGCAGTTCCCGCCCGGCGAATGCGAGGCCGCCGCCCGCTGGGTGGCCGACGCGCTGCGCGCCGAGGGGTTCGAGGACGTGGCGCTGCTGGACACCCCCGACGGCACCCAGTCCGTGTACGGCTTCCTGCCGGGTCCGGCCGGCGCCCCGACCGTGCTGCTCTACGCGCACTACGACGTGCAGCCCCCGCTGGACGAGGACGCCTGGCACACCCCGCCCTTCGAGCTGACCGAGCGCGACGGCCGCTGGTACGGGCGGGGCGCCGCGGACTGCAAGGGCGGCGTGATCATGCATCTCACCGCCCTGCGCGCGCTCAAGGCGAACGGCGGGGTCCCGGTCAACGTGAAGGTGATCGTGGAGGGTTCGGAGGAGCAGGGCACGGGCGGTCTGGAGCGCTATGCCGAGGCCCATCCGGAGCTGCTGACCGCCGACACCATCGTGATCGGTGACGCGGGCAACTTCCGGGTCGGGCTGCCGACGGTCACGGCCACGCTGCGCGGGATGACGCTGCTGCGGGTCTCGGTGGAGACCCTGGAGGGCAATCTGCACTCCGGCCAGTTCGGCGGGGCGGCCCCGGACGCGCTCGCGGCGCTGATCCGCGTCCTGGACTCGCTGCGCGCCGAGGACGGCTCGACCACGGTCAAGGGCCTCGACGCGGACGCGGTCTGGGACGGGCTCCAGTACCCGGACGAGGAGTTCCGCAAGGACGCCAAGGTGCTCGACGGGGTCGGGCTGATCGGCTCCGGTACGGTCGCCGACCGCATCTGGGCGCGCCCGGCGGTCACCGTGCTCGGCATCGACTGCCCGCCGGTGGTCGGCGCCACCCCGTCCGTCCAGGCGGGCGCGCGGGCGCTGATCAGCCTGCGGGTGCCGCCGGGCGTGGACGCGGCCGAGGCCAACCGGCTGCTCGCCGAGCACCTCCGGTCCTCGGTGCCGTGGGGTGCTCGACTTTCGGTGGAGCAGATCGGCCAGGGCCAGCCGTTCCGCGCGGACACCACGAGTCCGGCGTACGCGGCGATGCGGGAGGCGATGAGCCTGGCGTACGACGGCCAGGAGATGGCCGTCGCCGGGCAGGGCGGCTCGATCCCGCTGTGCAACACGCTGGCCTCGCTCTACCCGGAGGCGGAGATCCTGCTGATCGGGCTGAGCGAGCCGGAGGCGCAGATCCACGCGGTCAACGAGAGCGTCTCGCCGGAGGAGTTGGAGAAGCTCTCGCTCACCGAGGCGCTGTTCCTGGGGATGTACGCGGCGAGCAAGGGCTGAGCCCCCTCCACCTCGCACCCGGTCGGCGGTCCCGTCACCCCGCACCCGGTCCGTGGGGGCGCCCCCACGGGCTGGGCCGGTGTGGTCAGCCCGTGGGGACGCCCGCTTCGAGGTACAGCGGGCGGCCCTGCTCACGGGCGCGCAGCGCCCAGCGCAGCCGGCTCAGCCGTACCGGTGGCAGCAGCGCGGCGGCCTCGCTCTCGGTGACGAAGCGCCAGCCGCGCAGTTCGGAGCCGGGCAGCAGCACCTCCTGGGCGGCCGCGCTGGAGAGCTTGCCGCCGTCGAAGAGCAGCCGCAGGCCCCCGTAGCCGGGCGGCTGGGGGCGCTCCCAGTCGGCCACCAGCAGCCGCAGCGGTTCGTCCAGCCGTACCCCCAGCTCCTCGGTGACCTCGCGCACCCCGGCGCACATCGGGGGTTCGCCCGGCTCGACGACGCCGCCGGGGAACTCCCAGCCGGGCTTGTAGGTGGGGTCGACGAGCAGCACCCGGTCCTCCTCGTCGAAGAGCAGGACCCCGGCGGCCAGCGTCTCCGCCCTCGGCTCCGGGGTCTGCACGATGTCGCAGATCCCGGCGCCCTCGCGGACCGCGTCGGCGATGTGCTGGGCGGTCTGGCGCGGGGTGAGCCCGGTGGTGTCCACGACATGGGCATCGGTGGTGAGCCAGGTCAGGGCCGCCTGGTAGGGCGCGAGATGGGCCAGGCACCACTGGCGTACGGACTCGCTCGCGTCCGCGTTCCCGGGTATCTCCTCGCGTTCGGCTATGCGCTCGCGAAGGATCGTTTCATCGGTGTGCAGCAGAACATGCCGTACGGGGATGCGACGGGCCGCGAACCCGCCGAAGATCTCGTCCCGGTACTCCTGTCTGAGGACCGTCATCGGGACCACGAGGGGGCCGCCGACCTCCGCGATCAGCGCCGCTCCGGTGTCCACCACCAGCCGGCGCCAGGAGGGCAGATCCTGGTAGTCGGACACCTGTTCAAGACGTTTCCGCGGGAGCATCATCCGCAGACCGTTACCGACCAGCTCCGGGTCGTAGAACGTGCTGCCGGGCATGAAGTCCACCAATTCGCGGGCCGCGGAGGTCTTACCCGCACCGAACGCACCGTTCAGCCAGACGATCACATTTCCCCCTATTCCATCGCCTCCTGACAGTTGCCCGCATCACCCTGCCATGGAAACGCGCGAAGACGACCGAGTGACGGATCGCGTCGCTCCGGACGGGTTGGGCGGGGGGTGTGGGGCGGGGCGGCGGCGCGTGGTCGGGGATCGTGTGGCCCACGTGCCACAGGGGTCACCATGGCCATGTGAGCCACAGTGACCCCTGCCGTATCAGCCCTTGCTGGCGCCGAGGGTGAGCCCGGCGATGAAGTGGCGCTGCAACAGCAGGAAGACCAGCACCGTGGGAAGCGCCACGATCACCGACCCCGCCGCGAGCAGGTTGTAGTCGGTGAAGAACTGGCCGCGCAGATTGTTGAGCGCGGAGGTGATGGGCAGCTTGTCGCCGTCGGAGATGAAGACGAGCGCCCACAGGAAGTCGTTGTACATCCAGGTGAATTGCAGGGTGGCCAGTGCGGCCAGCGCGGGGCGGCACAGCGGAAGCGTGATGTTCCAGTACTGCGTCCAGACCCCCGCGCCGTCCACCCGCGCCGCCTCCACGATCTCATCGGGAATGGTGCGCATGAAGTTGGCGAGGACGAAGACGCAGAATCCCACCTGGAAGGCGACCTGAACGGCGAGCACGGCCCAGTAGGAGTCGTACATCGTCATCGAGTCCGACATCCAATAGGGCAGATCGATCTTGGTGAAGAGCACATAGAGCGGGGTGACGATGACCTGCTGCGGCAGCAGGTTTCCCGCCGTGAACACCATCAGCAGCACCAGCCCGCCGCGTATTCTCAGCCGGGTCACGGAGAAGGCGACGAACGAGGCGAGAAACAGCGTCAACAGCACCCCGGGCACCGCGATGATGAGCGAGTTGACGAAGTACTTGCCCATCCCGGAGTCGTTGAACGCCTTGGCGTAGTAGTCGAACGACAGATGGCGCGGCAGCGAGAAATAGCCGTATTTCGCGGTCTCCTCGTACGGCCGCAGCGAGGCGTAGACGGCGAGTAGCAGCGGGGCGAGGAAGGCGAGCGACACGACCATCAGAAAGGCGTGCAGCCCGAGCCGGCCACGGGTCACCCGGCGTTTGCCGGTGCTGGTCACCGGAGTCACGGTCCGCACGGGGGCGGGCGGAGTGGTGACGGTCATCCCTTCTTCCCCCCTCGCAGCTCCTGGACCAGATAGGTCACGATGAATCCCAGGGAAACGGTCAGCAGGACGACGGCGATCGCGGAGCCGAATCCGATCCGGCTGGCCTCACCGATGATGTTGTCGGTGACCAGCACCGAGAGCAGTTCGAGCCCGTTACGGCCGTGGTTGATGGCGTAGACGATGTCGAAGGCGCGCAATGCCTCGATCACGGTGATGACGCCGACGATGATATTGACCGGCCGCAGGGTGGGCAGCACCACCCGGAAGAAGGTCTGGGTCTCGCTGGCACCGTCGATCGCGGCCGCTTCCTTGAGCGAGGGATCGACGGATTTCAGCCCGGCCAGATACAAGATCATCACATACCCGGTGTGCCGCCAGGCGGCCGCCAGCAGCACCATCCAGATATTGAGGTCCGGGTCTCCGAGCCAGTCCACCGGGTCGTGTCTGTCGGCGAGGATCGCGTTCAGCGCGCCCTGGTCTCGGGAGAAGACCAGCTGTGCGATGAAGCCGACGATGGCGAGGGAGAGCACCACCGGCATATAGAGGGTGGACTGGTAGAAGCGGCTGAACCGGACACCCTTGTCCAGCAGTACGGCCAGCAGCAGTCCGAAGGGGGTCGCGACCAAGCCGAGAAAGGCCACCCAGAGCAGATTGTTGCGGACCGCGGGCCAGAACGGCGGATAGTCGGTGAAGAGGGTCTTGTAGTTGTCGATGCCCACCCAGTGGATATCGCCGATGCCGTCCCAACTGGTGAAGGACAGGCCGATGGAGGCGAGGGTCGGGCCCCAGATCAGGGCCAGGTCGAGCAGGACGGGTATGCCCAGCAGCACGCCGATGACGGCGAGGTCGCGGGAGGTGAATCTCCGCGGACCCCGCCGTTTGGCACGCCGCGCGGTCGTGAGGGGCACGGCGCGAATCTCCTAGTCGCTGGCGAAGATGGTCTTCTTCTGGGACTCGATGTCCTTGGTGAGGCCGTCGATGTCGTTCGGCTTGTTGATGAACTGCTGAATGGCCCGGATCATCACCTGGGACGCGAAGTCCGGCCGGGTGTCCCGGTCCATGAACTGCGATATCTGCTTGGCGTTCGAGACGAGGTCGACGGCCTTCTTCTGGAGCGCGTTGTACGACGAGGTGGACGCCTTGTCGTTGACCGCGATGTTGTTCGGGTCCCGCTTCAGGTAGATCTCCTCGGCGGCGGGGGTGGCGAGGTACTTCATCAGCTCCTTGCCCTCCTTCTGCCGCTTGGACTTCTTCGCCAGCAGAAAGCCGTCGATCGGCGCCTCCACGGCGTCCTGACCGTAGGCGGAGTCGATCTCGGGGAAGGGGAAGAAGTCCAGATCATCGCGGTCGGCGGCGGAGAACTGCTGCCCGGGGTGGGGCAGCCCGAAGACGGCCATACCGGACTTCTTCTGCGCCAGGCTCTGGGCGGCCTCCTGCCAGGTCCGCCCGTTGGCGCCCTTCTGGTGGTACGGCATCAGCCCGCGCCACAGGTCGAAGACGTTTCGGACCTTGGGATCGGTCCAGGACTCCTTGCCGCCCATGAGGGAGATATGGAAGTCGTAGCCGTTGGCCCGCATATTGAGATAGTCGAAGGTCCCCATGGCGGGCCAGCCGTCCTTGTCGCCGAAGGCGATGGCGTCGAGGCCGTCCTTGTCCATCCGCTTGGCGAGCGCCCGGAACTCGTCGAAGGTCTTCGGAACCTCGTAGCCGCGCTGGGCGAAGACGCTCTTCCGGTAGAAGACCGCCCAGGGGTAGTAGTAGTACGGCACGAGATACTGCTTGCCGTCCTTGCCGGTGGACTGCTTTTTGAGCGCGTCCGAGAAGCCGTCGAAGCCCTTCCAGAGGTCGCTGATCTCGGCGAGCTGCCCCTGTTCGGCGAAGAACTGCATGCGGTACCCGGCGAACCACATGAAGACGTCGTCGGGGGTGCCCTTCAGATAGCGGTTGATGCCCTCCTGGAAGGCCTCGTGATTGACCGTGTTGACCTTGACCTTCTTGTCCGACTTCTTCTCGTACGCGTTGAACACCTCGGCGAACGCCTTGCGGGGCACGGCGTCGGAGGCGTTGGAGCCGATCTTCACTTCGTTGCCCGGACCACCACAGGCGGTCAGCAGCGTCGGAAGGGCTACCGCGCCGGCTCCGGCCGCGGTGCCTCGTAGTAGCGCACGGCGGGAGATCCGATGTCCTGACGATGACGGTGCCATGTGCCCCTCCACAGAGGTTCAATCAAACACAACCGAACGCGAGTGAGGGGATCTCACCCGGCGACCAGGCGAATCGTCAAGGGTTTTGACGAGATATCGAACAACTGTTATCGCATCTCTTCCAACAGACTCCAACAGGGTCTACCGTAAACGCTCGCATGTGACGCAGCCATGACACTGCGTTACCCCCGTTGAGAACGGAGGACCCGCATCGTGCGCCACCGCTGTTTTCGACCCGCGAGACGAAGAGTCATCGGAGCATTGAGCGCCGGACTGCTGGCCACGGTCGGCCTGGCCCTCCCGGCCGTCGCCCAGCCCGCGCACCCCGCCGAGGGCACCTCACCGGCCTCCGCCCCGGGCGCCGCGCCCGGTGACGGGCTCGCCCTCACCCCTCCAATGGGCTTCAACAACTGGAACTCGACCCACTGCCGCGCGGAGTTCAATGAGGCGATGGTCAAGGGCATCGCCGATATCTTCGTGGCCAAGGGACTGAAGGACGCCGGATACCAGTACGTCAACCTCGACGACTGCTGGGCGCTGCCGCAGCGCGACGCCAACGGCAAGCTGGTGCCCGATCCGGTCCGCTTCCCGAACGGCATCAAGGCCGTCGCCGACTACGTCCACGCCAAGGGACTGAAGATCGGCATCTACACCAGCGCGGGCACCAAGACCTGCAACAGTGCCGGCTTCCCCGGGGGCCTCGGCCATGAGAAGTCCGACGCCCAGCAGTTCGCCGACTGGGGCATCGACTACCTCAAGTACGACAACTGCAATAACCAGGGTGTCGACGCCAAGCAGCGCTACCGCACCATGCGCGACGCTCTCAAGGCCGCGACCGAGACCACCGGCCGCCCCATCGTCTACAGCATCTGCGAATGGGGCCAGAACAAGCCCTGGGAGTGGGCCGGGGAAGTCGGCCATCTGTGGCGGACCACGGGCGACATCAGCGACAGCTGGGGCAGCATGCTGTCGATCGCCAAGCAGAACCTGCCGCTCGCGAAGTACGCCGGGCCCGGCCACTGGAACGACCCCGACATGCTGGAGGTCGGCAACGGCGGGATGACGGCCACCGAGTACCGCAGCCACTTCTCGCTGTGGTCGATCATGGCCGCACCGCTGCTGATCGGTACCGATCTGCGCAAGGCCAACGCCGAGACCTATGAGATCCTCGGCAATCACGAAGTGATCGCCGTCGATCAGGACCCGCTGGGCAAGCAGGGCACCGTGGTCTCCTCCGAGGGCGGGCGCTGGGTCATCGCCAAGGAGATGGCGGACGGCAGCCGCGCCATCGCGCTGTTCAACGAGACCGACCGGCCGCAGCACATCGCCACCACGGCGACCGGGGTCGGGTTGCCCCGGGCGACCGCGTACCGGCTGCGCGACCTGTGGTCGCACAAGGACTACAACACCGCCGGAGCCATTTCGGCCACCGTCCCGGCCCACGGCACCGTGCTCTACCGGGCCTCGGCCGACACCCGCTGGGCCTCCTACCCGCCCGCCGCCGAACTCGGCCTCGACGGCACGGCGCTGACCGAGGCCGGGGCCGCGGCCAAGATCGACACCACGCTCACCGACCTCGGCCGCACTCCGGCCCAGCAGGTCTCGGTCCGGCTCACCGGCCCCGACGGCTGGCAGATCAAGGCCACCTCCCCGACCCGGTCCGCCTCGCTGCCCAGCGGGTCGAAACTGGCCACGCGCTGGCAGGTGACCGCGCCCGCCGGTGCCGCGCCCGGTGCGTACGACCTGACGGTCAGCGCCGACTACCGCTCACCGGGAGGCGACAAGGCCGCCGCCCGGCTGGTCTCGGCGGTCCATGTGGTGGTCGCTCCGCCCTCCGGCAGCTCGTACGCGAGCGATCTGCCCTGGCTGAGCGCGCTCAACGGCTGGGGCCCGGTGGAGAAGAACACCAGCGTCGGCGAGAACGAGGCGGGGGACGGCCATCCGCTCACCCTCGGCGGCACCTCGTACGACAAGGGCCTGGGTGTGCACGCGCCCAGTGAGGTCACGTACTACACCGGCGGCCGGTGCTCGCGGTTCACCGCGCAGGTCGGCGTGGACGACGAGGAGGGCACCGCCGGGACGGTCGGCTTCGAGGTCTGGGCCGACGACACCAAGGTGGCCTCGTCGAAGACGCTGACCAACGCCGATCCGGCCACCGCCCTCGACGCCGCCATCGGCGGGGCGAAGACGGTCCGGCTCGTCGTCACCGACGGCGGGGACGACGTCACCAGCGATCACGGGGACTGGGCCGACGCGGCCTTCACCTGCTGACGAGATCCACCGATGAGATCCGCCCCTTCCCGCGGCCGTCCCTGGCTCAGCACTCGGGCAGCCCGGGAAGGGGCGCGGCTTGTCGCCGCCCTTGACGTGGACGACGCTCGCATAGACATCGCGATGGCCGTTGTCGTCGTCGGTCCTGGCCCACCACACGTTCGTCCACTTGCCATAGGTCTCCCGGCGGCCCAGGTTCTTCCGGCAGTAGAAGTAGTTCACACCGTGCTCGAGGGTGCCGACCGGCTCACCGCCGTGGGTGTACGAGGTGGCGTCACGCCACACCTCGCAGTCGTACCGACCGCCGGCGGATCCTTCGTCCGCCCCGGCTCCGCGGTGTGGCCATCGCCTCCGCCCAGCGCGTACGTCAGCCCGCCGCCGATGAGCGCGACGGTGGCGGCCGCGGCCGCGATGAGCGCTCCGCGGCGCCTGCGCCCCGCGCTCCGCGCCCCGGCCCTGTCCCCCGCGCCCGGCTCCCCGGCCACCAGCGGCTCCACCACGGGCGGCGGGCCGAAGCCCGGAGGCACGGCGGAGGCGGTTGGCCCGCTCGAGGGAACGGGCGGCGGCCCGCCGCCCAACTCCGCCGGTGTCACCGCTCCGCCTCCCCCAGGGCCCGTCGTCAAAGGGGGCGCCCTGCTCCCGACGCCTGGCACGGCCGCTCGCCGCGTTGTCGCATCACCCGAGTACGCCCAGTACGAGGGCGATGCTCCGCCTTGCGACCGACCGCACCAGACTCCCCCGGCTACCGCTGGGAGGTGCCCCCTGCCCGCGGCCGGGCGCCCCCTTTGACGACAGACCCTCGCGCGCTCCTCGGTCCGGCCCGGCCACTGCCGGGCTCAGGGCGAACAGCCCAGGGGGAGACGGTGACAGCGGGTCATGGTCAAACGGTGAAGGAGCGGGGCTCACTCGTCGGTGGGACGTGTGCCCGCCGCCGGGCCGAACCCCTCCAGCCGTGCCTCCTGCGCCGCCGCGGCGGCCGCGCCCACCAGCCCGGCGTCGGTGCCCATCTGCGCCGGGACGACCTCCAGCCCCTGGACGAAGGACAGGGTCGCGTAGTCGCGCAGGGCGCGCCGCAGGGGCGCGAAGAGCACGTCCCCGGCGCCCGCCACGCCGCCGCCGATGACCGCCACCTCGATCTCGACGAGTGCGGCGGTCGCGGCGATCCCGGCGGCCAGGGCCTGGGCGGCCCGTTCGAAGGAGGCTCGCGCGACCGGGTCTCCGGCCCGCGCCGAGGCGGCGACGGCCTCGGCGCTGGTGTCGCCGTCCGGCCCCGGGCGCCAGCCGTCGTCCAGGGCGCGGCGGGCGATGTTGGGGCCGCTGGCGATCCGCTCCACACAGCCGCGTCCGCCGCACGGGCACGGATCGCCGTTCAGGTCCACGCTGATGTGGCCGATGTGCCCGGCGTTGCCGGTCGGGCCCGGGTGCAGCCGGCCGCCCAGGACCAGCCCGCCGCCCACGCCGGTGGAGACCACCATGCACAGCGCGCTCTTACGGCCGCGCGCCGCGCCCTGCCAGTGTTCGGCGGCCGTCATCGCCGGCCCGTCGCCGACCAGCGAGAGCGGCAGTGCGCCGGTGGTCTCGCGCACCCCGGCGACCAGCGGGAAGTCACGCCAGCCGGGGATGTTGACGGGGCTGACGGTGCCCACCGAGGCGTCCACCGGGCCCGCGCTGCCGATGCCGACGGCGGCGACCCGCGACCAGTGCGCGGTGGCCGCGAGCTCCTCGAGCACGGCGGTGACCTGGCCCATCACCGTGTCGCCGGCCTCCTGGGCGAGGGTGGCGCGACGGGCCCGTACGACCAGCTTTCCGCTCCCGTCCACCAGAGCGCCCGCGATCTTGGTCCCGCCGATGTCCAGTGCGGCGATGAGGTCACGTGGCATAGGTGTCGACTCTCCTGGTGGGCATGCTGGTGGGCATGGACGCGTTCGGTGTGCGGCAATAGTCTTCCCGCCGCTGACAACGTTGTCCAGGGGCTATGCTCGTCACTCCTTTCCCCACGACGACCAGCGACGGGACGAGCGCACTGTGACCGACACCGCCCCGGGCACCGCCAGCCGCACCCCCACACGCCGTTACGGCACCCGCCCCACTATGAAGGACGTGGCCGCACGGGCCGGAGTCGGCCTCAAAACCGTCTCCAGAGTGGTCAACGGCGAGCCGGGCGTCACCCCCGACACCGAGCGCCGCGTCCAGGAGGCCATCACCGCGCTCGGCTTCCGCCGCAACGACAGCGCCCGCATCCTGCGCAAGGGCCGTACGGCGAGCATCGGACTGGTTCTGGAGGATCTGGCCGACCCTTTCTACGGTCCGTTGAGCCGCGCCGTCGAGGAGGTCGCCCGGGCCCATGGCGCGCTGCTGATCAACGGGTCCAGCGCGGAGGACCCCGAGCGGGAGCAGGAGCTGGTGCTCGCCCTGTGCGCGCGCCGGGTCGACGGGCTCGTCATCATCCCGGCCGGCCATGACCACCGCTATCTGGCGCCCGAGATGGCGGCCGGGGTCGCCACCGTCTTCGTCGACCGGCCCGCGGGGCGCATCGACGCCGACGCCGTGCTCGCCGACAGCTTCGGCGGTTCCCGCGACGCCGTCGCCCATCTGATCGCCCACGGCCACCGCCGGATCGGCTTCCTCGGCGACCTGCCCGGCATCCACACCGCCGCCGAGCGGCTGCGCGGCTATCACGCGGCGATGAGCGAGGCCGGGTTGCCGGTCCATGACGCCTGGGTCTCGCTCGGCCCCACCGATCCGGAGCGGGTCCGGACCGCGGCCACCGCGATGCTGGACGCCGCCGAGCCGGTCACCGCGCTCTTCGCGGGCAACAACCGGGTCACCGTCACGGTCGTACGGGTCCTGGCCGAGCGCCCCGCGCCCGCCACGCCGGTGGCCCTCATCGGCTTCGACGACTTCGAGCTCGCCGATCTGCTCTCCCCCGGGATCACCGTCATAGCCCAGGACTCGGCCCAGCTCGGCCGTACCGCGGCCGATCTGCTCTTCCGCCGCCTCGACGGCGCGGGCGGGGACCCCCGGCGGCTCGTCCTGCCGACCCGGCTGATCCCGCGCGGTTCGGGCGAACTGCCCCCGCACGCTCCATCCTGAGCGGCCCTTCCCCGGCATCCGATCGCCCCTCCCCGAGCGGCCCGCTTCCCCCGAACGCCTGAACGGCCCCGCTCCGGTTGCCTCGGTCTCCCACTCCCCCGAGGGTGGAGGCGGAGGGCCCGGGGCCGGTCCGACGGAACGAGGGAGACGCGATGAGCGGGCGCCGAACGCGGACGATCTGCGCGGTGAGCCTCATGGCCGTGCTGGCGCCGGCCGCCGTCGGCTGTTCGGACGACGGGGGCACCCCGTCGTCCGAGGTGTCCCGGGCCTCCGCCGCCATCGCGTCCGCGAGGGCGTCGGCGCAGGCCGAGCTGGACAAGATCAAGGGCGGCTCCCAGGCCAAGGGCGAGGTGAAGGTCGGCCGGGTGAGCCGCGACGGCACGGGACGGGCCGTGGCACCGCTGACCGTGACCAACGGGAGCAAGCACCCGGCCGGCTACGCCATCGAGGTCAACTTCCGCGACGCGAGCGGGGACTTGGTGGACGCCGTCGTCCTGCGCCTGTCCAAGGTGCCCCCGGACCAGCCCACCCCGGCCACCGCTCGCAGCCACCGCAAGCTCACCGGCCGCATCACGGCGAACGTGGGCACGGCGGTGCGGTACTGACCCCGTACCGACCCCACTCAGGCGGCGAGCACCTTGGCCTTGGCGCGCTCGTACTCCTCGGCCGTGAGGTCGCCGTGATTCTTGAGATCCACGAGGTGCTCGAGCTCCGCCGCCCGGCCCGTGGTGGCCGTCGTCCGCATGGACTCCCGGAATTCGGCCTCCGCCTTCTCGGCCCGCTTCGTCTCACGCATGCCCATCCCCCGGCCACGCGCCACCAGATACACGAAGACGCCGAGGAAGGGCAGTACCAGGACGAAGACGGTCCAGCCCGCCTTGGCCCATCCGTTCAGCGCATCGTCGCGGAAGAGATCGGCGAACACGCGGAACAGCAGAAACAGCCACAGGATCCACAGAAAGACCCACATCGTGGTCAGAAAAACATTCAGCAGTGGATAGTCCATCGTCTGCCTCCCGTCGGACACGCCCGGCGGGGCCACCAGGGCCCCACCAGGGCCCACATCCTCAGCTTACGGCGACCCCCGGTCGGCGCAGCAGCGGATGCCACACGGGCGAGCGGTGCGTACCAATGGGAGGGCGGGGCGGCACCACGCGGCGGAGACCGGAAGGGCGGGTGGGCCATGGACCTCCAGGTTCTGCCCCTGGCCGTCACGATGATGGCGGGGCCGCAGATCGTCGCCGCCGTCGTCCTCGTGACCACCGCGCGGCCGGTGCGGGTGGGCCTGGCGTTTCTGCTCGGGGTGGTGGTCGCCACGGCGGCGGGAGTCGCCCTGGCCCGGGGGATCTTCGCGCTGCTGGGGCAGGCGATCGCACCGGGCGACCCGTCCGACCGGGGTGTGGCGGCGGTCGTCGTCCAGCTGGTGCTGGTGGGACTGCTGGCGCTGGTCGCCGTGAAGAACGTGGTGAAGCGGCGGACGGTCGAGCCGCCGAAGTGGCTGGGCTCGCTGATGGAGGCCGGTCCCCGTAAGGCGCTCACGACCGGCTTTCTGATCATCCTGCTCATGCCGTCCGACATCGCGGTCATGCTGACCGTGGGGGCGAATCTGGAGCAGCACGACGCGGAATGGACGGCGGCGCTGCCGTTCGTCGCCGCCACCGTGCTGATCGCGGCACTGCCGCTGCTGGTCTACCTCCTTCTCGGCCACCGGGCGCGGCGCGCGATGCCCCGGCTCCGGGAATGGCTCACCACCCACAGCTGGGTGGTCAATGCCGCCGCGTGCCTGATCTTCATCGTGCTCATCCTGGCCCCCTGACGTCCTGTGAGCGGGCCCCGGCTGACGGCCCGTGGAACGGGCCCCGATCCGGTTTCAGCCGCCCCGGCCGTGCGCGCCCGCGCGGCCCGTGGCGGCCAGGAGGGCGATCACGGCGAGGGCGGCCAGCAGGATCAGCACCAGGAAGAGCACGGTCAGCACGGTGGGGTGGTTCCACAGGGCGAACACCGCGACCGGCACCAGCAGGGCCGTCGTCGTCAGTCCCCGCCGGTGGTCGGCGGTCCAGGTTCCGGCCCGGCCGGTGCGCATCCCGTGGGCGGCGCCCCAGCGGGCCGCGCTGTCGGTGAGGACCTCGGCCCGGCCGCGTACGGTGCTCGGCAGCCGCCCCGGCCCGACCAGGTAGGCGCCGAGCGCGACCACGAGGCCGAGCACCAGCACGGTGAGCACGGTGACCCGCAGGAAGCGCACCACCGTGTCGAAGAGGACCGAGGCGGCCTCCCGGGACAACACGCCCGTCGGCACATGGTCGAGGTAGTAGCGGCGGCCCACCACGAGGACCAGGGCCAGGGCGAGGGAGGCGAGCGCGGTGCCCAGGGCCGCGCGGGCGAGCGCCCGGCGGCGCCGGCGGGCGAGCAGCACTCCCGTACCGCCGAGGGTCACGGTCAGCGCGGGCAGCCAGTTCCCGGCCAGGTCGAGCAGGCGCGCCGCCCGTCGAAAGGTGTCGAGCCGGTCGGAGTGGAAGAGGACGAGCCGCTGGTGGATGTCGGGGACGCCGGTCACCGCGGGGAGACCGGCGTCCACCAGTTGCTGTCTGACCCGCTCCACGGCGGCGCCGACGTTGAGGGTGACGGTGTGCCCCTCGACGCCGACCGGCCCGCCGCCCTTGCCGGTGAGGGCGCTCACGACGGCGGTGTGGGCGGCCCGGTTGGCGCCGGTCCACACGGCGGGGAACTGCTCGCTGCGCACGATGTGGGCGGCCACCTTCCGCACCGCCTGGTCCAGGGCCGAGTCCAGCTGCGGGGCCAGCCCCTCGATGGTGTCGGCGGCCCGCTCCGGGAGGCCGTGGGCGCGCAGCCAGGAGGCGATGTCGGCGGTGATCTCCTGGCTGTTGTGGCGGATGTCGACGGCCTGGCTGACCTGTTCCACGGCGGTGTCCTGGATCGCCGGGTCCTTCGCGAGCGGGGCGACGGTCGCCACATAGCGGTCGGTGTCCAGGACGATGTCGTGGACCCACACCGTCAGCACGGACACCGGTACGAGGAGGCAACCGAGCAGGATCAGCAGGGCCGACACGGCGCTTCTGGCCATGACACCCATCTCCCGCCTTCACCGACGGGGTCGCATCCGGGGTGACACGTGCGGGTGAGCGGATATGGCCAAGCGGATCAGCGACCCGGCGGTAGGGGCCGGTCCGTGGGCCCGCGCGGATCCGGTGTTCCGGGGTCAGGGGGCGGCCGGGGCCGCGCGGCCCGCCAGCGCGTCGAGTTCGGCGCGGCCGAGCCCGGTCAGCCGCTCGACCTCGGCGCCGTCGAGGGCCCCGCAGTCGAGCCCGCGCACCAAGTGGCCGCTGAGGGCCTTCGCGGTGGCCGGTTCGTCGGCGATGCCGGTGCCTCCGGCCGTACGGTCCACATACGCGGCGAGCCGTTCCGCGGCCGCCTCCAGGCCCTCGCGGTAGAACGCGTAGACGGCGGCGTAGCGGGTCGGGAGGTGGCCGGGGTGCATGTCCCAGCCCTGGTAGTAGGCGCGCGCCAACGACCGCCGGACCAGGCGGTGGTGGAGCCGCCAGGCGTCGTGGACCCGCTCGGTGGGGCCGACCGGCAGCACGTTGGTGGAGCCGTCGGAGAGCCGTACGCCGGTACCGGCGGCGGCGACCTGCATCACGGCCTTGGCGTGGTCGGCCACGGGGTGGTCCATGGACTGATGGGTCGCGCCGACGCCGCAGGAGGCGCTGTAGTCGAAGGTGCCGTAGTGCAGCCCGGTGGCCCGCCCCTCGGCGGCGTCGATCATCCGGGCGACGGTGGCGCGGCCGTCCGGGCCGAGGATGGCCTGGGTGGTCTCGATCTGGATCTCGAAGCCGATGCGGCCGGGGGCGAGTCCGTGCGCCTTCTCGAACTCCTCGCACAGCCGGGCCATCGCGGTGATCTGCTCGGCGTACGTCACCTTGGGGAGGGTGAGCACCAGGCCGTCCGGCAGCCCTCCGGCCGCCATCAGCCCGGTGAGGAAGATGTCGAGGGTGCGGATGCCGCGGTCGCGTACGGCTGCCTCCAGGCACTTCATGCGGATGCCGACGTAGGGCGGCGCGGTGCCCTCGGCCTGTGCGGCCGCGACGAGCGAGGCGGCGCGGGCGGCCGCGGCGTCCTCCTCGGCGTCGGGGCGGGGGCCGTAGCCGTCCTCGAAGTCGATGCGCAGGTCCTCCACGGGCTCGCGCTCGAGCTTGGCCCGGACCCGGGTGTGGACGGGTTCGGCGAGTTCGCCGGGGAGGCCGAGGACGGCGGCGAAGGCGGCGGCGTCGGGGGCGTGCCGGTCGAGGGCCGCCAGCGCCTGGTCGCCCCAGTCGCGCACCGTACCGGCGGTGAAGAGGTCGGCGGGGACGTAGACGGTGTGGACGGGCTGGCGGGTGCCGGGGTCGCCGGGGTATCGGCGGGCGAGCTCGGCGTCGACGGCGGCGAGGGAGTCGGCGATGGATGCCCGTACGGCACCGGGCAGGCTGGTCCGCACCGTCCCCTGAGACTCCATGTCCACTCCTCCACCCTTCCCGCCATTTCCGCTGTACGGAAACGATGATCCGTGCAGTGAAGTTAGCCAGCCGTGGAACGGCTGGTCAACACCCTCCCGGTAGCCGCGAGGCCCCGCACGCGCATCGCGTACGGGGCCTCGCGGAGGTCCGGCGGGTGTCAGCCCTTGCGGGTCTTGACCTCCTCGGTCAGCTGCGGGACGACCTCGAAGAGGTCGCCGACCACGCCGTAGTCGACCAGGTCGAAGATCGGGGC